>NZ_JAUMKF010000035.1:0-21639 GCF_030519405.1 Bacillus sp. C28GYM-DRY-1
GAAGAATTTCTTGTGTGGAACATGAGAAAGACACCGTCCTTTTGAAGTCTTTCTTTTATTTTATTACAGGAGAATGGATATTTTAAGGGAAAATAAAAGCTGTCGAGATTTTCTCGACAGCCTGAGCAGGCGTTACGCCTGCTTTTTTGTAAGGACTCTATCAATTAAAAACAAAAACAAACTGAATAACAAGGACATAACTAACATGTCGAGTATAGTTATCCCCGAATCTCTCTTTATGCCGAAGAACAAAATAGCTTGTAAAATTAAAGAGACCAAGAAAAACAATATGTACTTCATACTTTTCATGTTAGAACATCCCCTTTAGCGTTTTTATTTACCGATACAACGTACACTAAACCAAGCTAAACTTGCAGCTAAACCAACTACTCCGCCCTTAATGGCATTTTTACCTACTATTTTAATGATCTGAATTGCAGCTTCTTTCCAGAGTTTCTTTTCAAGTAATTTTTGTAAACCACCTGTAATAAAGCCGATTCCAGTGAAGTCAATGATCTTGTCTTTCAAGCAACCCATATATGATGCTGTCGAGAAATCTCCTGCAGGATTTGGAACACCTACTAGGTCAGATTCAGTGAGCTCCTCACCATTAACCATTTTAACAAAGGCAACGATAGGCGCAACGTTCTCAGGTCCGAATTTTTCAGAGACTAATTGCTCATTTACAACATATTTGCCATTTTCGAGAGTAGATGCTTCATCAAATATAAACTGCATTTCCTGTGCTAATTGGTCTTCTTCTGAAAGATTTTGCGCATTGGCAAATGGCGTAAACACCGCTACAGATAAAGCTAAAGCACACAACAAGGCAACAACAGACTTCCAATTTCTCTTTAAGGTAATCAACTTTGAAACTCCTCCTTTGGAAATGATTAGTATTGCCTAATATTGTTATATCAATTATCCTTGCACTTATCAACCATATTTTACATAATTATCAATCACGTGGTAATATTTTGATATCAAAACAGTTTAGAAGGGATAGATAATGAAAGTATTTAAAGCTAAATCACTGCTTTCTGAAGCTGAAAACCGAGCAAAGGAATATAAAGTAACAAGGAATCAAATGGTGAAATTAAAGAAAGCATTTAAAGCTGTCGCTGATTTGGATGATAGTGAGTTTTCTGGTAAAGGCGCCAATAACATTAAATCATTTTATGAAGATCAGGCTGGCATTGCTGACCAATGGATTGATCTAATTGAGATGAAAATTTCTTTTTTAACGAGTATACCTGGTATTTTGGAAGACGCTAGCTTATCAGATGCCTACATAGAAGAATCTTTCTTAGAACATGAGTTGGCCAATGCTAATTCTAAATCAAAATCCATCATGTCAGAACAGAAAAAGGCCATCAAAGACATCTTAAATGAAATACACGATATCCTTCCTTTAGATGTTTTTTCAACGGAAGATTTTAAAAATGAGTTATCTTCTGCTGAGAAAAAACGAAAAAATACAGTCGAGAAAATAAGTGAAGTCGATGAAAACCTAACGTCAGAATACGCCCTAACAGAAGCAAATGAACAAATGATTCAGGCTGATTACCAAGCACTCATAAACGCAACAGCAAAAGGCAAGAGCGCGTCTCCCATCCACTATAATGCCAAGGCTTATAGGGACAGTGAAATTCATAAGATGACCGAGGATGTAAAAAAACAAACTACTGACTATATTTCCTTTAAAGATCAGCAGGCCGAACAAAGAAGAATTGCGAAGGAACAAGAGGAGCTCGCAAATAGGCCATGGTACGAAAAAACGTGGGATGTTGTTTGTAATTTTACAGGGGAAGTCTCCGGATATTATGATTATAAGCGAGCTGCTGATGGCGTCGATCCAGTCACCGGTGAAAAATTAACCGATGGCCAACGAGTGGCAGCAAGCGCAATGGCAGCGGCCGGCTACATCCCTATAGTTGGCTGGGCAGGAAAATTAGCCAAAGGTGGAAAAGCTGTCTACTCAACGAGCAAAGCCATTTATAGGGCAGACAAAGCACTTGATATCTATAAAACACCTAAGACATTCCCTGCCCTTCAAAACTCCAGTAAAGGACTCTACGGTCTTGCGTCAGCGAATGGTTTTAGTGAAGCAATAACCGGCCGAGATATGTTTGGGAATAAGATTTCCGAGGAGAGACGTGAGAACAACTTAAACAGCGCGCTTGCCTCAATTGCTCCAATAGGAATGATTGGTGCAGGTAAAGCATTAAAAATAAATTCTGGCGCAGGTAAACCTTCCAACTTATTCAGAGGAGAAGATTTCCCTTATGCTACAAAAAGACCAAATGGTATCGGAAAATCTCATATTTCACCTGAGACTGGGAACCTTGTTCCCGCAAACAAAAGCGGAATGTATCAAGGGCGTCAGGTAACTGTTACGGAACATATTTTAGGAGGGTATAGGAAAGGTGGAAAATCCAATAGTCCATATACCAGTTTTACAATTAACAAAAAGATAGCAAAAGGTTATGGGGAATATACTATTGAATTAAATATATCAGCTCTACGAAAAGCCATACGTTCTGGAGAACTAAAAGGAGTTGCTATCCTGAATCCAAAACAAATTGAAAGATTAATAAAAAACGACACGAGACAAACAGACAATTGGAAGAAAAAAGCTCTAAAATGGACTAGTAGAGATACAGAGTATTTTGTTAAAGGTGAGATACCAAAAGAATACTTCAAAATGTTTCCTAAGGAGTGAGGAGTATGTTTCTTTATTATCAAAATGAATGCTTAGGTGAAATAGATGGAGCAACAATAGAAGGGCCTTGGGCTTATGGAAAAATCAAACCTAATGACAATATGGAAAAATTCAAAGATTTTTTTAGAGCAGTGGTGGATGAAGATGATCCCTCTGCAATCGAGAAGTTTGATGATGCTCTACTAGATGATGATAATTGGTTTATCATCGATGATGAGCAAAAAAAAGTAGGGATTTCTTTACCAGGAATCTACGAAGAAGATAACGAAATAAACTGGAGATGGAGATAAAAACAAAAAGGCCCCCTCATAAAGAGGGACTGACCCCATAAGATGAGACAAATAAAAAACACCTTCAAGTTTGAAAAAGGATGATTGTTATCCGACATTAGACTTGGAGGTGTTTTTTCTATGAGGACAAGAGTGAGTTATTCGGTTGAAGTGAAACAGAAGGCTGTAGAAATGAGATTGGCAGGCGTGCCTATGAAAGAGATCATGGAGAAATTGAATATTGAGAATAAGACACAGGTTCAGACATGGGTTAGATGGCATAAAGCTGGGGATACACATCGATTCGAACAGCCTGTTGGAAAGCAATACACTTACGGAAAAGGTCCGGAGTATTCTTCTGAATTAGAGAAACTGCAGGCAGAGAATCGTTATCTGCGACAACAGAATGAAGTGTTAAAAAAGTACAACGAATTGGAAAGGAAGTTGATAGCGAAACGTCAGTCGAACTTATAGAAATATTGCACAGTACAATGACCGTGCAGGATATCTGTATTCATTTAGGTATCTCTCGAGCGTCTTATTATCGTTGGAAGAAGAATCTGACGAAAGATCATTCCAAGCACCATTTGGAAAAACAAATCGGCACGTTGTGCCGAGAGCACAAGTATCGGTATGGATATCGAAAAATCACAGCCATACTAAAAACGAGAATGCGTATTAACCATAAAACTGTTCAACGTATTATGCAGAAAAATCAATGGCAGTGCCGGGTTAAGGTGAAAAAGCACAAGAAGAATGGGCAGCCATATGCCGTGGTCGATAATATATTGGATCGGAACTTTCAGTCTGATCGCCCTCTTGAAAAACTAGTAACGGACATCACATATTTGCCTTATGGACAGAAACAATTGTACCTTTCCAGTATATTAGATGTATACAATGGAGAAGTGATTGCTTTTACGATTGGCGATAAGCAGGACACAGACTTTGTATTAGACACACTTGATCAGCTGCCAACACTGCCTGAGAACTGCATGTTACATAGTGACCAAGGTTCTGTGTATACATCCTACGAGTATCAAAAAGCTGTTAATACAAAAGGCATTACCATGAGCATGTCCCGCAAAGGGACGCCCGCTGATAATGCCTCCATCGAATCGTTTCATTCCTCACTAAAGTCTGAAACGTTCTATCTTAACAGCATTGATCGAACCACGACCGCCATCGTAGAACGCACTGTCACAGAATACATTCATTATTATAACAATATTCGTATTCAAACGAAACTAAACAACCAATCACCGATAAATTATCGGCAATTGGCTGTTTAAAAAGGTGTTTTGATCCCTGTCTCAAAAACAGGGGTCAGTCCCGGGTAGCGCCAAGTTTTTACGGATCTTGATCTGATAGAGGGGTTAGGGAACAGAGAGTAGCTTCTCTCTATAATTAAATGATAATGATTCTCAGTATCAATGTCAATCGTTTTTTTTGATATTTTTTTCAATTCATAAAAAAACGGCCACTTAGGCCGCTTAAATCAATCCATCCTGCTCATATAAATAAGAATAAGGCAAGTCTATAAATAAATACATCTGGTCATCCATAGGATACGAAAACGTTCTGATCATTTCACCTGTTTCCAAATCACTGTACAGATCACTGAAGAATCCTTTTCTGAGATTTCTCATTCTCATAATGTTCTCCAAGAAATAAGGGCGCCAGCTCCAATTCTTTTCCGCGTATTCCGGCTGGTAAATCCATTCTCCATCTTGTTTAAAGACATTTCCCGTCAGCTGATCGCCTTCTTCATCACACATGTAAATTCTAAAGCTGCAATCGGTCAGCTCTTCCGCCAGATTTTTAATAAAGTCATCATCAGAAGACAGGTTGTTTTTTCTCAAAGATGTCACAGCCTGGTGAACTCGTTTGTAAAACTGTTCAGAGTGCTCATACACAGTTTCAAGCTTCTTTTTCTCATGTGTGATAAATTGGTGAAATTCAGTTTTAAGTCTTTGTTTCAATACATCTCTCTCTCGAAACGTTTCAGAAGGAGACAACAAGTAATAACCCTGAAAATAGCGCCCTCCGTTTCTCCAAGCGTACTGAAGCTGGAAGTTCGCCTCAATGTCTTCATACAGCAGCGCAGCACCGATTTTTCTCGCTAATAAAGATATGCTGTATAGCACATGCTCATATGACGGTGACGGCTGTGATATTTTCAGCGCCTGCAAATCGATTTTTAACAGATCTGGCGAAAGTAATGCAATTCTGTCCAGGTTGCTGCTTTCTTTTCCGATATTATCAACTGCAATTTTAATTCCGTATGTACGATAGTAGGCAAGCATATGGTAAAGCTGCTCAATATCCCCTTCAAAATTGTGCTCCGTAATTTCAAGCACGAAACGATGAAGTTCGATCCCTCTCGCTTCATATTCTTTCAGAAGCTCAAGAAAGCTTTCGCCATGATCAAGCATTAAAAGATTGGCATCCTGATTCATAAAAATCAATAGATCAGAATCCGCTTCTAAAAAATGGTCAAGAGCCTGGCGGATAATTCTGTTATCCACCTCTAATTTATATTCTTCGGGTATCCCCCCATCTAAAAAAAAGGGTCCGAGACTTTGAATGTCTGAATCTGCCAATATACGTCCCAGCACCTCATATCCGACGATTTTCTGCTCCTCGGCACTGAAAATCGCCTGGTAATATGGGAGAACATCATCAATGTTCGTTAAAATATCAAGTGGATCCAACATGTTATCACCTGCTTCTCTATCTTTGTCTGATTATACGCACAGTTATAACTACACCACAAATTTCAAAAAAATCATAGTATGGAAAAGTGGGTCGTATGGAGTATGTTAAAAGAAGAGGAAAATTTTTTTGAGATTATCAATCTACATACTGGTTAATTAAGAATTTTATTCATTTGTTTCACAATAACCAAGACAAATACAAAAATAACAGCATTATAACTAGCAGCTGTCCAAAAGTAAAGATTCCAGTCAGTGCCTTTATACATCCAATCATCATCATGTTTCATATTATAGAAAGTTCCTTTTTTATCGTAAGTGCCAAATGTAAGAGTTGTTAAACCGGCGACACTCTTTGAAACGTCAACTCCATACATTGAACCGACATTGTCAGTATAGTTTATTTTCATATACGTGTAATCAGATAAAACTTTTTCTACCCGCTTGGTTGGCAGAGACACATATAATACAGCTGACGTATCTCCTCCGGGCCCAGCCAAATACTCTCTAGCTTTAATAAATTTTGTTTCATCAGGAAAATCTATGTGGTATAGTTTTTCAAATCTTATTATTTCATTAGAAGTAAGATTTGTATTTTGATAATACTCTGGGGAAAAAGCACAAATAATAAAGTACCAAACATTAAAGATGATAACTAAACTGCTTAAAAATAATACAACTAACTTTTTTAACAATTTCTTCAATGAATCACTCCTTAATCTTTAAAAATTATATCATAAATTTAAATAGAAAATAAAACAAGCGAACGACCAGTTTTAACGTTCGCTTGTTTTGCAGTTTATTCAGATATCATTTTTTTCTCAATAACATCTCTAAATGCTTGTGCTGTTATTTTTCCAATCTCTTCACTATAATCCTCAACATCAAAAGCACGTTTAAAGGCTAACCTAATTGGAACAACAACTGGGTCAAGGTTTGTATTTAAATAATACTCTGCTTCAGAGAAAATTTTGTCTAACGAACCATCAAATCTATTATTTACAAATTGAGTGAACCTATTCATACAGTCATTATTACTATAATAATCTCTAATTGCGATATTTAGAGGTTGTGCATTAGCACCAACTGATGTTTTATTCGCTAGATTAATTGCATCTACATCACTAAATAAATCATCTAGGCTAAATTGATACATATTACCTATTATTTTCATAGCCGCATCATAAGGCGAATTAAATTCTTGAGCGTGTAATTTCATGTCCTGTATTGTTGTTAATAGATCTCCAGTCCAACCAGCAAAATCTCGTAGTGTTTGAGAGTAACCACCACTATAAATAATGGCATTATAAGTTGCCATAAGATGCTGCGTTCCTATGACAGTTTTTGATATAGGATCAACAATTCCATTTACTAGGTCTTCCCCTAGCACTTTATCTGCCCATTCACGATAAATAGGATCAATCTGACCTGCGGTAGGGACCCACTTCCACCCTTTGTAGTCATCCTTTCTTAAATACTGGGCAACCAACTCATTAGCTAATTGTGTTTTTTCTACTCCATTATTTAAGTCGCTTTGCATTTGAGCATATTTTTCAGCAGTTTCATATAAAACATCAATTTGATCAAAAAACTTCTTATTCTCTGAAGACACTATATTTATGGTATTAACTCCATTATCCAAACCTGAACAAATATCATTATCAATTTCAATCATTCCAGAACCATTTCCAACAGTAATTGTTGAAATTTGGTCAAACGCCCAATTGTAAGGCAAAGGATATCCTAAGTTTCCGCTAAAACCAGTAGACATACCACTTACAAAACTTGCAAATGCTAAACCTTTTTTAGAAACTATAGTACATACATTCCTAGGAGCATAAATACCAATTTTGTAAGTTGAACCTAAAAAACCGTTCATTATTTCATTTATACCTTCGAAGTGTGGAATAATATTGTTGTTTAAATCGTTACCATATGCATCATAATCTACTGCAAAGTATATTACAGTGTTATTTTTAAACCCGTATTCTTTTGCTGCTTTATAAGCAGCAAACGCATCTTTCTTTCCTTGTTCTTTATTAAAATAATTTGTTGCTCCCCCATAGGTTTGATAAATCGGAAAAACATTTAAACCTGATTTTAAGATTGTTTCTAATTCACCTGGTTGTATTTTTTTATTTAGTGTACTCCCCGGCGCATTTGTTAGATATCGCCCTACAATCTTATAACCTGCCCTCTTAAGGGACTCCGCCCTGTCCGATGTAATTTGAGTAATTGAGTCACAAGCAACTCCTTTTCGATTGGGGTCTCCAGTACTTACTAGAAGTGAAGCCCATGTTTGAAAGTCGGCAGTACCACTCTGTTGTAATTTTGCAAAAGACTGAAAAGCCTTTACTTTTGATCTTACAGATTCAGAGTATACTCCATCAAAAGGAACATTGTAGCCATTAAAGATTAGAGCAGCTTGAAATAAATGAATAAAACTGTTTTTTTCATCTGTTTCTCCAATTCTTAATACAGGAATCAATCTTTGAGTAGTTGGTCCAAAATTCCCATTAGCTATACTATCACTTAACCCTTCCTCGTACTGTATTGCATAAACAAGAGACTTTTGAGTATCCCTTGAATATAGGCCATCACAGGGCATAAAGTAGAAATTCTCTCTATTTTTATATTTATTATTTAGCCATTGCTGTATTGAACGAACTTTCTCTGACGCCCCATTTAAAAGGATATAAGAGTCCATGTTTAATAAAGCTTTAAACACCTTAGGCGTTACTACACCGTCTGTTTTAGAAAGCCCCATATGCAATTGCATTTCTGCTATCGCCTCTTTCGTTCCCTGACCAAATGTACCCGTTAATCCACCTGGACCATAACCTTTACAATAAAGAGCACCTTGAATAATTTTCACAATATTTTTTTTGAATTAGTTGACGTAGAAATCGGGCCTAATTCTTTAAGCTCTCTTAAAGTTGTAGGACCAAAACTGTCGGAAGTCTGTGTAATTCCCAATTCTAGTTGTAATGCTCTAGTTAATGCATACATTGTTTTCCAGCCAGTTTTCCCATTTTCCTCAATGGAATTGTAGCCACTTTTTCCTTTGTACGTTTCATTGAGCCATTCCTGAGTTAATAATACCATCTCGTCCATTATATTACCTTCCTCCCAATCTGATGTAACCTTGAAACCTTTCATTCTTATAATTTCTCTTTTTAGTTAACGAAGTAATTATATGAATGTTTTATTTGAAATCTAAGTTCTTCATATCTCGTCTCCCCTTTTAAAATATACCTTTCATATATTAGGTGGCTTACGTATGACACAACACCTCATAAACAAATAAAGCTCTATGTGTTATCAAATTGGATAGGAAGAAGGTTAATTGTGGAGGTATTACATTCGAACATAAAAGTTCTTAATAACTTAAATATTCACTTATAAATATTCAGATTAAAACGGGTAAGGATTCAGCCATTGCCCCCCATCCAGAGTGACACATTCCCCATTCATATAGGAAGCTTCATCAGAAAGCATAAACGCGGCCAAAGCGGCGATTTCCTCGGGTGTGCCAAGCCGGCCGAGCGGCACACTGTTCAGCGTGCGGGCTTTCGCTTTTTCCGATTCAAATAGCTTCTCCGCACCGCCTGTTCGTTCTATCGGACCGGGTGCAATCGCGTTTGTGCGGATTCCGTATTGACTGCCCCACTCTACGGCCAGAGTTCTTGTCAGTGACAATACCCCTGCCTTGGCTGCAGCGGAATGAACGACCCCTGCTCCCGCTCCCCAAGCGTATGTGGCGGCCATATTTAAAATGACGCCCTTCTGCTGCTGCTCGATCCAATACCGTGCCGCGGCTTGGCTGCAAAAAAATGTGCCGTTTAACACAATCTCAATAACGGCTTTCCATCCATTAGGCGTCAGCTTTTCTGCCGGGCAAATAAAATTTCCGGCCGCATTATT
The DNA here is from genome assembly GCF_030519405.1 of Bacillus sp. C28GYM-DRY-1. NCBI lineage: Bacteria > Bacillati > Bacillota > Bacilli > Caryophanales > Bacillaceae > Bacillus > Bacillus sp. C28GYM-DRY-1. The sequence goes on from NZ_JAUMKF010000035.1 coordinate 9,630, forward strand.
GATCAGCGCATCAAGCCGGCCAAAGGCTCTTATCCCTTCTGTAATCATGTCTGAAGCAGCGGAATCAGAACGGACATCCATTTGAAAACAAGCGACTTGCCCCTCAAAGGTCTCAATTTCTCTTTTCGTTTCCTCAAGTGCTTCCTGATTCCGTCCTGTCACCATGACGTGCCAGCCTAATTCAGCCTGTTTTTTTGCCATTGCTTTTCCCATGCCGCTTGACCCGCCGGTAATAATAACAACCTTTTTTTCCATTGTATGATCCCTCCTATTATGAATGAGTATTCATTCAATATTATTCTATCATTATATGCCAGCTTCTGTCAGTACATGCTGATATGAGATTTTTTCAAGTTACAGGTGATATAATAGAAAAACTCTACTAAAGGTTGGTTTGAAATGAAAAAGATGTCCAGAAGACAATTTTTAAAAGGAACGTTCGGCGTTTTTGCGGCCGGGGTTTTCACAGCCTGCGGCGGATATGGCTATGCCCGCTATCTGGAACCGCATATGATTGAGACTACTAGACACACGATTAAAAGCTCTCTCATTCCCCATGGATTTGACGGTTTTAAAATCGTGCAGTTCAGTGATACACATTTAAGCGATTATTTTACGCTTGATGATTTTAGAACTGTCATCCAGACAATCAATGAATCTAAGCCTGATTTAATTGTTTTTACCGGTGATATTATCGATAACCCTGATATGTATCAAAATTATCAGGCAGTGATTCCTTTTTTGAAAAAGCTGCAAGCACCCTTCGGCAAGTTTTGTGTTTACGGCAATCATGATCACGGCGGCTATGGCACGGATGCTTATAAAAGCCTGATGTCATCGGGAGGTTTTACGGTATTCCGCAACGCCTATCAAAAATTAAAGCTCACAGACGGCAGCGAAATTGAGATTGCTGCGCTCGATGATTTAATGCTCGGCAAACCCGATTATGAAGGCACCCTATCGAAATTAAGTGAGAAGCTTTTTTCTATTCTGCTCGTCCATGAGCCTGATGCCGCCTTGAATACAAAAACATATCCTGTCAATTTGCAGCTATCCGGACACACACACGGCGGGCAGATCCAGCTGCCCTTCTACGGACCGCTTATTACACCTCCGTACGGAAAAGTCTATACCGAAGGAATGTACCAAACAGGCGACACTCATATTTATGTGAACCGCGGTCTCGGGATGACGAGACTGCCTTTGCGATTTCTGGCTAAACCTGAAATTACAGTCTTTACATTAAAAAGCACAATTTAATGTAGCAGATTGGGTTCCTCATCAATACTTATAAATAAAAAAGAGAGGATGAGGAAACTGCTCACGTACCAGATTAAACAAGGCGATACACTCACCAGCATCGCAGCCGATTTCAGAGTCAGCACTGCTGCTTTGATCCAAGCCAACCCTTCTTTGCAATCAGGAGTTATCGCCGGACAGCGCATTGTCATCCCCGGTCTGCCGGACCCAAATACGATCCCATATCATATTACAGTCTCTATTGGGGCTAAAACCCTTACTTTGCGCCAAAATAATCAGATAATAAAAACTTATCCGATTGCCGTCGGTAAAATACTGACACAAACACCAACTGGCGAGTTCTACATTATTAACCGCCAACGCAATCCCGGCGGTCCATTTGGCGCTTATTGGCTGAGTCTTTCAAGACAGCACTACGGAATACACGGGACGAATAATCCCTCTTCGATTGGTAAGGCTGTTTCTAAAGGGTGCATTCGCATGCATAACAAAGACGTAATCGAACTCGCTTCTATTGTGCCAAACGGAACAAGAGTCATGATTAACCGGTAATGTTTTCTTAATTGTTTCAAAAACAGGCTGTTTATAATATGATAAAGTGGGACCTTTAGGGTAAGGAGCGTTTTTATGGATATATTTAAAAATCGTAATTTTGTTCGTCTTTTTTTCGCAGCACTCGCTTCTCAAATGGGTACGACAGTAGGCAACATGGCATTTGCTTTTTTCTTGCTGGACCGCTTCAGCAGCCAGCCTTCATATACGACCTTGGCGGAGCTGATGTATTCTCTCCCGACCGTATTTGTATTTTTGATCGTAGGAGTTGTCGCGGACCGGTTTGACAGAAAAAAGGTAGCGGAAAACTGTGATTGGATCAGAGCCGGCCTGACTGTCGTTCTTTTTTTCACTTTATTTACCGGCAATATTCCTCTTGTTTTCTGTATTTTATTTGTCAGAAGCGCTGTCACGAAGTTTTTCTTTCCGGCAGAAAACAGTTTGGTACAAGCCATCCTGCCGAAGGAGCATTATGCAAAGGCGGCCGGTCTTAACCAGATGCTTTTTAGTATTTTCATGGTGTTCGGAGTCGGAATCGGTGCCGTTATGTACAACACAATCGGTATCGAAGGCGCCATTATTCTTGATTTTGTCAGCTTTATCATTTCCGGGCTGCTGATCCGCAGCTGCCGGATACCGAAAGAAGCCCGACAGCCAAACGGTGCATTCAGCTGGAGAAAAACTTCTGTGAAAGATTCAATAAATGATTTTAAGGAAGGTATTCTGTATATTTTAAAAAACAAACTGCTGGCATCTCTTATATTCGGATTCTTTATTTTTGGATTTGTCAACGGAGGATTCGCCGTATTGCCAATGTTTACAATGAAATACGGATTGGCGCCTGACCGTTATGAGTGGCATACGTCGGTATTTACGATCGCACTCGGGTTTGGGCTGCTGGCAGGAAGTGTAATCGGCACGATTATCTCTAAAAAAGTGAAGCCGCACTTTTTAATGTCGATACCGATTTTCATTGCAGGCTTGCTGATTTTCATTCTCGGCTACACAAATGTTTTATGGGTGTACTATGCGGCATCTTTTGCCCTGGGAATGTGCATTGGCCCGATCAACATTGCAATCGGGGGATGGATGCCAAAGATTGTTCATCCAAAGCTGATGGGACGAGTAAGCGGCTTGCAGGACCCTTTTATGATGTTTGCACAGTCTTTAACACTGGGCTTAGTTGCGCTGTTATTCCCTAAGTTCGTTTCAAACATTGATTATCTTTATTACGGTATGGGCGTTATTATCCTGCTTGTTTTTATTTTTTATTTTGTTGCACTGCCAAAATACAGTGCACAGGTTGCGGAAGTGAATGTTCAGGAAGCATTTCAAGAGCAGCCGAAAAAGAAAGCAAGATCTGTATAATATACATTAAAAATGCGCTTTTTTTCTCAGAAAAAAGCGCATTTTTACATTCAATATTTGCATTTCAATTTTAAAAAAGTATAATCTAATCATATAGAATTTGATAAGAGCAAAGGAGAGAAATAATGGACGACCATGCATATACGAAAGATCTGCAGCCAACCGTAGAAAATCTTTCAAAAGCAGTTTACACTGTGAACCGCCATGCAAAAACCGCCCCCAACCCTAAATACCTATATCTGCTGAAAAAACGGGCTTTGCAAAAGCTTGTCAAAGAAGGTAAAGGAGAGAAAATAGGGCTTCATTTTTCAAAAAATCCAAGGTTCAGCCAACAGCAATCGGACGTGCTTATCTCAATCGGAGACTACTATTTTCACATGCCTCCAACTAAAGAAGACTTCGAACATCTTCCGCATTTAGGTACACTTAATCAATCGTACCGAAATCCAAAAGCTCACATGTCTTTAACAAAAGCGAAACACCTGTTGCAAAAATATGTAGGCATGAAGGAAAAACCGCTTGTGCCAAATCGCCAGCAGCCAGCCTACCATAAACCTGTTTTTAAAAAGCTTGGCGAGAGTTACTTTTAAAATAAAAACAGCCGGGTGCCACTTAGGCACCGGCTGTTTTTATTTATTCGATGACATACGTATCCACTTTTTTAATCAAGTCACTGATCTCAGGCTTGCTGATTTGCTCATCTGCGCCAACGACTTCTCCGCGGTGACGCAAATCATCTGTAATTAACGATGAGAAAATCATAACAGGTACGTCTGAGCTTTTCGGGTTTTCCTTCAGCAGCTTTGTGAGCCTGTGTCCGTCCATTTTTGGCATTTCAATATCAGTGATAATCATATCAATCTGCTCTGATAAATCAGTTTCATTTTCAGCAAGGTTCATAATGTAGTCATATGCCTCTTTTCCGTTTTCAAACGAAGAAACATTGTTGTACCCTGCTTCTTTTAACTCATTCTGCAAGAGGCGCATCAAGAGCGGTGAGTCCTCTACAATGATAAGCTTTTTATCAGCTCTTCTTTCATCGAAGCCCTCGGTATGCATATTGTACGTATCCACACCTGAGTCTGATTCGATGTCATAAATCATTTTTTCATAGTCAGGCAAAAAGATCATCAGGTCTTCGAGCTTAATAATCCCGGTAAGGTGCCGCTCCATTCCTTGATTTAATGATGTGGGCTTTTCAATTGCTTCCCAGGATACTCTGTGAATTTGAGAAACAGAGCCGACATGGAAAACAATTTTCCGTTTATTAAATTCAGTCACGATATATTTCTCGTCTTTTGATCCCTCAGGCTCAACTCCAAAAAATGAGAAGAGGCTGATCACAGGGAGGATTTCCCCTCTGAGCTTAATCATTCCTTCTACATGCTGATGGGAGTGAGGCACTGATGTCACCTCGACTGGCTGAATAATTTCCCTTACCTTCATGACGTTAATTCCGAAAGCATTATCGCCCACGCCAAACTTCACTATTTCTAATTCATTTGTACCAGAATCCAATAAAATTTCGTATTGTTGTAATGACACTTCAATCCCTCGCTATTCGCATTCAGTATTGTACTGTATATATCGGCGTAAATTGTAAAAAGTGAATGGCATGGCTCTTCAAAATCGGATACTGGGAGCGTCAAGCCGCGGTTCTTTGAAACTTTTTCCCTAATAACCATTGACTTTCCAACTAACAGTGGTAAAATAGTCAAGGATTTTTCCAAAGAAGGGTGTAAATAATGGGTACCTTAGTAATATTTAAAGGAAATGAAATGACTGTTTTAGAAGATATCAGTGAAGAGACTTATCTGCATATGAAGAAAGAATCAGCTGACCTTCAAGAAGAGCATCCATCGTATATGACTTGGCACGAAGACCTTCATTTTGATTATGGTTATTAATGAAATTAGCTCATATAAACAATAATAGAACATGATACAATAAAGACAATCAAATCGCTGGTTGTCTTCTTTTTTTTTCTGTAAAGAAAGGTATGTTTAGAAAAAAGACGCATACAATCGAAATATATCGGCGAAAAAGGTGACAAATGATCAGCTAGTGGTAAAATAGGATAAACTCATTATATTTGTTAAGGTGATGAATTATGGAACATTTGCTGAATCCGAAAGCAAGAGAGATTGAAATTTCAGGAATACGCAGGTTCTCAAATCTTGTAGCTCAACACGAAGACGTAATTTCACTTACAATCGGCCAGCCTGACTTTTTCACGCCGCATCACGTGAAAGGTGCCGCAAAAAAAGCCATTGATGAAAACGTGACGTCATATACTCCGAACGCTGGTTACCTGGAGCTGAGACAAGCTGTACAGCTTTATATGAAGAAAAAAGCGGATTTTAACTACGATGCTAAATCTGAAATCATCATCACAACAGGTGCAAGCCAAGCCATTGATGCTGCATTCCGCACGATTTTATCTCCCGGTGATGAGGTGATTATGCCAGGCCCGATTTATCCCGGCTACGAGCCTATTATCAATTTGTGCGGCGCCAAGCCTGTCATTGTTGATACGACATCACACGGCTTTAAGCTTACTGCCCGGCTGATTGAAGATGCTCTGACTCCTAACACTAAGTGTGTCGTGCTTCCTTATCCGTCAAATCCTACCGGCGTGACTTTATCTGAAGAAGAACTAAAAAGCATCGCTGCCCTTTTAAAAGGCAGAAATATCTTCGTATTGTCTGATGAAATATACAGTGAATTAACATATGACAGACCCCATTACTCCATCGCAACCCATTTGCGGGATCAAACGATTGTCATTAACGGCTTGTCAAAATCACACAGCATGACCGGTTGGAGAATTGGATTTTTATTTGCACCGAAAAACATAGCAAAGCACATTTTAAAGGTTCATCAATACAATGTGTCGTGTGCGTCATCTATTTCTCAAAAAGCCGCGCTTGAAGCTGTGACAAACGGTTTTGACGATGCCCTGATTATGAGGGAACAGTACAAAAAACGTCTGGACTATGTGTATGATCGTCTTGTTTCCATGGGACTTGACGTTGTGAAACCGTCTGGCGCCTTTTATATCTTCCCATCTATTAAATCATTTGGAATGTCTTCCTTTGATTTTAGTATGGCTCTATTGGAAGATTCAGGTGTGGCACTCGTACCGGGCAGCTCATTCTCAAAGTATGGTGAGGGATATGTGAGGCTGTCTTTTGCATACTCGCTGGACACGCTTAGAGAAGGCCTGGACCGCTTAGAATTATTTGTATTAAAAAAACGTGAATCAATGCAGACGATAAACAACGGCGTTTAAGCCGTTGTTTTATTTTTTTGGAAATGAAATTTTAAAGGCTGTGCCTTTTTCCGGCTGGCTGTCTACATGGATGACTCCCTGATGATTTTCGATAATATTAAATGTCACCATCAGTCCAAGCCCCGTGCCTTTTTCTTTTGTCGTTAAAAATGGTTCTCCAATCCGGTTCAGCACCTTTTCAGGTATGCCTTCTCCTTCATCTTTGACAGTGACATGAACCGAATGCTCATCCTCAGTTATGATAATGTCTACTGTTCCCCCGTCAGGCATTGATTCAACCGCATTTTTTATTAAATTAATGAATACCTGCTTTAATTGGTTTTGATCCCCGTTAATATAAATGCTGTCAGTTTCATAGCTGGTTCTGATAAAAATGCCATTTAAATTTGCCTGTGTTTCTAAGAGGGCCGAGACCTCACCAATTAATTTTTTCAAGTTCAAATATTCTTTAACGGCATTTTGCTGAGGTTTCGCCAGCATAAGCAGTTCACTGAGTATTAGTTCGATACGGCTGAGTTCAGAAAAGACAATATCAAAGTAATGTTCATTTCCTTCCATCGTCGGTTTCATCAGCTGCAAAAATCCTTTGATCGCTGTCAGCGGGTTGCGTATCTCATGAGCGATTCCCGCCGCGAGCTGCCCTGCGATTGATAATTTTTCTGATTTCAGCATCAATTCTTCTGTTTGTTTTCTCTCAGAAATGTCCCGAAGAATAACTTGGACAGCCGCTTCTCCAAAAAAGGTCGTCGGAATGCAGACCATCTCCGTATAGATGACCCTGTTCTGGAAGGTGAACCATGATTGCTTGACAATTTCTGATTGTGTTTTTTGCTCGGCGATGTTTTGGATTCTTTCTTTTACATCCTCGTGATCGCAAGGATGCAGCTGATCATATATGTTTTTGCCAATTAAATCTTCATAGGTGGCCGCTTCAAACAGGGAAATTCCTGACTCATTCATAAACACCCATTTTCCATTATGAATCACCGCAATGGTATCGATTGAATTTTGAATCAGCAGCTGATATCGTTCACGGCTTTTTTGCAGGATGGTTTGGAATTTTTTCCTTGAAGAGATATCGATCAGCAGCAGCAGCTCAGCCTGCTGGTTTTTGTAGACGGTCGGGGATGCTTTCACTTCTAAATGAACAGGTGTGCCATCAAGCCTTTTCCACGTCTGTTCAATCATTCCAACTTCCATTCCTTTTTGCATTCGTATAATCCTGTTTTTCACAATATCATGATATTCTTCCTCAATAAATTCATAGGACCATTTGCCAATAATAGCATCCTTGCTTTTCGCTCCCAGCATTGAAAGCATTGCACTGTTTACATAGACGATTTTGCCTTTGACACTGATGCATAGCGGACTCGGAAGATTTTCAACTAACCGTTCATAATCATCCGTAATATATGTAGTCGATTCCGGGCTTGCAGGCTCGATTTCATCTTTTTCGAAGTTTAGAGAGTGATGGCTTTCTTCTTCAAGAACCTTCATTTTCAAAATGATTTCTCGTTCTGTCCGCTCAGCTCTTGTCGTAACGATTTCTACTGCAGCCTCCACCCACACAATCGTATGATCTTTTTTAATAAAACGAAATGTGCATGGCATCAGATGATGTTCATTATAAAAATAGCTTTCAACCAAAAATTGGTCTTCCTCATGCAGAAACGTTTTGAGGAATGATCCGATCATCTCTCCTTGGAGATAGCCTAAATGCAGTTTGGAATTGGCAGATATATAAATGATGCGTCCATTAGAGGCCAAGACTGCATGAATATCGTTTTTTGTTTGAAATGGTTTAACATGCTGCGTATCCTGTTCCACAGAATCCCTCCTTTGCATGATCATCGTGTTTCGATATATACAGATTAACTTTTACCTAGTATGATTCGCTAGAAAATGAGTATTCTCCTTCTATTCTTATGGTGAACGTCAATTTTTGAATAAAAGAAAGAGCACACAACCTTTCAGTTGTGCACCCTGTTTTTTTATTTCTTACTGTGTTTCTTTTCTAGCTCTGCGTAAGCATGTATAGCTCTTTTGGCAATAATTTTATTGATCTTATCATCATCATCTACTGATGGAACAACAACACTAAAAGCCACTTTTGGATTGTTCGACGGGTAATAACCGACAAAAGTAAGGTTATATGTGCTTTTCCCCCACCAATTACGATTCGTGCCGTAGTAAAATGTTTCTGCTGTTCCCGTTTTTCCTGATACATCTTCTGTAAACGTATTTTTAGCTGTCCCTGAAGAAGTGACTAATTTCATACCTGTTTGCACTTGCTTCAAATCACTCTCTGAATTGTTGATCTTATTTAGTACTTTAGGCTTTCTATGTTCAATCGCCTTACCAAGCTGGTCTTTTTTCCCTGGCTCATGAATACTTGTGACGACTCTAGGCTGCACACGATAGCCTCCATTGGCGATTACTGAGATGTACTGGGCCATTTGAAGCGGTGTGTATGTATCATACTGACCGATTGCCAAGTCTAAAATTAAGCCCCCTACAGTTTCAGGTGTGGTTTGCATACCGGCTGATTCCTGAGGCAGGTCGATACCTGTCTTTACCCCTAGGCCAAACTGGCTGTAATAGTTTCTCATCTTCAGTAAATCCTTCTGATCAGCCGGAAGAGACCCATGCGGCCTGTATGTTACACCCGCAATATGCATGGCAATATTAAACATATATACGTTAGAACTTTTTTGCAAAGCGGTTAATTCATTGATGGTTCCCATATTGGTATACGATTTTTTTATGAGATTTGTTCCTAAATGCATTGGAGCATCGAGAAAATATTTATAGTGCGGAATTCCGTCCTGATAACCGGCAAGTACGGTGGCACCCTTTACTGCTGAACCCATTTCATATTGGGTTGTAAATGTCCCTATCGCATAATCTTGAATTTTGTTTGTTTCTAAATCAATTTTTTTCCCTGCCATGGACAAAATATCGCCGTTATTCGGGTCCATCATCACGACAAAGGCTCTGTCAAGCATATAGTTTCCGCGTGCACGGCTGTTTCTCACTTCTTCTTCAATGATCTTTTCCACTTCTGCCTGAAGCTCCATGTCAAAAGAAAGCTGAAGATCATATCCCCTGCTGCCTTTATTAATGGTTTTTTGGCTGACGACATTCCCTTTATTGTCTTCTACGTATTCCACTTCTTCCTTTTGGGAATTTAAATAGTCTTCATATTGATACTCTATATAACTTTTTCCCACCCTGTCATTATTTGCATAGCCTCTTGTTAAGTAGAAGTCTTTTCTATCGCTCAGCAGGCCTTGATCAGGTGTCGTGACGCCGCCGAAAACAGAATAGAGCGTTTTGTCATAAGGATATTTTCGAGTCCAATCGTTTACAATGTCGATTCCCGGAAGCTCTTCTAAATGCTCAGAAACAATTGAAATTTCATCATATGTTAAATCATTTTTTGGTCGTTGTGTGGATTTCTTCTCCTCGTCAAGCAGTGTTCCGTTTTTTCCATTGCTGTTGCTTTCATTTGGATTCATCGCTTTTACGATTTGAGGTTCGTAGGCATTTCCGCTTGAAAACCTTGTATATATCGCAGCGATTTCCATTTCTTCGTCATCTCGCTGAATCGCTTTCAATTCTTGATCCGGTACACGCTCAATTTGAAGCTTGTAAGCCTGAGCGCCTTTCAGATTGCTTTCAGATTCCTTAAGCAGAGCGGCGGCTTTTTTCGGATGAGATGCGATCCAGTAATCACGCAAATCTCTTTCCTTCAAAAATTCGGTATCAATATGAATGAAAGCCGCAAGCCGTTTCGCTGTTTTGATTTTGTCTTCTGTTTTTGTGCTCGATGTTGAAACATACACTATTTCAGGCACGCTCTGGTTATCGACAGCCACTTTCTGGTTTCTGTCGTACATCTTCCCTCGAGGCGCCGGATAGAACGCTGTTTTTGCATTTGCTTTCTCAGCGTCTTCTTCATGCTGTGTGCCTTCAACAATTTGAACAACGCCAAGCTTAAAGATTAATGCAGTGAATAGAACAAAGACAGCAAGGAAAAAAAGGTTCATTCTAATTGCCCTGTTTCCGTTACTTTTTTTCTTTGGTTCACGTCCTATTTCAGTCACTTCTGGTTACCCCTCTCAAAATCATTCAATATATTTACATATACTGAGATTAATTGTAACACCTATGTAACAGTTGTTACAGTAAAAAGGGATAAAAAATGCTGTCAATATAAAAACACATTAAAATATAACTAACAATTCAAATAAAAGGAAGCTATGTAACTGTACGATAATATCATGAAATGCAGTGATTCCCTTTGTCTCAGCGGTTTAGCGCGTATTGGTTACGAAGATGACACACTCTCTTTGTCAAAGGAAAGTGATGGATACTTTATGACAAAAAAGCTATGTTATGATTTTTTTGTAGAAACAAACAACTCTAGGAGGTTATGAACTAATGAAGAAAGCATTTATTTTATCTGCTGCCGCTGCGGTTGGATTATTCACATTCGGGGGCGTACAGCAAGCATCAGCGAAAGAATTCTCCTTCCAGCATGTGGTAACGGTAAAAACAGGAAATATGGTGCAAAACATGTCTCTTAATGATGTAATGAAAAAGCTGCACATTAACACAAATATTAAAACATTAAATGCTGCAAACGAAAAAGAGATCAAGCAGCTTCTTAAAAAACATGCGAAGCAATCTAATATGAACATTCAGGATGTTCAAAAGACAGAAACTGCAAAACCTGTGCAAAAAACTGCAGAAAAAGCAGCTGCTGAACAAAACACTGCTTCTAAAGCACCTGCTCCTACTCAACAAAACGCTGCTTCTAAAGCACCTGCAGCTGCTGAAAAAACAAACACAACAACATCTGCACCTTCATCTGTAAGTGCATATGAGAAAAAAGTTGTTGAGCTTACAAATGCAGAAAGACAAAAACAAGGCTTAAAACCGCTTCAAATTGATGAAACGTTAAGCAAATCTGCACGCGCAAAATCTCAGGATATGAAAGACAAGAACTATTTTGATCACCAAAGCCCAACTTACGGCTCACCGTTTGACATGATGAAATCTTTCGGAATCAGCTACAAAACAGCAGGTGAAAACATTGCTAAGGGCCAAAAAACACCAGAAGAAGTAGTAAAAGCTTGGATGAACAGTGAAGGACACAGAAAAAATATTCTAAACCCTAACTTTACTCATATCGGTGTAGGCTACGTTGAGTCTGGAAGCATCTGGACACAGCAATTCATCGGAAAATAATAAAAAAAGATTGCCTGTTCCCTACAGGCAATCTCAGACTGTTGACAAAATAGTCGGATCTTTATGATCCGACCTATTTTTGTCCAATTTATTCTGTTTTTCGGTCGAATAGGCTGGCGAGTTGGTCCTTTCCAAGTCCAATTCGCCAGTTTTTTTAAATTCATGGCAGCGAAAACAAGCATCGCCTGCATGGACAATTTTTTCTTTCCCCTTAGGGTTGTCCAGCGCAGGCCATGCTTGTGCTTTAAATCCGCAAAAACCCGTTCAATCGTTTCTTTGCGTTTG
>NZ_JAUMKF010000036.1:0-17471 GCF_030519405.1 Bacillus sp. C28GYM-DRY-1
GCAGGTTACCCACGTGTTACTCACCCGTCCGCCGCTAACATCAGGGAGCAAGCTCCCATCTGTCCGCTCGACTTGCATGTATTAGGCACGCCGCCAGCGTTCGTCCTGAGCCAGGATCAAACTCTCCATGAAGTAATGGAGCGCAGATTAAGTTTGTCACATGCTGTGACAACATCTGCATGACCTGCATTGTGCAGGCCCCTGACTACGCACATCTCTGTGCGAATTTATAAAAATGAATTAACAGGTACGTTTTGTCTTGTTTAGTTTTCAAAGATCATTTTGTCGCTTCTCAATGAAGCAGCTTTAATAATATAACATTCAGCTTCTTTCTTGTCAACAACTTTTTTTAATTGTTTTATGAAGCTTCTTGTTTTGTCTGCTGTTCATCAGCGACGTTTAATAATATAACATCTGTATTTATTTATTGCAATAGTTTTTTTGAAAAAAGTTCTATAAAACAAATAAACTATAAACCTCGTATTTCATCTATCTCGTACTTATCTTATATCTATATAAAAAGAACATATACAACAGTAATGTGATCTTGTTGTTTTTTTCTTTTTCTTGTATAGTAGAAACGAATTAAATATAGATGACCACAAGGGGAGCATTAAAGCTGAGAGTGAGCGGTTTCGTTCTGACCCTTTGAACCTGTTAGTTAACGCTGGCGTAGGGATGTGGCAAAGTCAAATGAATTGCAGCTCGTAAAGCAGTGCGTGGAACTTTTCTCATCCTTCCGCGTGCTGCTTTTTTGTTGTCCTTTTGGATTGTCTATCCATGGAAGGGGATTTTTATGAATCAATCTAAGCAACTGGTTCGCCTTATTGAAATAGCAATTATGACTGCGGCTGCTGTTATTTTAGACATCGTCTCAGGAATGTTTCTTAGGATGCCTCAAGGAGGCTCGGTCTCCATCATGATGATTCCAATCTTTTTGATCTCATTTCGTTGGGGTGTTAAAGCTGGCCTTACTACCGGCCTGCTGACAGGTCTGGTTCAAATCGCAATCGGAAACTTATTCCCACAACATCCTATACAGCTATTGTTAGATTACATTGTCGCGTTCGCAGCTATCGGAATTAGCGGATGTTTCGCTTCTTCTGTCCGTAAAGCCGCTGTATCCAAAACAAAAGGGAAATTAGTTATTTCAGTGGTCAGCGCAGTTTTGATCGGCAGTTTCCTGCGCTATGCCGCGCATGTCATTTCAGGGGCAGTGTTTTTCGGCAGCTACGCCCCAAAGGGAACACCGGTATGGATTTATTCCTTAACTTATAATGCTACTTATATGGTTCCTTCATTCATCATTTGCGCCATTGTCCTTTGTTTATTATTTATGACAGCACCCCGTTTGCTCAAAACTGACAAAGCTTAACGTGACAACCCCCATATGCTGGGGGTTGTTTTTTGTTATCTGTTAAGAGTTGTTTTCAAAGCAGAAAGATCTGGCCAGCCAAACCCTACTTCCTTCAGCCTTTCTCCCGCGATTTCAAAGCTGTCCTCCGCTATTCTTTCGGGTGAAAAGGCCTGATAAAATGTAATCGAAGGGTTCTTCTCAATTCCCCAAACAAACATACTCGAAAATCCTTGATGAAGCAAAAACTCCACCCCTTTTGCTAAGAGCGCTTTGCCTGCACCTTGCCGCTGATGCTCCTCTAAAAGGTAAATAGCGTACAGCTCACCGTCATAGCCTTCTTGATCAGAGCGAATAGGACCAAACGAAGCAAAGCCGAATATCGTATCTTTTTCATCCTGAGCCACAAATACACCTCTTAATGAACGACTTTTCCATTTGTCTTCAAATTCTTTGTAGTTCAGACTGTTTAAGTATTCAGCCGGGACAACTCCGCGATATGTTGTCCTCCAGCTATCCACATGCACTTTTGCAATGTCCTTTATATCTTCTAACTTTGCTTCTCTGACAGTTACCATCGTGGTTCTATCCTTTCCTTAATCATTCTTCTCGTGTTTGGGTCTCTTTTGCTTCTTTTATTTCATTTGTTAATTCGTTAATGCTTTGTTTTACATTTCCTTTTCCTGAAAAGTTCTCAATTATTTCTTTTACGTCAATTCCCGACGATGCTTTTAAGCTTTCTTGAAGGCTTGACATTAAGTTTGTCGCATAGCTGGTTACTTTGTTGGCGCCGCTAGATTCACCACTTCCCCCTGTATCAACAACAGTAATTTTATCAATATTTGAAAGCGGTGCTGCTGCTTGTTTCGCGTATTCCGGAAGCATTTTTACGATCATATCGAAAATCGCAGCCTGGCCGTACTGTTCAAAGGCAGCGGCAATTTTCTCTTTTGCTTCCGCTTCTGCAAGACCTTTTAGACGGATAACCTCTGCTTCTGTTTCCCCTTTTGCTTTTTCAGCTTCCGCTTTTGCTAGCCCGTCAATTCTGACTTTTTCAGCCTCAGCCTTCGCCATTGCTTCAATACTGTACTTCTTGGCATCGGCTTCTGCAAGCTGTTTGGCTTTCTCAGCGGCTGCGGACTGCTCGACTGAATAACGGTCTGCATCGGCTTTTTTCTTTACCTCTGAGTCATATTGTCGTTCACGGCGAAGAATTTCTTTTTCTTCAAGCTCGATTTGTTTTTGGCGTTCAATAATTTTAACCTGCATTTCCTGCTCTGTGACTTGCTGGCGCGCCCTAGCAGTCTCTAAATCATACGCCTGGTCGGCATTCGCTTTTGCCGTATCTTGCTCTCTGCGATATTCAGCCATTTTGAGCTGATTGATTTTTTCAGCCTCAGCGATTTCAGTCGCCCGTTCAAGTTCTGATTTTTTTGCATCTTTATCGGATTCTGCCCGCTTAATTCGGGTTTCTTTATCAGCCTCTGCTGTCGCGATATCAGCATCCCGTTTTACTTGAGCGATTCTCGGTTTCCCTAATGATTCAAGATAACCGTTTTTATCACGTACATCTTTAATGGTAAAGGAGACAATCACAAGCCCCATTTTTGCGAGATCCTGCGAAGCCACACGCTGTACCTCTTGAGAGAATTTTTCTCTGTTTTTATAGATTTCTTCAACTGTCATTGAGCCGAGAATGGAACGAAGGTGGCCTTCTAAAACCTCCCGCGCTTCCTGCTCACGGTCGTCTTTTGATTTCCCTAAAAATTGTTCGGCAGCTGTAGCGATTTCTCCTATAGAACCGCCGATTTTAATAATCGCAGTTCCATCGGCCATTACAGGCACGCCTTGTTCTGTATAGACTTCAGGTGTCGATACATCGAGTTTGCTTGATAATAGGCTTAGCGGCTCTGCCTGCTGGAAGACGGGAAGGACAAAGGTTCCTCCGCCGCGGACGATTTTAAGACGATTGCCCCCTTCATCGACATGAACATTTTTGTTGCCCAGATAGCTCCCCGTTACGATTAACGCTTCATCAGGCCCTGCCGTACGATACTTTGTGATAAACACGGCAATAAGTGCAATTAATAAAAAGAATACAACTCCGATGACAATTATAATCGGCATTGTCATTTCACATTCCTCCTTGGTTGTTTAAATAGGTTCATGCGGAGTGACTGAAAGAACTCCGTTGTTAACATCTACAATCAAAACAGCTGTACCGTAACTGATTTGCTCATTATCAAAGCTGACTGCTGACTTTGAGATGGTGCCGCCTATCCCTTCAATGACCACTTCACCAAACCCATCAACAGGAACAGCTGTAATGACTTTACCGACTCTTCCTCTTAGATCGTCTTCTTTATAAACCAATGATTCTTCTGCAGATGATAATGGTACCAGTACAAAGGTGTGAAGCAATACCACCAGCATGATCGAAAGAATACAAGATAAAAGGGCGATCAACAGGCTCGACAGGGGCAATATGAGCTCGCCTATATATCCGCCGGCTGAAAAACATGTAAAAAATGCGAGCATCAATGTCGGATTAAGAAAAGGAATGCCTTCTGACAGTCCTGCAAATACATCTCCGAAAAACAGAAATAACAGCGTAAGGCTGCCCGCAATAATAAGCGTGTAAAGATAAATTGTGTGTATAGGAACGCCAAATAACTCCAATTTCCTCATCCTTTCTTCATCAATGCATTGATGAACGGCCGCCGTTACCATTTATACGAGATACAGCAGAAAAGGTTTCAAAATTTTAAGATAAATAACCTATTTTTAAATGCTTGATAAATGATAATTGCTTATATATATGGTAATGTCATTTTAGGAGGAGATATGATGAGTATCTTTAATGAAGCCAGATTAGAAACGTGGAACGAAGTGAAAGGACTTTCTGACGAAAAGCTGAATCAAAAGCCCTCTGCTGGGGAATGGAGCATACGGGAAGTGCTTGACCATCTAAAAAAAATCGATATGGCTGCACAAAAAATGCTGAAGGAACGTGTAAAGGAAGCTCCTGTTAAAGAAGTTGAAGAAAAAAACCTTGAGGTAGCACAGGGTAGAAATAATAAACGGAAAGCTCCGAGTCATCTTGAGCCTGAACATGATTTCATTTCAGGAAGCCAAATGAAACGCGAACTTGATGTTGTGAGAGAGCAACTGACTGCTGCAATTGCCTCTCTGAAAGAAGAAGATTTTGAAAGAGTGCTTCCTCATCCTGTGTTTCAAGAGTTGACTGTGAAACAGTGGATCGATTTTATCGGCCACCATGAAAAACGGCACCTCAGCCAGATTAAAGAAATTAAAGAGAAAATAGAAAGGGCCTGATTTGATCAGACCCTTTCTGCTTTTCGTGGTTTGGCTTTCCGCTGATAGGAATGAACTACTATTTCATTACCTGCGTAAACAGCTCCGGGCCTCTCAACAATGCAGACAATCCCTCTTATGCCCAGTGCGTGGCGGACAAAAGCCGGTGCCAGCTTCGGCTTGTCCGGATAATAAGACTGAATGACTTCTCCCGGCTGAATACACGGATCATTTTCTCCCTCACACAGCAAAGCGGCTCCGCTTGGAAAAATGAGCCGGCTTCCTTCTTTTAATGAAGTAAGATCGGGTATGCCGCTGACTGCCACATTCGCCCCGAGCCATTCCGGCAAAATGCTCGGCACTCCTATTTTTAAAGCAATTTCATCACATTCCTCTATTGAAACAATAGAAATTTGTCTTCGGTTGAAAATTTCAGTCCCTCTTGAAAACATCGGTTCTCTGGCCCCCGCTTTTTTGGTCAGGCCAAAATGCAAGTCGCCGGGGATGCCGCCATAATCAAAATCAAGCTTGTCCATTTGCTTTGTTATGAAGCTTTCTGTATCTGCGATATATACGCCTTCCGCTTTTGCGGCCATACGCTTCCACATCAGCAGCACCTTCCTTCTTCTCTAAAATTTCCATCTATGCTTCATTATCCAGAAAAATCCCGCTCTGTAAAGGAGCGGGACATGTAGTTATACCGTTTTAGGTGTAAGGTTAAAGCAGCGCTTGTAGATCCAATTATATGCTTTTTCATTTAAATCTCTAGGGTTTCCAAAGGTTTGCGGATCTTTCATCGCTTCTTTTGACAAACGTTCGATCATATCAGGTGATACTCCCTGCTCTTCTAAAGTCGGTACTTCTAAGTCTTCGACCAGGTCATACATCCAATTGACAGATGCTTTCGCAGCTTCTTCTGTTGTCATATTGCTTGTATCAATACCGAACGCTTTCGCAATACGTGCAAATTTCTCAGGGTAGCCCTTCCAGTTGTACTCCATGACAGGACCCATCATCGCAGCCACACATTGACCGTGAGCAACTGGGATAATACCGCCAAGCGTTTGGCTCATCGCATGAGCCGCGCCCGCTGATTCACTGCCGTAAGAGAGACCTGCAAGCATCGCAGCCTGCGCCATTCCATATCTTGCTTCCAGATCCTCTCCGTCAGCAAATGCTCTTTTAATATAATGAGCGGCGTATTCAATCGCCATCAAGGCAACTGCATCCGTGATTGGCTGCGCAAATTTCATTGTATAGCACTCAATGGCATGAGCAAGCGCATCAATTCCCGTCATGGCTGTTACATGCGGAGGCATTGAAATATGAAGTTCAGGATCAATGATGGTCAGGTGCGCTGCAATCAGTGGACCGCCCGTGTTGAATTTAAATTCTCTTTCTTCATCTGTGATAACTGCCCATTGAGTTACTTCTGATCCAGTTCCAGCCGTTGTCGGAATTGTCGTAAGCGGAGGAATACGGTTTTCCAGCGGTTTTTTCCCATCTGCCGCTTCATAATCCAGCACGCTTCCTTCGTGAGTGGCTTCTACTCCGATTGCTTTTGCAGTATCCATGGAGCTTCCGCCTCCGACTGCCACCAAACCATTACAGTTCTCTTTTCTGTAAAGCTCAGAACCTTCATTCACCAGACGGACAGGCGGGTTTGGCTCTACTTTATTAAAGAGCACCACTTCAATGCCTGCATCTTTAAGTGATTCGATAACAGGATCTACGACGCCGGCTTTATAAATTCCTGGGTCTGTGACAAGGAGTGCCTTTGAAACGCCAAGAGAAGCAACTTCTTCACCCGTATTTTTGACGGCTCCGATTCCGTGCTTAATCACAGTCGGAATTTCAAATGTGTGGAATTTGTGCATGCTTTCTATCTTCATATTTAATGTCATCATTAACTCCCCCTCTTATGAATTGAACCAATTAACCGCTGCCGGTTTTGTATTGCGATATACATGTTTGACTTCCGTGTATTCTTCAAGACCTATTTTTCCAAGCTCTCGTCCGAACCCGGATTGCTTATAGCCACCCCATGGCGCCTGTGCAAAGTACGGATGGAAATCGTTAATCCAAACTGTTCCCATTCTCAAGCGGGATGCTACGCGTTCGCACTTTTCAATATCTTTAGACCATACCGCTCCGGCCAAGCCATAGATGGTATCATTCGCAAGCGCGATGACCTCTTCTTCAGAGCTGAAGGTTTCGACTGTCAATACAGGACCGAAAACCTCTTCCTGAACAATTCTCATATCAGATTTACAGTTTGAAAAAATAGTAGGTTCATAGAAAAAGCCATTTTGAAGCGCAGGGTCTTCGGGGCGTTTGCCGCCTGTCTCAAGCTTCGCGCCTTCTTCTATTCCGATCTTTACATATTTTTCTACCTTTGCCCTGTGCTCTGCAGAAATAAGCGGGCCGCTTTCTGTCTCTTCGTGAAAACCATTTCCGAGTTTTATGCGTTTTGCCCGTTTGACAAGCTCTGTTAAAAATTGATCGTGAATGGCATCTTCAACAAGCAAGCGGGAACCGGCGGAGCATACTTGGCCGGCATGGAAAAATACAGCGTTTAATGCCTGATCGACAGCAACTTCTAGATCTGCATCCTTGAAAACGATATTTGGATTCTTTCCGCCAAGTTCAAGCGCAATTTTTTTGACGTTTCCGCTTGCGGCCCGCATGATTTTTTTGCCTGTTTCGACTCCACCCGTAAACGAAATCAAATCGACGTCTTTGTTTACGGCAAGCTCGTCGCCCACTGTGGCTCCCGGCCCAAGCACAAGATTTGCGACACCTTCGGGAACACCGGCCTCTTCCATTAGCTTGAAGACTTTGATTGTCGTTAGCGGTGTAATCTCACTCGGCTTCATGACGATCGTATTTCCTGCAGCCAATGCAGGCGCGATTTTCCAGCTCGCCTGCAGGAGCGGGTAATTCCACGGAGTAATCTGGCCGCAAACCCCAATTGGCTCTCTGATAATTTTGCTTTCTGAATCAGGGACCGGAGATGAAATGATCTCTCCGCCATCTTTATCTGCCAATCCGGCGTAATATTGAAAAACATTGGCAATATCGTCCATATCCGCCTTGCTTTCTTCGAGTGTTTTTCCCGTATCAAGCGATTCAAGCTCAGCCAGCTCATCAAGGTCGCGTCTGATTAATTCCGCAATTTTCAGAACAATCTTCCCGCGTTCAAGCCCGGATAGAGATGACCATTCTCCTTTGTCAAATGCTCTTCGCGCGGCTGAAATTGCCTTGATGGCGTCCTCTCGCCCTCCTTCGCTTACGGTTGCAATTTCTTCTTGATTAAATGGATTGATAATGCTGCGGATCTGCTCTTCTTCGGCACTGATCCATTCTCCGTCAATATATAATGTTTGACTCATATAAGCCTCCTTGACGTAAATAAAGTTTGTTAAATAAAAATTTAATGTTTTTAACAATCTTAATCTAACATACGAATTTTAAACTGTCAAAGCCCCATTTTGATTTTCTTTTTGACATTTCTTTATGTTTCGTTAAGATAAAGAACATAAAGAAATAACTTAACGAATTTAATTTTCTAATGGAAAAGAGGGTCAGTATGGATGAAAATCCAGAATTTGCAGCTATAGAACAGGCTCGGGATCTTGTTATCGACTCCATTGCTGAAACGATGGATCTTTACGGTATTACCCGCAGTGTCGGGATTTTATATGGCACGATGTATATGAGGGATGAGATGACACTTGACGAAATGCGTGAGGAATTGCAAATGAGCAAGCCAAGCATGAGCACAGGCGTCAAAAAGCTCCAGGACTTAAATGTAGTGAAAAAAACATTTCACCGGGGCATCCGCAAGCATACCTTTGTGGCTGAAAAAGATTTCTTCAAATTTTTCACAAATTTCTTTCCGCCTAAATGGGAACGCGAAGTGCAGGTAAATGTAGCAGCTATTGAAGAGGCTCAAGCTGATTTACAAGAGGTTATAAACAAGGAAGGTCTCAATGAGGACATCAAAAATGAAGCACTACAGTTATACGAGCAGCTTGAAAGCTCTAAAGCTTACTATGATTGGCTCAAACGACTTGCTGAATCGGTGCAGAGCGGGGACATTTTTACATTTATACCGATTGAAACAAATTAAAACAGAAAACGTCCGGGAAACCGGGCGTTTTTTGTTCATTTATTTGCAATTACTTAAATATTTAAAAAATATAGGCCGGACAACCCATTTACTTCGTAAATATTTGGTGGTAATTTTTATATAGATAAAATTTACATTAGGCCAATCATAGGGGGTGAAAAGCGGACAGGCCTCTGTACATAATATAACTTTTTTTAGGGGGAATTTTGTTATGAAACGCAAACTATTATCTTCTCTAGCAATCAGTGCATTGAGTCTCGGATTACTCGTTTCTGCACCTACTGCTTCTTTCGCGGCTGAATCTAAATCAACTTCTGAGCCTACTATGAGCATAAAATCATCAGCCTCATTGTTTGCAACAATCACAGGGGCCAGCAAAACGGAATGGTCTTTCTCAGATATCGAATTGACGTACCGTCCAAATACGCTCCTCAGCCTTGGCGTCATGGAATTTACATTGCCAAGCGGATTTACTGCAAATACGAAAGACACGTTGAACGGTAATGCCTTGCGTGAAACACAGATCCTAAATAACGGGAAAACAGTAAGAATCCCTCTGGCGCTTGATTTATTAGGAGCTGGCGAATTCAAATTAAAATTGAATAACAAAACTCTTCCTGCCGCTGGCACATATACTTTCCGTGCGGAGAATAAATCATTGAGCATCGGAAATAAATTTTATGCAGAAGCCAGCATTGACGTTGCTAAACGCAGCACCCCTCCAACTCAGCCATGCGGCTGCAAGTAATCTAAAAGACCGGTTAACGCCGGTCTTTTTTGCGTTTTGACCTCCCCTTTTTCCTCTATTTCCAGTTATCTTTTTTCTAGTTTAAAATTTAAATTGACAAACTCTAGAAACAGGAGTAAATTCTTGAGTGTTCAATTTCATACAGTCTCTTTTTCCGCTTAATCAAATACGAACGGGGGAACCAACGATTGGCTGTTTTTGTAACAGCTTTGGGGTGAATCTTACTACGTAAGAGGGGGTACTCTGAATCCCTAATCCGACAGCTAACCTCGTAGGCGTTTACAGAGAGGAGGTCTATTAGCGACCATTCTTCGAAATGGTCTTTTTTGCTTCAAAAAGCGTTAATTTTACTAAGGGAGTTATGAACATTGGGAAGAATAAAAAACAAGCAATTTGCCGTGATCGGACTGGGCAGGTTTGGCGGAAGCATTTGCAAAGAGCTGCACAGAATGGGGCATGAGGTCCTTGCGGTTGACATCAACGAAGAAAAGGTAAATGCATACGCTTCTTACGCAACTCATGCGGTGATCGCCAACGCCACTGAAGAAAACGAATTGCTATCGTTAGGAATACGCAATTTTGAATATGTGATCGTTGCAATCGGAGCGAATATTCAAGCGAGTACCCTGACTACCCTATTATTAAAGGAGTTTGACATCCCAAATATTTGGGTGAAGGCTCAAAACCATTATCATCATAAGGTGCTTGAAAAAATCGGCGCTGACCGCATTATTCATCCTGAAAAGGATATGGGCGTCAAGATCGCACAAAGCCTTTCTGATGAGAACGTTTTAAATTACATTGATTTATCTGATGATTACAGTATTGTCGAGCTGCTGGCAACACATAAGCTTGATTCAAAATCAATTATTGATCTGAATGTAAGAGCAAAGTACGGCTGTACAATCCTTGCCATTAAACATCATGGAGATATCCGTCTTTCCCCCGCACCTGAAGACGTCATTCACGAACAGGATTGCCTGGTGATCATGGGGCACAAAAAGGATATTAAACGTTTTGAAAACGAAGGGATGTAGACTTAGGTGACACTTCAAAAGGATAAAGTGATCAAATGGGTTCGTTTTACACCGCCTCAAGTGCTGGCAATTGGTTTTTTTCTCACCATTATCATCGGGGCTGTGCTGTTAAAGCTTCCGATTTCTACAATGAAGCCATTGTCATGGATAGATGCCCTTTTTACTGCAGCTTCCGCAACAACCGTTACAGGACTTGCAGTTGTCGATACAGGTACAGAATTTACACTTTTCGGGCAAACTGTCATCATGGGGCTGATTCAGATCGGCGGGCTTGGATTTATGACTTTTGCTGTTTTGATTGTCATGATATTAGGAAAAAAAATCGGATTAAAAGAACGAATGCTGGTTCAGGAAGCCTTAAATCAGCCGACAATCGGCGGTGTCATAGGTCTTGTCAAAGTCCTGTTTCTGTTTTCCATCAGTATTGAGTTGATAGCAGCACTCATCTTATCCATCAGGCTTGTGCCCCAGTATGGCTGGGCATCCGGCTTGTTTGCCAGTCTGTTTCACTCAATATCTGCTTTTAACAATGCCGGGTTTTCGTTGTGGCCGGATAATTTGATGAGCTACGTTGGGGATCCTACAGTTAACCTAGTGATTACTCTCTTATTTATCACAGGAGGGATTGGATTTACCGTTCTGTTTGACATTATGAAAAATCGGCGATTTAAAGCCTTTTCTCTACACACGAAAATCATGCTGACAGGAACCCTGATTCTGAATGCGGTCGCTATGCTTGTGATCTTTATTTTAGAGTACAGCAATCCCGGCACGCTCGGCCATCTGCATATAGGAGATAAACTATGGGCTTCCTATTTTCAAGCTGTGACGCCAAGAACCGCGGGCTTCAATTCTCTAGATATTGGAAGTATGAGAGAAGGAACGATTGTATTTACTTTATTATTAATGTTTATCGGTGCAGGCAGCGCTTCAACGGCGAGCGGCATTAAGCTGACTACATTCATCGTGATTTTAATGTCTGTAACTGCTTATTTGCGAGGTAAAAAAGAAACGGTTATTTTCCGCCGCTCCATCAAATATCCGATTATCATTAAAGCTTTAGCTGTGAGCGTCACCGGTTTGTTCATTGTGTTTTTAGGGATATTCGCCCTGACGGTCACAGAACAAGCGCCGTTTATTCAAATTGTGTTTGAAACCTTTTCCGCATTCGGAACTGTCGGTCTATCAATGGGATTGACCCCTGAACTTACAAAAGTGGGCAAATGTATCATTATTGTCATCATGTTCATCGGAAGAATTGGTCCTTTGACGTTCGTGTTTTCATTTGCGAAAACAGAGAAATCAAATATCCGTTATCCTGACGGCGAGGTATTTACGGGATAATAACAAAAAATCCGGCGATTTAAGCGCCGGATTTTTTATGATTCGGTATGAGATTGATTTTGTCTTTTTTCCTGTTCCGCGATGATTTCGTTATCCTCTGCGTTATCACGGGTCACTTTTTGTGTAAGAATCGCACCGACCGCTACAAGGATCATAACAGCGATGTAATAGCCTTTTTCATTGAGTTCCAGATTATCAGCATTATAAAGTCCGATACTAAACAAAAATACTCCCGCAAAAAAAGTGAAATAAGCTAATACTGTAAAGGCAACCGTGTTTCTCCGTCTATATTTATGCACCTTTGTTCCCTCCTGAAAGCATAGTTAATAAGTGATAACTTCCATGGAATATTATACCTCAAATTCCCCTGGATGGAACAATGAATTAAAAATACCAGGAAAAAGGGCTCAGGTTGCTTCCTTTATTTCAACAGCTGAATCATCAATCCAGCCGATGAGTTTATCATTGATTTGAAATTGGTACCATACGGACTGGCCTTTCTGCTTTTTGGATACAACCTTTATGTCTTTGTCGACGTAAGATTGAGCAGAGGTGAGCTTTATGGACCGATCATCAGTAGAAGGCTTGGACCATATATCTTGAACGGCACTGTCTTTAATGGAAGCTTTTAAATCCACTGATTTGAGCGATGGATTCACCTCATCGTACTCATCTAAATCGTATTTTTCCACAATAGTGCTGATTTTGTCTGCGTATTCAGGGTCTGTAGCATATCCTGATGTTTGCAATGCCGTTGCCGCTTCCTTATAATCCCCAGCCTCAAGCACCGGTTTATACTTCTTTTTATTCCACGATGTGCCGCGGACAAACAATTTGGCGTGGTCATCCATAGATTCAAAATACGTGCTGTATTTTCGAAACTTTGCGCGAATGGTTTTTCTTTTCCCTTTTTCAAATTCATCTGTTTCCATCGTGACATGACGGCCTTTATAATTTCCTTTTACGCCAAAAAGGTTGTTGGCCTGAGCAGCGAGCTCGCTGTTCCCCCAGTCGGATTCGAGAATAGCTTGAGCAATCGTGATGCTGGGGAGGACATGATATTTCTCATACAAAATTTGTGCATGTCCGGACAGGCTGTCTATAAATACCTGCTGTTCATCAATTTCTTCGGGTTCTTTGGATGTTTCTATCGGTTTTGATAACGTTGTCGCTAAGACAAACAGGGCTAACGGAATCGATACAATGAAAAATAGTGAAATGAAGAGTCTACGTTTTTTCAATTTTTTACGGGCCATGAAAACCTTCCTTCAAGTTAAAAGATTACGAATGTAAAAGAATCTACCTTTTAGAATTTTACTTGCACTTCTAATATTTTTCAATTCTTTAAGGATATAGTTGGGAAAAGACTGCAAACAAAAAACCTTTTCCCTCAAGGAAAAGGTTTTGATCATGTATCTAATTTAGTCAGCTTGGGCTGTTTAAACTTTCTAAGTGCATTACGATATTCTGTATCATGTATCACTTTATGTGATTTGACAGCAGCCTTTGACAGTCCTTGTGTTGAAACGGCCGGTTTTTCCGGAACTGTTTTCGCTTTATCATGCGGTTTATGTGCCAGCTTGTGCCCCATACCTGTAGCGTTCATACAGAATGACAGGCAAACGAGCAGCACACTCAGAATAAAAGAAATGAAAAAGAGATCATGATAAGCGGTCATCATAGAATCCTGCATCGAACCGCTTTGTCTGGCAGCATCTTTTTGCGTGAAAAAGCCGATGAGGATTGGAACTCCCATATAGACAAACAATCTTAAAAACTGCACAGCTGTCATTCTCTTGACCAAATCAGGCAGCGGACCGCCCATAGCAGCTCCCATCAGCCCTGCGGCCACTGTCAGTCCCGCTCCAGCGGCAAGCATGATAAACAGCACTGCAAATATATAAAGTGACGATTGATCCTGCATGTGCAGCCATTGAAAATTCACAAACACGAGAATAAGAGCACCTATAATACCGAGCATCCCAGGCCCGACTTTATCATAAAACAAAGCGCTCACAATGGCGGCGATCGCCACTCCGATTAAAAGAGTTGCGTTTAAAAGAATGAGATGCTCCTGAGAAATATCATACATTTGCCGTAGCAATCCCTGAAAAGCAGAAAGGCTGACAGCTACCGTTATCGTTCCTATAGCAATGATGAATAAACCGAGCACCGGTTTTGGCAGCAGCATCAGTTTTATAGAAATGAATGGGTTTCTCACTTTATATTCCACAATCAATAGAACAAGAAGCAAACATAACGTAATTCCAAAGCCTGTCCATACATAACCTGATGAAAGTCCCCATTTTTGCAGAAAAATGAATGTAACCGCTGAGGCTGCAGCAAGGCACACAGATAAAATGATTCCTGCTCGATCTAGCGGCTGTTCTTGTTCTGCCGATCCATGATGCTCATCATGAAGAAAGAAATAGCTCACCGCGACACCAATCAGTGACAGCGCGCCAAAGAAGTAAAACAGCCATCTCCAATGCCCGTAGCTTGTTGCAATCGTTCCTAGAATCGTGCCGATAATAACAGAGCCATAAAATCCGCCGATCAGCACAAGCAGGGCATAGTTCCTGCGGTCAATCGGAAATGACAGAACAAGCATTGGAATCATAATCATCAGCATGACACCTGTAGCCGCTCCCTGTAAAAAGCGCCCTGCCGCCATCCATGCAATATCGCTGGAACATGCGAAAAGCAGTGAGCCAAGTATAAAAACGGGTAATGAAGCCAGATAGATTGGACGGGCACCAAATTTTTTTCTCAGCAGCGGTCCTGCCGGCACTAATAAAGCAAAGGCCATATTGCCAATCAGTATTGGATTCACCGATGCGAAGTCACTTGTTCCAACCGTCTTCTGAACAAGGCCTTGTATTGACGATAATGCCGTGTTAGACATCAATCCCGGCCCAACCGCTAAAACAGCGAGCAAAGAGATCACCCAATAGTGTTTTGTCTTCATGTTGTCATTCCTTCCTAAATGAATACATACGAAACATATCATTTTTGAAAACAAAAGAAGCTAATAGATTTTGCCATTAGCTTTCATTCTAATCCTCTCCCTATCCTGGGAAAGGATATTATTTTATTATAGCCATGTGAACAAATGAGCATATATTCAAACATTATTCCAAATCGATTATGATTTGTCAATGGCGCAAATTTCAAGTAAAAAAAGCCTGAACAGTTTTTGACCGATATCGTGTTTTGAGACAAGACGGCTTGAGCCCGTTCAATTTCTGATCAACAAAAGGGTTCAGCGAATATTTCTCAAAAACAAAAAAACCCTCATAAAATAAGGGTGTAAAGGTATGGAGCCAAGGGGGCTCGAACCCCTGACCTCTACGCTGCCATTGTGGAGATGGGTTTCCGATACGAACATAAGTTTCATTCCCAAACCCTATTTTATAGGGTTTACTTACATAAGTTATTTACTTACATAAGTTTCTGATTAAAAATATTCTTTTTTGATTAAAAATGAGGAAGTTGGTCCCCAATTCGTCCCCATCTGTCCCCAAAAGGCATTATAACGTACTTCGTTTACATCCCTATGTTGCTTAATTCCTTCCAATAATTTCTCCATTGATAAAGGAACATTCGTTCGCATATAATTTATTCAAGGAGATGATCGGAATGAGTTAAGGAATTTACGACAAGAGATGGGAACAAAAATTCATATTGCCTGAGCAAAGGGCTGCCCTTTTAAACAGAAAGAGAGAAGTTCAGAAGATCGAAAAACCCATTCTTGATGAATACCAGCTGGAGGAGATGGCACGCACTATTTGCGAAGCGATGGAATTCAACTCGGTTCTGGTCATCAGTATATACAGAGACGGCTTTATTGAAGATGTAAAAGGGGATGTACATTACATAAACGAAGTGAAACAGAAACTACAGTTTTTAAAGGGGATACTAATTATATAGCATTTGATTGGCTTGTTTTTGCAGAAACAAAATAACCCTCTCTAAACGAGAGGGGCACTGCAAGTTATGTTTGTAATCTTGCAGCCATTTGCATTTCTTCTTTTTTAGTGTTAGATAAATCAGTCTGCACTTGCAAACTGCCTCCAATAAAAGCAATTAACCCAGCCACAATAACTATGGAGGAAACAGACAAACCGATTTGCTTTTTAATATTCATACAAGCAATCACCTCGCTGAATTTGAAGTTGTGCCTCAACCATCTGATCATAATACATTGTAGCATTTTCATAGTCTTTTGACTCTTTGAAGTAATTAGCTGTGAGAAGTGTCAATTCTTCTATATATGAAAACATGTGGATATTTTTTAGTTTATCTAATATTTTGGTGAGTGCTTTCTCATTACCACCTTCGACGTATAAGGCTTTCAAATACTCATTCAACAATACAAAAAGATGATCTTCATATTCTTTCGATAACTCTAAACCCTTTTGTAAGATTATACTTGCCTCATCCTTTTTCTGTTTGAACAAAACAATAGCCAATGAATAAAAACAGTGAGGGAGTGTCTGGGACTTTATTTCTTCACCAACAGCAATAGACTCTTTTAAATACTCTTCAGCTATATCAGTTTGGTCCATATAGTGGTGACTCTCGCCTAGATTGTAAAGTGCTGAAGTAATTAGCCTTTTATGACCTAATTCTTTAGCCAACTTTAAAGCTTCTTCAAGATGCTGTAAACCTTTTTCGTAATGTTTAAAGTCGAGATAGTTACCAACAACTACGAATAGACTTTGAATTTTACGGACTTTGTATAGTGGGTGCTGATCATATACTTCAAGTGCTTTCAATATATGATGCATAGAGACGTGCGTTTGTTTCATGTTGTAATATGCTTCAGCTACTTTAAAATGAAATTCTGCCTGCTCAATTTCATCCTTTACAGCATAAAGTTCTTTTTCTGCTTTACGATAAAAGTTTATGGCCTCTACATATTCTTTATGATCAAATTCATACATACCGCGGAAAAATAACGAGTAATACTTCAGGAGTCCAGTTAGTTTTTTTTGTGGAGTTTCAATCTTTTCAAGTAATTCAGCTATACTCGGTCGTGACGTCCTATACTTTTTCTCCGGTTCTAAGTAATCGAGCATCAACTGATGACGAAAACACATAAGAGAATAATATATCAGTAAATCCTGGTCCTCTTCCATTTTTTTAATTTCCTGTTCAACTTCAACTTTCAAAATTTCAGCATCCGGAACACTGAATTGACGAATCATTTTATACCAGTCGTTGATTTTAACGCCTACATGTGACGATGGCAAAACCAAATCCATGGCTTAACCCCCCTCTCCATCCTTTTTATGTAATATTTTATCATTTTACATATAATGCTTGTCCGCAAAAAAACCGCAAACTTTTCTTCGGTTCAATTCATAATTCTTAAAAATAAAATTCATATTAAAAAAGCAGGCGTTACGCCTGCTCAGCTTGTAGAGAAAACGATGTTTTTCTACAAGCTTTTTTTGTTTTACGCTGTTTTTTTGGATATTCAGCTGATTTCAAAAACAGAAAAAGAGCTCCCGCATACCTAGCTCCGCTTGGCTAGGT
>NZ_JAUMKF010000037.1:0-15886 GCF_030519405.1 Bacillus sp. C28GYM-DRY-1
TTCGTCCTGAGCCAGGATCAAACTCTCCGATAAAGTAGTTTGACTGACTACGCACATCGCTGTGCGATTTTATTAAAAATGAATTAACAGGTACGTTTTGTCTTGTTTAGTTTTCAAAGAACTTTGTTTATCGCTCTTTAAGCGACTTTATTATCATAACATTCCCTGTCGCTTTTGTCAATAACTTTTTTCAGGAATTTCTTTTCAAAAAGCGATTCGTCATCAGCGACGTATACTAGAATAACACCTTAGGTTATTAAAGTCAACATGTAATTCATTTAAATAATAAATTGCTTAATGACGACTAACGCCGCTATTCCTGGTATCCCTAAAATCCCGCTGATAGCTGTTGTGACTAGATTAACCGGCACATGAATGCCAAGGCTGCCGCCAAACATATTTACACAAACCAGCAGTAAAGCGCCCGCCACAAATTTAACAGCTGTGATACCAATCCACTTTAACGGCTTTGCAGCTGAACCTGATAAAAAAAGAAGAATAACCAGTCCTAAAATAATTCCTATAATAAAAATAGGCTCCATGAATCTTCTCATCTCCTTCGCTTGTTCTAGTACAAGCTTATGAGAAGATCCAGGAGTTTAGACCACTTACTTCCACCGGCTGATTTTTATATTCCGCTGTTTCGCTTCCCTCAAGTAAAAAAAATACTTTGCCTCAGCTATTTTCAGTTCGTATAACACCTCATCAGACGGCTCTAAGCTTTTTTCAACCAGCTTTTTTTGCCTGTTCCACTCTTCCTTTTGCTTAAAAAGCTGCTCGATTAGTTTTTCATCAAACTCTCTTCTCAATGTTTTCTTGCGAAGAAAACCCATGGATCGCTTTTTCCTCCTTACAATTCACGTCTTCCTTCAAGTGCTTTAGAAAGAGTGACCTCATCAGCATATTCCAAATCGCCGCCGACGGGCAGTCCGTGGGCAATACGGGAGAGCTTAATACCAGACGGCTTCAGGAGCCTTGATATATACATCGCCGTTGCTTCGCCTTCTATATTAGGGTTAGTTGCGAGAATCACTTCTGTCACTTGATCATCCTGTAATCGTTTTAACAATTCTGGTATTTTAATATCCTCTGGTCCGATGCCGTCCATTGGAGAAATGGCGCCGTGGAGAACATGATACTGTCCATTATATTCCTTCATCTTCTCCATAGCGATAACATCCTTAGGGTCTTGTACAACACAGATAATGGACTTATCCCTGCGCGTATCTTCACATATATAGCAAGGGTCCTGATCTGTAATATGCCCGCAAACTGAACAATATGTCAGGTTGCGTTTCGCATTTACTAATGCTTTCGCAAAATCTAATACCACATCTTCTTTCATACCTAGAACAAAAAAAGCCAGACGAACCGCTGTTTTCGGTCCGATCCCTGGCAATTTCATAAAGCTGTCAATCAGCTTTGATATTGGTTCAGGATATTGCATGTTCTTTTATCCCCCTAGAATAAACCTGGCATGTTCATTCCCTTTGTAAATTGACCCATTGTTTCGTTTGTGATCTCGTCTACTTTTTTCAAAGCTTCATTCGTTGCAGCAAGCACTAAGTCTTGAAGCATGTCGATATCTTCTGGATCAACGACTTCCTCTTTGATGATGACATCCAGGATTTCTTTTTGGCCGTTTGCTTTTACTGTAACCATACCGCCGCCTGCAGTTCCTTCAACTACCTTTTCTGCAAGCTCCTCTTGAGCCTTCGCCATGTCTTTTTGCATTTTTTGCATTTGTTTCATCATTTTTTGCATATTTCCCATTCCGCCACGCATAACATTCACTCTCTTTCTTTTTGTTAGTCTTTTATTTCA
This sequence comes from Bacillus sp. C28GYM-DRY-1, assembly GCF_030519405.1. Classification (NCBI taxonomy): domain Bacteria; kingdom Bacillati; phylum Bacillota; class Bacilli; order Caryophanales; family Bacillaceae; genus Bacillus; species Bacillus sp. C28GYM-DRY-1. The sequence continues at coordinate 1,825 of NZ_JAUMKF010000037.1, forward strand.
ATTAAATCCGCTCCGACAAGCTTTTTCGCCTCGGCAATAAGCGGGTCTTCTTCAGCCGGTTCATTTGATCCTTCATTTTCCTGCTGATGATCTACTAAAAATTCTTCTCTTATTTTACCCCATTGTGCTTCAGGAACGCCAATCAAATCCATTCTTTTTCCGAGCATCGATTCTAGAATCTGCTCAAGATTGGTCCGGACTCCGTTATTATCCTCAGCAACCATTTTACAATGGATTTCGTATTTGAATTTCAGAACAAATGCCGCTGAGGCGGCAGCCACAGGTTCACTGTCATTCAGCAAAGCGGCATGTGATGCTTTATTCTGCTGTTTGAGATGAGCAAGAAGCTTGCCCCAGCTGTTTCTGAGCAGGTCAAGATCCGGTCTCGTAGCTTCCTTCAAAATCTCATGGATTCTCCCTACTGGCGCTTTGTAATTCGATTTACCGCCCTTTGGCGCGCGCGGTGTTTCTTTTTTCGGGGTTTCTGCCGTTGTTTGAATACCCGTTGTTTTGAGCCGCTCCACTTCCTGCTCGAGCTTCTGGATTTTTTTCATCAGCATATCGACTTCCGGCAGGTCGGCAGCTGGTTGATGAGACGTTTGGCAAATCTTCACCACAGCCACTTCAAAAAAGATACGGGGATGATTTGTCCATTTCATTTCCTGATGGCTTTTGTTCAGAATATCAATCATTTCATATAACGCCTGTGCCGGAATTTGTTCGCTTAGTTCCCGGAACATTTCATCAACTTTTACTTTTTCAAGCACTCCTTCTAAGCCAGGGGCTGTTTTATACAGCAGCATATCTCTGAAATAGAAAATCATATCCTCTATCAGCTTGGCTGGATCTTTCCCTTGCTGAAGCAGTTCATTTAATGTTTCCAGTGCGTCAGAAACGTTTTTATCATGAAGGGATTGTGCAAGCTTCCCTATATATAATTGAGAAACAGCTCCCGTAATTAAAAGCGCATCCTCGACTTTCAGGATATCGCCGCTGAATGATACGGCCTGATCTAGAAGGCTGAGGGCATCCCTCATTCCTCCGTCCGCCGCACTCGCAATGATATCAAGCGCCCCTTCTTCCACTTGAAGCTCTTCAGCATCAACAATTTTATTCATACACCCAACAATTGCAGGGGATGTAATTCGTTTAAAATCAAAACGCTGACATCTGGAGATAATGGTTAAAGGAATTTTGTGCGGTTCGGTTGTCGCTAAGATAAAAATACAATGCTCAGGCGGCTCTTCTAATGTTTTTAGTAACGCATTAAAGGCACCGATAGAAAGCATATGTACCTCATCTATGATATATACCTTATATGTGACGGCCGATGGGGCAAACTTCACTTTATCGCGAATGTCACGAATCTCATCAACACCGTTGTTAGAAGCGGCGTCAATTTCTATGACATCGGATATGGACCCGTTTGTTATCCCTTTACAGGCTGCACATTCGTTACATGGCTCATCAACAGGAGCGTGTTCACAGTTGACAGCTTTGGCAAATATTTTGGCCGCACTGGTTTTTCCCGTACCCCTTGGCCCGGAAAACAGGTAGGCGTGAGAAAACTTTTTTTGTAAAAGGGCATTTTGCAGCGTTTTTGTAATGTGTTCTTGTCCAACCACATCTTCAAAGCGCTGAGGCCTGAATACTCGATATAAAGCTTGGTAACTCACGGGTTTGCCCTCCTCCGTTATTCATCATTCCCATTATACATGAACCTTGTTTCGATTCCAAAAGCTCTTTTTACATAACAAAAAACTCACCTAATGATAGGTGAGTCTGAAAATTTGATGATTGATTTACCGTGCACCTTCTGTCGATTCGCTACCCTAAGCGTTACTTAAGCAGTTAGCTCGGCCCAGGCAACCCCGCGGCACATGAGAGGTTTCACTTAATGCTGCTTCCTTCCGGACCTGACATGGTTCATGAATTCCCATTGCGCAGGACCCAAACGTCAACACCACTTACTTAAGGCAGACCTTAAAGTAAACGAACCTCGAGAAGGGATTCGGCCCCGCTAGAGCGGATTGCAGGTACAGGGCACCGCTACCTCCCCGCTTAGCACGGCAAAATAAATATCAAATTTTATATCGCATCTATTGCGATGCATACATAAGTATATCGTTTCCCCCTGAAAATTGCAACCGGCCTACTCAGACAAGTTTTTCCTGAAGGATTTCTTCTTTTTTCGCAGTTCTCTAAAAAATGAACTGAGCATTCCTCCGCATTCCTCCTCAAGTACTCCGCTCACCACTTCAGCCTGGTGATTAAAGCGCTCTTCCTGCAAAAGATTCATAAGCGTGCCTGAACAGCCACCTTTGGGGTCAAATGCACCAAATACCACTTTTTCTACTCGCGAAAGCACGACGGCACCAGCACACATCGGACAAGGCTCAAGTGTCACATAAAGAGTTGCACCCTCCAGCCGCCACGTTCCCAGCGCCTTACACGCTTCATCAATTACAAGCATTTCCGCATGAGCGATTGACCGCTGTTCCGTTTCTCTTAAATTATGTGCACGCGCTATGATTTCATCGTTAACGACAAGCACGGCGCCGATTGGCACTTCACCTTTCTCTTCAGCTTTTCTCGCTTCTTTAATTGCTTCTTTCATATAAAGTTCATCTTGTGTCATAAGGATAAGCTCTCTTTACAAAGTTTTTTTATTGCCTAAAAAGGCTACATAACAACTATAACTGAAACGGAAAGGAGACTGTCAATTGTCCAAAGCAGACACAGCTCTTCTCATTGTAGACATGATCAATAATTTTGAATTCGATATGGGAGAAAGCCTCGCCAAAAAAACAGAAAAAATCGTTCCTCATATTTTATCATTAAAAGAACATGCGAGACAAAATGACTGGCCGATTATTTACATTAATGATCATTATGGACTTTGGCAAGCTGATATTAAAAATATTCAGCAAGAATGCACGAATGAAAGAAGTAAGGATATTATCAGGCAAATAGCTCCGGAAGATGCAGATTATTTTTTAATTAAACCGAAGCATTCCGCCTTTTACGAAACTGCCCTTCACACTCTCCTTACTGAATTGCAGGTAAAACATATTATCTTAACAGGTATAGCCGGTAACATATGCGTTCTGTTTACCGCTAATGACGCTTACATGAGGGAATACAGCATCACGATCCCTAAGGACTGCATTGCCTCAAATCGTGACGAAGACAACGAATTTGCCTTAACCATGATGGAGTATGTTCTTCTTGCGGAAATTACGACGGAGGAACAAATTACAGAAAAATAAACATGATCAGCGCGTTTCTTTCATACATTGATAGCGATATGAAAGGAGGCGTTTTTCATTCAAATTCATGTGGTGAATCAAGGCGACACTCTTTCTGCTATCGCTGCACAATACAGAACAACTGTAAATGAAATTACAGAAACGAATGAAATACCTAATCCCGACAACCTTGTTGTCGGACAAACCATTGTCATACCAATAGCCGGCCAGTTCTATGATGTTCAACAAGGTGATACCCTGACATCTATCGCACGGCAGTTCAATACAACAGCAGCCGAGCTTGCCAGGGTTAACCGAATCCAGTTAAATACCGTACTGCAGATTGGTTTCCGCTTATACATCCCTCCGGTTCCTAAACGAGACATCGAATCAAATGCTTATTTGGAACCCCGCGGAAATCAAGTCAGTGAAAATCTCCAGCAGGCGGCCAGAGAAGCGTCACCCTACTTAACGTACCTTGGCGCATTCAGTTTCCAGGCACAACGTGACGGAACCTTAGTCGCTCCACCTTTAACGAATTTAAGAAGCATTGCAGAGAATCAAAACACGACATTGATGATGATTATAACGAACTTAGAAAACCAGGCATTCAGCGATGAACTCGGCCGAATCCTTTTGAACGACGATACTGTAAAAAGAAGACTTTTAAATGAAATCGTCGAGAATGCCAAAAGATATGATTTTTATGATATTCATTTTGACTTTGAATATTTACGGCCTCAGGATAGAGAAGCCTATAATCAGTTTCTACGTGAAGCAAGGGATCTTTTCCATCGAGAAGGCCTAGAAATTTCTACAGCGCTTGCCCCTAAAACAAGCGCAACACAGCAGGGCAGATGGTACGAAGCCCATGATTACAGAGCCCATGGCCAAATTGTCGACTTTGTTGTTCTCATGACATATGAATGGGGCTATAGCGGCGGGCCAGCTCAAGCCGTTTCGCCAATTGGGCCTGTTCGGGATGTCATAGAATATGCTTTGACTGAAATGCCTTCGAATAAAATTGTCATGGGCCAGAATTTATATGGGTATGATTGGACGCTTCCGTATACAGCAGGAGGAACCCCGGCTAGAGCAGTAAGCCCTCAGCAAGCCCTTGTCATTGCCGATCAAAACAATGCATCTATTCAGTATGACGAAACAGCTCAAGCGCCTTTTTTCCGCTATACTGATGCAGAAAACAGAAGGCACGAGGTATGGTTCGAGGATGCCCGCTCGATACAAGCAAAATTCAATCTGATTAAAGAGCTGAATTTAAGGGGCATCAGCTATTGGAAGTTAGGTCTTTCCTTTCCCCAAAACTGGCTGTTGCTGTCTGATCAATTTAATATTGTCAAAAAGACGTTTCGATAATTTGGAAACGTCTTTTTTTCATGGGGCACCCAAGGGTTGTGATACAATATGAAGGTCGGTAACTGACGAACGTTTTTCAGAAATAAGGAGGATTCCGATGAATACAGCCCCTTTTATTGCAATAGAAGGTCCTATCGGGGCAGGAAAAACAACCCTCGCAACAATGCTCTCACAAGAGTTTGGATTCCCTATGATTAGTGAGATTGTTGAGGATAACCCATACCTTGATAAGTTTTATGACAATATAGAGGAATGGAGCTTCCAGCTTGAAATGTTTTTTCTTTGTCACAGATACAAACAGCTTGAAGATACCAGCGCTCACTTCTTAAAAAAGGGACAGCCTGTGATAGCTGATTACCACATTTATAAAAATGTGATTTTTGCGGAACGCACCCTGTCTCAGCATCAGCTGGAAAAATATAAAAAGATTTATCACCTGCTAACGGATGATTTGCCAAAGCCAAATTTCATCATTTACATAAAGGCTAGTCTGCCCACATTGCTACACCGTATTGAAAAACGCGGACGCCCCTTTGAGAAAAAAATTGAAACAAGCTATTTGGAGCAGCTGATCGCAGATTATGAAGTTGCCATCAAACAGTTGCAGGAAGCAGATCCTGAACTAACAGTGCTAACTATAGATGGTGATTCAAAGGATTTCGTTTTGAATAAGAGCGACTTTGAACGCATTGCCGCCCATGTAAAGGAGCTTATCGTATGAAGGAACATCATATCCCGAAGAATTCAATTATTACAGTAGCAGGAACAGTAGGCGTCGGAAAATCGACTTTAACAAGAGCTTTGGCTAAAAGGCTTGGATTTAAAACCTCTATGGAGGAAGTCGATCATAATCCATACTTAGAAAAGTTCTATCATGATTTTGAACGTTGGAGCTTTCACCTGCAAATCTATTTCTTAGCTGAACGATTCAAAGAACAGAAAACGATTTTTGAAGCCGGCGGAGGATTTGTACAGGATCGTTCTATTTATGAAGACACAGGAATTTTCGCAAAAATGCATGCTGACAAAGGGACAATGTCAAAGATTGATTATAAAACTTACACAAGCCTTTTCGAAGCAATGGTCATGACTCCGTATTTCCCACATCCAGATATATTGATCTATTTAGAGGGAGATCTAGATAACATTTTAAATCGGATTGAAGAACGCGGCCGTGAAATGGAGCTTCAGACAACCCGGTCTTATTGGGAAGAAATGCATACCCGCTATGAAAACTGGATAAGCGGTTTTAACGCCTGCCCTGTTTTAAAGCTCAGGATTGAGGATTATGATCTGCTGAACGACGAAAGCTCGATTGAAAATATTGTAGATCAAATCGCTTCAGTTATTCATGTAAATCAAAAAAAGTGAATCTCAACTGAGATTCACTTTTTCTCTATAATAAAAAATCCGTTGCATCAAATGCAACGGACAAAACAATCTCCAATATATGCTTGTGTTTCATTAGAATTAAAATCAATATGGCGGAGGAAGAGGGATTCGAACCCCCGCGGGCTTTGACACCCCTGTCGGTTTTCAAGACCGATCCCTTCAGCCGGACTTGGGTATTCCTCCGTATCGACAAGACTTACTATATCATGAATGTTCTTATAGGGTCAAGCATTTTTAAAAACTTTTTTGTTTTTATAAAAAAAATCGTGTTTACTCAGGCAAAAAGGCGCACCTTGCCAGGCACACCTTTTCACAATTTTTATGGTTTTATTACTTCTTTATTCCCCATATAAGGACGAAGCACTTTTGGAATTACAACGCTTCCGTCTTCCTGCTGATAATTTTCTAAGATAGCGGCTACTGTTCTTCCAACCGCCAGCCCTGAACCGTTTAGTGTGTGCACATGCTCAGGCTTGCCTTTCGCTTCACGTCTAAAACGAATGTTCGCACGTCTTGCCTGGAACGCTTCAAAGTTGCTGCAAGAAGAGATTTCACGATATGTGTCTTGGCTTGGAATCCAAACTTCGATATCGTATTTTTTTGCAGCCGTAAAGCCCAGATCACCCGTACACATGCTCATCACACGGTATGGAAGTTCAAGCAGCTGGAGAACTCGCTCTGCTTGGTTTGTAAGCTTCTCTAATTCTTCATAAGAATCTTCAGGCTTCACAAACTTCACAAGCTCAACTTTATTAAATTGGTGCTGACGTATTAATCCGCGTGTATCACGCCCTGCTGAACCAGCTTCAGAACGGAAGCATGCACTGAATGCCGCATAGTTAATCGGCAGGCTGTCACCTGAAAGGATTTCGTCACGATGCATGTTTGTAATCGGCACTTCCGCAGTTGGAATCAAGAAGTAATCTTCTTCTCTGATTTTAAACGCATCCTCTTCGAACTTAGGAAGCTGACCCGTTCCTGTCATGCTTGCGCGGTTTACCATATAAGGCGGAATCACTTCAGTATAGTTATACTCATCTACATGAAGATCAAGCATAAAGTTATAAAGTGCACGCTCCAGACGAGCACCTAAACCTTTATAGAACACGAAACGGCTTCCCGTTACTTTTGCAGCACGTTCAAAATCTAAAATCCCGAGCTCATCTGCAATATCCCAGTGCGGTTTCGGCTCGTAAGCAAATGAAGGCTTATCTCCCCATTTACGCACTTCTATGTTGTCGTCTTCTGTTTCACCGACAGGGACAGAGTCATGTGGAATGTTTGGGATTGAAAGAAGAATGGTATCAAGCTCAGATTCCACTGATCTTAATTCTTCATCAAGTGTTTTAATTTCCTCGCCGACTTCACGCATTTCTTTAATAATATGATCGGCGTCTTTTTTCTCGCGTTTCAGCACAGCAACCTGCTGAGATACTTCATTCCGCTTTCCTTTTAACTCTTCAACCTTGCCGATCAGCTCTCTTCGTCTATCGTCTAGCGCCTCAAACTTATCAAAATCAGTTAAGTCTTCGCCTTTGTGTACAAGCTTTGCTTTAACTTCTTGAAAATTTGCTCTCAGCATTTTCATATCAAGCATGCAAAACACTCCTTTTTTATTGATTTGTCGAAAATAAAAAGAGCCCTCATCCCCATAAAGGGACGAGAGCTCTCGCGTTGCCACCCTGATTGAAAACAAGCCAAAGACTCGTTTTCCACTTTCACACATAACGGTTATCCCGTAAATGCCTACTTGTTTCAGCATTTCGCTCAAGGATGGATTCAGACAGCATCTTTCACCGATTCGCACCAACCATCGGCTCTCTTAGAAAGAGAGGCTTCTTACTAGTTCCTATCAACGCTTTTCGATCTTTATTTGTGCTTATAATGTACTATAAGTTTCCACAGCTTTCAACTGTTTTATACAAGTGCTTTCTGTTTGTATTCCTCAACCATTTGAACAAACAGCTGTGTTACTCGGTGATCTTCTGTCAGCTCCGGATGGAACGAGCAGCCTAGGAATTGATCCTGTTTAGCAGCTACAATACGACCATTATGCTCCGAAAGAACCTCCACATTTTCTCCAGCTTCTAAAATATGCGGCGCGCGGATGAATACCCCTGTGAAAGGCTCGTCCAGGCCTTTGATTGTTAAATCAGCTTCAAAGCTGTCAACCTGCCGGCCAAACGAATTACGCTCCACTACCACATTCAGCAGACCTAAATGAGGATTATCTGAACCAGCGATTTCTTTTGCTAGTATGATTAATCCGGCGCATGTCCCGAACATCGGTTTTCCCTCAGCAGCAAATTGACGAAGCGGTTCCATGAATTGATACGTATCAATCAAACGGCGCATTGTCGTGCTCTCACCGCCAGGTAAAATCAGTCCGTCAATTTCGTTCAGCTGCTCCGGGCGTTTAATGACAAGACCAGCCGCGCCGCATGCCTCAATTGCATGAATATGCTCTCTAACTGCTCCTTGAAGTCCTAGTACTCCTATTGTTAACATGTCAGCAGCGCTCCTATATTCTTACCAGCCGCGTTCTTGCATACGCTGTTCTGGAAGTAAGTTTGAGATCTCAATTCCTTTCATTGCAGTACCAAGCTCTTTTGAAAGGTCAGCGATCAATTTGTAATCAGTGTAGTGAGTTGTTGCTTCCACAATTGCTTTCGCAAACTTAGCAGGGTTGTCTGATTTGAAAATACCAGAACCGACAAATACTCCGTCAGCACCAAGCTGCATCATGAGAGCAGCATCAGCAGGAGTGGCTACGCCGCCAGCAGCAAAGTTAACGACAGGAAGCTTGCCATCTTTTTTAATTTGAAGAAGAAGCTCGTAAGGAGCACCTAAGTTTTTCGCTTCTGTCATGATTTCATCATCACTCATCGCAACTACTTTGCGCACTTGAGCATTTACTTTGCGCATATGGCGAACTGCCTCAACGATATTCCCTGTTCCAGGCTCACCTTTCGTACGAAGCATAGAAGCGCCTTCAGCAATACGGCGCGTTGCTTCACCGAGATCACGGCAGCCACAAACGAAAGGAACTGTGTATTCATTTTTATTCAAATGAAATTCTTCGTCAGCCGGAGTCAGAACTTCACTTTCATCAATATAGTCAACACCCATAGCTTCAAGCACACGCGCTTCAACAATATGTCCGATACGCGCTTTTGCCATTACTGGGATAGATACTGCATTCATTACTTCTTCCACGATTGTAGGGTCAGCCATACGGGCAACTCCTCCAGCCGCGCGAATATCAGCTGGTACACGCTCTAGCGCCATTACAGCTACAGCTCCAGCCTCTTCGGCAATTTTCGCTTGTTCCGCATTGATGACGTCCATGATGACGCCGCCTTTTTGCATTTCTGCCATTCCGCGTTTTACACGTTCAGTACCTGTTTGAGCCATTTCTTGGTCCCCCTAATCAAGGTATAATTGTATAATTTCTAATCCTTATTGTATCCTAGAAATCCAATAATTCATATGGATATATATTATTTTATTCGGTTTTTAGCGCTCTGAAAATCATTTTTTCTTAAAAATTGAGTTTTTTCAGTATATTAAGCGAAAGAGCCCTAATATACATCAGAGCTCTTTCATTTAATTAAAACCAGCCGGTTACCGTATCAACAATGCTTCCCCAAATGCCGGCGAAAAATCCGCCGATACTCCGCATTGTTAGAATAAACCAGTTTGCTTTTTCTACGTTTTCTTTTGTAACAAGGTCTGCGCCAGCAAGATTGCTGTTAAGGAATCCATAATCCTTTTCATCACCTGTATATTCTGCAGTCAGTTTCCCAACCTTGGTTCCTTTCTTCACAGGAGCAGTCAAGGTCTCTTTATTTAGTGTGACCTTCGCTTTGTAATTCTTTTCTTCGCCATTTTTGACAGGAAGAGAGAACGCTTTGTTTGTCACAATGCCTACTTCTTTCTCTTTACCCTTATCAACTGATATCGTTTTATGGCCTTTTACTTGATCGCCTTCAGCATAGATTTCTTTCATAGAGAAATTGTCGAAAGCATAGTCAAACATTTTTTTCGTTTCATCGAAACGGCCTGTATGTAGATTGCCTTTTGCGTTTAATACAACAGTAATAACACGCATTCCATTGAGTTCAGCGGTTCCTGTAAAGCATGAACCCGCAGAGTCAGTAGAACCTGTTTTCAGTCCGTCTACAGTCGCTTTTTTATACTCACTGACAAGCCCTTTCAGCATGAAGTTCCAGTTCGGCATGTCCATTTCATCATCAGTGCCTTTTCTGAACTTCGTTTTGGCAATGCTGGAAGTCTCCAGAATCTCAGGGTAGTCAGTAATCAAGTGATCCGCAAGAATCGCCATGTCCTTAGCAGAAACTTCACTTTCTTCATCTTCACTTGTCCCCTCAGGCTGATGCCCGTGAAGATCTTTGTTTTCAAGGCCTGTTGCGTTAACAAATTTGTAATCTGTTAAGCCTAGTTCTTTTGCTTTTGCATTCATTTTCTCAACAAACTTAGTTTCAGAACCTGCAACGACTTCTGCTATCGCAATAGCAGCAGCATTTGCAGAGTAAATTGCAGTAGCTTGGTATAATTCTTCTACTGTGTATTTCCCATCTTTCCGAAGAGGAACGTTTGATAAGCTGTTATCTTGGGAAATCTCATACACATAGTCATCAGGCGTATAGGTTTGATCCCATTTCACTTTACCTTGATCAATTGCTTCTAATAACAGATACTCTGTCATCATTTTTGTCATACTTGCAATTGGCAGTCTCTTATCTGCATTTTTACTGTACAGAATTTTACCTGAAGAAGCTTCGATCATAATAGCAGCAGATGCATTAATATCAATTGGATCGCTGGCTGCTTTGGCTTTTGACATTGGTGCCAGACAAGTGACAGCTAGTGTTAACACAACCAACGACATCAATAGCTGTTTACATTTCTTGATGTTCAATCGTACGACCTCCGTATTTCATATTCTTCATCTATAATTAAGCCGTTAAGGACATTTTCAATGCACAACAGTATAAATTTTATCATAATCACTATAAAAAAAATAGACAGAGTCAGAGACCCTGTCAAATGTTTTTAATTTGTAACAATTTATTACGAAATTGTATAGTTTGGAGATTCTTTTGTAATCTGTACGTCATGCGGATGGCTTTCACGAAGTCCTGCGCCAGTCATGCGAATGAACTGTGCTTCTTCTCTTAAAGCGTGAAGATCTTTAGAGCCGCAATATCCCATTCCAGAACGAAGACCGCCGACTAGCTGATAAACTGTCTCTTCAACTGGTCCTTTGTAAGGTGTGCGTCCTTCAATTCCTTCAGGAACAAATTTTTTGTTTTCTTCTTGGAAGTAACGGTCTTTACTTCCTTTTTCCATTGCAGCAACTGACCCCATACCGCGGTATACTTTAAATCTTCTGCCTTGGTAGATTTCAGTATCACCAGGGCTTTCTGACGTGCCTGCAAGCAAGCTTCCAAGCATAACAGCATGTCCACCGGCTGCTAATGCTTTAGTGATATCACCAGAGAATTTAATTCCGCCATCTGCGATGATTGTCTTGCCGTGTTTTCTTGCTTCAGTCGCACAATCATAAATTGCTGTAATTTGCGGAACACCGACACCGGCTACTACGCGTGTAGTACAAATTGAACCAGGTCCGATTCCAACTTTGACAACATCTACTCCAGCTTCAATAAGAGCTCTTGTCGCTTCAGCTGTTGCCACGTTTCCAGCAATAATGTTTAATTCAGGATATGTTTCACGGATTTTTGTTACTGTGTTTAATACGCCTTGGGAATGTCCGTGAGCTGTATCAATAACAATAACATCGACATTGGCTTCAACAAGCTTTTTGACGCGAGTCATTGTGTCGCCAGTTACGCCAACTGCCGCGCCAACGATCAGACGTCCGTGAATGTCTTTAGAGGAGTTCGGGAACTCAATGACTTTTTCAATGTCTTTAATCGTGATAAGACCTTTTAATTTATTCTGGTCATCAACGAGAGGAAGCTTTTCAATTTTATGTTTCTGCAAAATCTTTTCAGCTTCATCAAGAGTCGTTCCTACAGGTGCAGTAACAAGCTCTTCTTTTGTCATGACATCGCTGATTTTCATTGAGTAGTCAGAAATAAAACGAAGATCACGGTTTGTAATAATTCCGACAAGCTTTTGGTCCTCTTTGTTATCTACAATCGGAACACCGGAAATTCTATATTTCCCCATCAAGTGCTCCGCATCAAATACTTGGTGATCAGGAGTTAAAAAGAAGGGATTTGTGATAACGCCGCGCTCAGAACGCTTTACTTTATCAACTTGTTCAGCCTGCTGTTCAATGGACATATTTTTATGAATGATGCCCAAGCCGCCCTGTCTAGCCATTGCAATTGCCATTGCTGATTCTGTTACAGTGTCCATACCTGCGCTGATGACTGGAATATTCAGCTTTAACGTTTTTGTTAGTTCTACAGATAAATCCACATCGCGCGGAAGTACCTCTGACTTGGCTGGCAAAAGCAGCACATCGTCGAACGTTAAGCCTTCTTTTGTAAATTTACTTTCCCACATTAGTAAATCCCCCTCTTTTCGGCAAAATATTATATGTAGATTATCAACTAGCCAAGAGCCTGTCAAGGAAGCGAGAAAGAGTTGAAATATTTAGATAATGGAAAGGATATAGAAGTACATATGACATATCATGAGTGGAAAGACTTAGCGCTATTTTATTCCGTTGAATCAACCCAAAAATTTCTAGAAAAGGTTTACACCTTGAACGGGATTGAAGATGCAAAAAAGAACTCATTTAAAAACAGTGAACGGTTTATATATTTCTTAAAGCATGCCGAATCGTTTTATAAACAAGCCTCATATTCCCCTTTAGAAATCAAACCGATTCTTTTATTTTACGGAATGGCACAGCTCATTAAAGCATGCCTTATAACACGGGATCCTCATTATCCAAGCCATACATCAATACTGGCCCATGGCGTAACAACAAGAAAGCGAAAGAAACAGAATTATTGTTTTAGCGATGATGAAGTAAAAATACAACGGAACGGCCTATGCATGCACTTCATGAAACACTTATTCGGACAATCGGATATAGTAGATGAACGGTACACCATGAAAAAATTATTAAGTGCGATTCCAGAACTAAGTGATACTTTCTATTTTCAGCAGAAAGAACGTTTTATGACAAAAATCAAAAAGGACAAGGACAGGATTGCTGTACCAGAGGATGTGGTAATCAATTATAAAATGTCTGATTCAAGATTTGCCGAATATATGTCCCATCATTTTCAATGGTCTTTTAGAAGAAAAAATAAACACGAGCTGCTGTTTGGAATTTCATCGCAAGACATGAAGCCATGGACATCAGTCAGCTTGTTGTATGACATGGGTAAGAATCAATACTTTATCCCTGCTCAAAAAGAACAATTTCTGAGACTTCCTGAAATGGCAATTCATTACCTTGTATTGTACAACATAGGGATGATTGCGAGGTATGAGACAGAGTGGTGGTATGAGTTGTTAACGCAGCATATAAGTGATGATTACGTGCTAATTCAGCAGTTTTTATTAGTGACAGAAAACAAATTCCCAAAATACGCTTTTCAATTTCTTCTTCATTTTTGACAAACAAAAAACCCAGCTCAATGAGCTGGGTTTAACCTTGCTTGGCGGCGTCCTACTCTCACAGGGGGAAACCCCCGACTACCATTGGCGCTGAAGAGCTTAACTTCCGTGTTCGGCATGGGAACGGGTGTGACCTCTTCGCTATCGCCACCAAACAAATGCCTTCAGGATGAAGGTACTGGGCGTTTCTCACAGGATGTGAGAGCCCTTAGCGGAGTTTCTTTGCTTTTCCGCCTTTTAGAGAGGTGTTCTCTCAAAACTAGATAACAGATGTGACATCATTCAAAATGTGGGTTAAGTCCTCGATCGATTAGTATCTGTCAGCTCCATGTGTCGCCACACTTCCACCTCAGACCTATCAACCTGATCATCTTTCAGGGATCTTACTTCCTTGCGGAATGGGAAATCTCATCTTGAGG
>NZ_JAUMKF010000038.1:0-10626 GCF_030519405.1 Bacillus sp. C28GYM-DRY-1
CTTCAACCGGATAACTCACTCTTGTCCCCATAGAAAAAACACCTCCAAGTCTAATTTCGGATAACAATCATCCGTTTTCAAACTTGAAGGTGTTTTTTATTTGTCTCATCTTATGGGGTCAGTCCCGAGAGGACAGTTTTTCTTACATAAATGAAAGCAAAAAAGGCGCCGCGCAAAGCGTCATAATCGCAGCTAAGATCATCGATACGCTGGAAATCGTGCCGGACACAGAGCTGAGCTCAAATGCTTTTGACGTTCCCGCTCCGTGCGCGCTGGTACCGAGCAGCACGCCCCGCGCAATTTCGTTATCAATGCGGAAATAGCGGATGACCATCGGCCCGATCACTGTGCCTAACAAAGCGGTCAAAATCACAAACACGGCTGTGACGGCAGGCATTCCGCCGATCATTTCTGATACGTTCATAGCGATCGGTGTTGTCACTGATCTCGGGACGAGGCTGTCGATTAAGCCGGTGCCGAGGTGAAGCCATTTCGCAATAAGAGCGGTTGAAATAATCGCGATACATGAACCGACGGCCACGTTCAAAATAATTTCCAAGGCGTATTTCTTTAAAACAGGGAAATATTTATAAAGCGGGATCGCGAATGCCACGGTGGCCGGCTGAAGCATATCGGTCAGCAATCCGCCGCCGAGATTATAGGACTCGTACGGGACATTCACCAGCAGCAGCAGACCGACTAACACAGCGGGCGTCACTAATAGCGGCGACGTATAGACACGCGGAAAGCGTTGATATACCTTTTTTGCTCCTACATACACCAAAACCGTTAAAAACAAACTTACAATTCCGATGAACACGTATGTTTTTTCTCCTTTCTTTTTGCAATGATTTGTGTAAGCGTTCCTGTAGACACCATCACGACAAACGTGCTGATGATGACAACAAGCAGAATGCTGACACCAAATTTCGACATAATGTCTCCGTATTCAATCACTCCGACGGCAGACGGGATAAAAAATAAAAGCAGCTCCCCGAGAAGCCACGCAGCGCCAAGCTCTATCCATTCAAGCTTGATGATGTTAAAGTGTAATAATGTGAAGAGTATCACAATCCCGATTATACTGCCGGGAATATTTATATGAAGAAGGGCTGTCACCCAATTAATCAGCCGAGCAAATATAAATAACAGAGCGATTTGAATAACGGTTAGCAACAGTTTTTTCATATTGATGCCTCCCTTATATTCATATTGTACATAAAGTTTCTCTATAGGTAAAATATATATAAAGAATAATAAGTATTCCTTTTGTCTATAGAAAGAGGTGAAGCAGATGGATATCCGCCATTTAACATATTTCTTGGAAGTCGCCCGTTTAAAAAGCTTTACGAAGGCTTCCCAATCCCTTTATGTTTCTCAGCCGACGATATCAAAAATGATCAGAAATTTAGAAGAAGAACTCGGAATAGAACTATTTTACCGTAACGGCAGGCAGGTGGATCTGACTGATGCCGGCCAGAGCATGTATGTGCAGGCGCAAGAAATTATTAAATCATTTCAAAACCTGACGTCAGAATTAAATGATATTATGGAGGTCAAGAAAGGGCACGTACGGATTGGACTGCCGCCGATGATCGGATCGGGATTTTTCCCTAGAGTGCTCGGCGATTTCCGTGAAAACTATCCGAATATCACCTTTCAGCTAGTCGAAGACGGTTCTATAAAAGTCCAAGAAGGTGTCGGGGACGGTTCACTTGATATCGGCGTCGTCGTTCTTCCTGCAAACGAAGACATCTTTCATTCGTTTACAATTGTAAAAGAAACCTTAATGCTTGTCGTTCACCCTTCCCACCGGCTGGCAGATGAAAAAGAGTGCATGCTGCGTGAATTGAAGGACGAGCCTTTTATTTTCTTCAGGGAGGACTTTGTCCTGCACAATCGAATTATGACGGAATGTATCAAAGCTGGATTTCGGCCTCATATCATTTATGAAACCTCACAATGGGATTTTATCAGTGAGATGGTGTCAGCCAACCTTGGAATTGGGCTATTGCCGGAACGAATCTGCCGCGGACTTGACCCGGAAAAAGTGAAAGTCATTCCGCTTGTCGATCCGGTCATCCCTTGGCACCTCGCCATTATTTGGAGAAAGGACCGCTACTTGTCCTTTGCAGCCAGAGCCTGGCTCGAACATACGAAATCGTATTTATGGGACCCGAAAAAAGAGAGTAAAGGATGATGCAAACATGGATGCACAATCAGCAGCAAAACGTCTTACTGCTGTCCGCCAGCATAGCCCTCTGGTGCACAGCATAACCAATAACGTCGTAACGAATTTTACAGCAAACGGCCTGCTCGCCCTCGGCGCATCACCTGTTATGGCGTACGCGAAAGAAGAGGTCGCCGACATGGCGAAGATTGCAGGTGCACTTGTTTTAAATATCGGAACGCTGAGCAAGGAAGCAGTTGAAGCGATGATCATAGCGGGGAAGTCAGCCAATGAACATGGTGTTCCTGTCATTTTTGATCCTGTAGGAGCCGGAGCAACACCGTTCCGTACTCAATCTGCGCGTGACATCATTCGTGAGGTGCGCCTCTCCGTAATCAGAGGAAATGCTGCGGAAATTGCCCATACCGTCGGTGTGACCGATTGGCTGATCAAAGGTGTTGATGCGGGAGAAGACGGAGGAGACATCATCCGGCTGGCCCAGCAGGCGGCACAAGAGCTAAACACAGTCATTGCCATTACCGGCGAAGTGGATGTGATTGCCGACACGTCAAACGTATATACCCTTCATAACGGCCACAAGCTGCTGACGAAAGTGACAGGCGCCGGATGCCTGCTGACTTCTATTGTCGGTGCGTTTTGCGCTGTGGAAGAAAATCCTATGTTTGCGGCTATCACTGCCATTTCTTCGTATGGAGTCGCGGCTCAGCTTGCCGCACAGCAGACAGCTGAAAAGGGTCCGGGAAGCTTTCAAATTGAATTGCTGAACAAGCTTTCAACTATTACTGAACAAGACGTCCAAGAACTGGCGACAATAGAAAGGGTGACTGTCTCATGACACGTATTTCTCGGGAAATGATGAAAGAGTTATTATCTGTTTACTTCATAATGGGGTCAAACAATACGAAAGCCGATCCTGTCACGGTCGTACAAAAAGCGTTAAAAGGCGGCGCCACTCTGTACCAGTTTCGTGAAAAGGGCGGGGATTCGCTGACAGGAGAGGCGCGGATTGAATTTGCTAAAAGCGTGCAGGAAGCCTGCCGTGAAGCCGGTATTCCTTTCATTGTCAATGATGATGTGGAGTTGGCTCTGAGACTGAAGGCTGACGGTATCCATATCGGCCAGGAAGACGCCAACGCAAAAGAAGTAAGAGACGCTATAGGTGATATGATCCTTGGCGTTTCCACCCATACAATGTCTGAGGTGAAGCAAGCCGAAGAAGATGGCGCGGATTATGTCGGACTCGGGCCAATCTACCCGACAGAAACGAAAAAGGATACGAGGGCTGTACAAGGTGTATCTCTCATTGAAGCGGTCCGCCGCCAAGGCATCGATATTCCAATTGTGGGAATCGGCGGCATCACAATTGAAAATGCCGCACCTGTTATCCAAGCGGGGGCCGACGGTGTCAGTATGATCAGCGCCATTAGTCAGGCGGAGGATCCAGAGGATGCCGCACGCAAGTTTTATGAAGATATTCAAACGTATAAAAAGGGCAAATAAGTGTGATCCCATCTGAAGGCTGTCCTATAAAGGACAGCTCAGACTGTTGACAAAAATAGGTCGGATCTTTATAGTCCGACCTCAGCGTGTCGATGAAGCTCTCTATACAAGAGAGCTTTTTTACTTCTACTCCTGTTCCATATGAATGCCAGTATGTGCCTTCACCTGTATTTCCGCAAACGTCTCTTCATCAACTGTTTTATTTGAGGACAGCACCGTTCCGAGCCATGCACCGAGGAAGCCGAGCGGGATGGAAATAATGCCCGGATTAGAAAGTGGAATGAGCGGATCTCCGATAAATATAGCACCTCCGGACGGGTCCCACACACTAGGGCTCATCGATACAAGCACAAGCGCGCTGAACAGGCCTGTCAGGCTGCCCCACAAAGCGCCTGTAGCATTGAATTTCTTCCAGAAGACCGTAAACACAATCAAGGGGAGGTTTGCACTGGCCGCCACCGCAAAGGCAAGCGCGACAAGAAATGCGACATTTAAGGATTGTGCAAAAATCGCCAGGAGAATTGAGAGGACTGACACGGCGACAGAAGCCCATCTGGCCGCTTTCATCTGTTCTTTTTCAGTTGCTTCTCCTTTTCTAATAATCTGGCTGTAGATATCATGGGCAAATGCTGAAGCGGCAGATAGCACCAAGCCTGTCACCACTGCCAAAATCGTGGCAAAGGCGATGGCTGATACAAACGCGAACAGGAAATCTCCCCCGAGCGCTTTCGCTAAGAGCGGAGCCGCCATATTTCCCGCTTGATCAGCCGCCGTAATCGCGTCAGAACCGACAAACGCAGCGGCGCCAAAGCCGAGAAACACCGTCATAATATAAAACACACCGATAATCCATGTCGCTGACACAACAGATGTCCGGGCTGTCTTGGCATCCTTAACGGTATAGAATCGGATCAGAATATGCGGAAGCCCGGCAGTTCCCAGCACGAGTGCCAAGTTTAACGACAAGGTCTCAAGCGGCACTTTGTATTTATTTCCGGGGTTTAAGAAATCAGCGCCAAGCGGAGTGGCCGTTTTCATCTGCTCAAACATGGTATTAAGGTTAAATCCGAATTTCGAAAACACGATGATAGAAATCACGAGTGTGCCGGCCATCAGTAGAACAGCTTTAATGATTTGAACCCAGCTTGTCGCGATCATGCCGCCAAACACGACATAAATGGTCATCAGCACCCCGACGATGAGAACCGCCACGGTATAATCCAGCCCAAGCAGCAGTTTGATCAGCGCACCTGCCCCCACGAGCTGGGCGATCATATAAAAAGTAGAGATGGCGATGGTATTGAGTGCCGCGACGCCGCGGATTTTCTTTTCTTTAAATCGAGCCGCAATCATGTCTGCCATCGTGTACTTCCCAAGATTCCGAAGCGGTTCCGCCACGATGTACAAGACAACGAGATAAGCCACCAGAAAACCGATGCTGTAAAAGAATCCGTCAAATCCATATAACGCAATCATTCCGGCAATACCCAGAAACGAGGCTGCAGACATGTAGTCGCCGGCAATTGCCAGTCCATTCTGAACACCGGTGAGCCCGCCGCCCGCCGTATAAAACTCACTCGTCGTTTTCGTCTTCCTCGCGGCAAAATATGTGATGACAAGCGTCAGGCTGACAATTGCTAAAAATAATAGAAAAGCAGTCATATTCATGTCTGTTCACCCTTCAGTTCTTCATTTAAAGCGCTTACATAACGATCGAAATGAGCCGCCCTTCGGGAATACACCGTACTCAGGATCCAGGTCATGGCGAATTGGGCGATGGCAAACAGCCAAGCCCATGAAACAGCTCCAATGGCCGGTGCATTCAAAAAGGTGAAATAAGACGTCAAAACAGGAAGTGAAAAATAAAAGACAAGAAAGAAAATCGCAGAAGGAACAATAAAAGCGCGTTTCTGCTTTAAGAAAGCTTGAAAAGACGGCGTTGCAGCAATCTGTTTGTAATCAGCTTTGTACATGGCCTTCCTCCTTTTATTCGCAGAACGTAAGCAAAAAGGTACACCAATAAGTATGTACTGAAAGTCCGATTTATGCTGAATGACCTCTGGAGAATGAAAAGAGAAGGACGACTTAAAGAGGTGAACATAGCGGCATAAAGACAGGCGAAGGTTTTCCAGCTCGGCCGTGTATAAACGCGTTTGCTTTCAAAACCTCACCGAAAAGCAGTTTGTTCTCAGCAAAGCTGCAGTTTACCAGAGCCCGGTTAATAGATGTCCGCATCACCTCTTTATGACGATGCATGTGCCAAGAGGTGATCGCATCACCGGCTGTCTGTCTTATGTTAGCTGACACACCGTTTGTCCTCAAGCTCGGCGTAGCTATCGCTTTCGAATAGAGGATATGGTGAAAACTCAGATCAGATGATAGAAAAGCCAGAGGTAATAGATCCGCCTGTTCGGATTAGTCTTGGCGGACGGTTTTTTTGTGATTATTTTTTCTTAATGCTGACTCAGATTCTAAAAACTGCCTCACATCACGAATGCCTAACCCAATGGATCTAGCTTCTTGTATTAACATATGCCAATCTTTGTCCAAATCTTTTTTAACTTGAGTTTTCATAGTAACCTCCAATTGTATAAAATGTTTTCCTGCAACATGCGGGCAATAAAGACGAGCCGACGCGATGATGAGGCGAGTACAACAAATTTCACACATAGTTGCTCGGTGTTCACAAACTGAAGGAAAAACCACCTACCTATTTCCTAAAAAAAAAGACTAATATAGCCAATGAATCTTATTTATAATAATAAACAATTAAATACTGACTGGATAGTATGTAAATGAAAATAAATCATTCAGCCTATTAAAAATGACCTCAGGGGAACCGAATAGTACTAGCTTTCAAAGAAATAAATACCGCTAAAGATTGATCCATTGTAAGATAAGGGTAATCATTTTCCTGGAGAAAAATATGAAAAAAAACAAATTTCAAATAAAAAGAGAAGCAACATTTGAAAGTTTTATAGACGCTGGCTTAAATTTGTTGATTGACCGAGCGTATGATCCGGTTTCTATAGAGGATATCAGCAGGGCAGCCGGATACAGCAAAGGAGCGTTTTATGTTCATTTTGTCAGTAAGGATGATTTTCTGCAGCAACTTTTCGAAAGACGGCAGATGAAAAAAGAGATCATCATCGGGTATCTTGATCAAATGGAACAGGTCTCAGTGAAACCGCTGACATTGGACGAGGCTGCAAAACATGCAGCTGAGCTGCTTTATTCCTATTATATAAATAAGCCGTCGTGGGAGATTACCTCATTTGCCATGAATATGCCAACATACAAAGTCCTTCAGAAATGCAAGGCCTATGTCGGGCTATACGAATTATGGGTGGAAGAAAATGCGTTATATATTAAGTGGCTGAGGGAGAGAAACCTGATTGACGCCTGTATTGATCCGGAATATACGGCTAAAATAATATGTGCAGTGCTCGACGGAATCCTCAAACAATCGTATGTATTGGGTCAGCCCGCCACATTCCGCAGCTTTTTAGACGCATTCTCTGTTTTTTTTACTCTGGACAGTGAACACGTGAGCCCAAGAATTTTGAAAAGTTTTTCAGAAAGCGAGGAACATCAGTGAAGTATAGAGAAATGATTATGTATATCATAATGGGGGTTTTCACAACCATTGTAAACATCGCCAGCTTTTATATATTGGTAGAGATCATGAATATGGATTACAAAGCCGCTACTGTCGCCGCTTGGATATTGTCCGTGCTGTTTGCTTACATAACAAATAAATTATATGTATTTCAGCAAAAAACACATGACCTGCAGAGTCTGATAAAAGAGATCACTGCCTTTTTCAGCGTACGGGTCCTGTCTCTCGGCATAGATTTAGGCATGATGATCATTCTTGTCGGCCAGTTCAATACAAATGAAACCTTGGCCAAAATACTAGACAACGCGGTTATTGTTGTCGTTAATTATGTCGCAAGCAAATGGCTCGTCTTTAAAAAAACAAAAGAAGAAGGGGTATAACAGGGGACAGCAGCGTATGATCTACAGTTTTCAATGAAGAAATAAGGGGAAATAAAAAAATAAAACAATGAAAGGTGAGCGCACATGCGGGAAGAGCTAAAGGGGATATTTGCAAGTGTATTCGGAGAAAAAGAGGAGTTGCGGTTTTTTTTCGCACCTGGAAGAGTGAATCTGATTGGAGAACATACAGATTATAACGGCGGGCATGTGTTTCCGTGCGCGCTGACAATGGGTACATATGCTGCTGTTGCAGAAAGAAACGACGGGGTTGTCCGGATGTATTCAGACAACTTTAAAGACGCAGGGATCAAGGAATGCAGCCTAGACGATATCCGCTATCAAAAAGAAGATGATTGGGCGAACTATCCGAAAGGCGTCATGTATGAATTTCAGCAAAGGGGCTATTCAGTTCCCCATGGCTTTGACATTGTGTTTTCAGGGAATATTCCAAACGGAGCGGGACTGTCGTCATCCGCTTCTATTGAATTGCTGATGGGAGTCGTACTCCAAAGCTATTTTCATCCTGAAGTGGATGCGCTTGAGCTTGTAAAAATGGCTCAGCATGCGGAAAACACATTTATCGGTGTCAATTGCGGGATTATGGACCAATTTGCAATCGGAATGGGGAAAAAACACCATGCGATGCTGCTGAACTGTGACACGCTGGACTATGAATATAGCAAACTCGATGTCTCAGGCCTGGCGCTGGTTATCGCGAACACGAACAAAAAAAGGACATTGGCAGACTCAAGCTATAATACGAGACGCCAAGAGTGCCATGACGCCTTGCTTGACCTGCAAAAAGCACTTGATATTGCCTCCCTGGGCGACATCAAGCCCTCTGATTTCGACGAGCATTCCAGCTTAATTCAAACTGAAACGAACAGACGCCGGGCAAAGCACGCTGTATACGAAAATCACCGTGCTATCAAGACGGCTCATATGTTCAAGGAAAATAATGTAGATGAAATCGGGCGATTAATGAAGGAGTCGCACCTTTCACTGAAGGATGATTATGAAGTGACATGTCCTGAACTTGATGAGCTTGTGTTTGCGGCGTGGGACCACGAAGGTGTGATTGGCTCAAGAATGACGGGAGCGGGCTTCGGCGGCTGCACCATCAGCATTGTAAAAGATGCGTTTGTTGATGATTTTATCCAAAAGGTTGGAGACAGATATCAAGAAAAAACAGGGCTCAAAGCGGAATTTTATGTCGCTGATATTGGAGAGGGAGCGAGAGAGCTAAAGGGGGAATGACACATGAGTATTAGTGAACATCTGGAACAGCTGCTGGAGTATGGACTGGAACGAAAACTCATTTCGATTTGGGATCGGGAGTATACGAGAAACCGCCTTTATGAAGCGTTGGGCATCAAACATCCCGAGCCGGTCTCTCACACTAGCATCAAGCAGGCACAAAGCCTGCCGGACTTGCTTGCTCCTATTTACAAATGGGCTGCGGAAACCGGCCGGATGGAAGCGGATACAGACACATACCGTGACTTGCTCAGCGCAAAGCTGATGGGATGTTTTGTACCTGCTCCGTCCGAGGTCATACGCAAGTTTGAAGAAACAAAAGCATTATACGGCCCAAAACAGGCTACAAAGGAATTCTATCAATATTCGGAGGATGTCTATTATATCCGGTCTGACAGGATCGCCAAAAATGTTCATTGGACGGTGCCAACCGAATATGGCGAGTTGGAAATGACTATTAATCTATCAAAGCCCGAAAAGGATCCGAAAGCGATTGCAGCTGCAAAAGAGCAGGCGCAGACAAATTACCCAATGTGTTTGCTGTGTAAAGAAAATGTCGGGGTTGAGGGAAGCGTGAAGCATCCAGCCCGCCAAAATCACAGAATCATTCCAGTCATCCTTAAAGACGAAAAATGGTATTTGCAGTTTTCGCCATATGTCTATTATCCAGAGCATTGCATCGTCTTAAAGGGTGAGCATGAACCGATGGAGATCAGCAGAAAAACATTTGAAAGGCTGCTGTCATTTCTCGGGCAATATCCGCACTACTTTATTGGTTCAAACGCAGATTTGCCGATTGTCGGCGGCAGCATCCTAAGCCATGACCATTTCCAAGGCGGGGCACACGATTTTCCGATGGCGCAAGCAAAAGCAGAAGACGTTTATGAATTAAATGATTATCCCGGCGTGTCGCTGGGCTTAGTGAAGTGGCCGATGTCCGTGCTCAGGCTCCAAGGAGACAAGCCGGATCATGTCGCAGAAGCTGCTGATCATATATTCCGCACGTGGCAAACCTATTCCGATAAAAAATCCGGCATAGCCGCCTATACAGGCGATACGCCCCATAATACGGTCACTCCGATTGCGCGGCGCAGGGGAGACTTGTATGAACTCGATATCGTGCTGAGAAACAATCGGACGGATGAGGAGCATCCATTTGGAATATTTCATCCTCATCAGGAAGTTCACCATATTAAAAAAGAAAATATCGGCCTGATTGAGGTCATGGGATTGGCGATATTGCCGGGACGTTTACAGAAAGAAATGAAAGAAACGGCAGCGGCGCTTTGCTCTGCTGATCCGAAATCAGCTTTAGAACAAAATCCGCTCACAGCAAAACATAAGGAGTGGGCTCTTCGGATTACGGAAAAAAGAACGATAACAAAAGAGAATGCCGATCTAGTCATAAAAGAAGAGCTTGGACATGTGTTCGCGCGCATTCTTGAACACGCCGGTGTATTTAAACAGACAACGGAAGGAAAACAGGCCTTCAGCAGGTTTATCGACCATTTAGGCGTCAAACCAGTCAAAAGCCTCAACCGCTAGGGTTGAGGCTCAGCTTGTAGAGAAAACGATGTTTTTCTACAAGCTTTTTTTGTTTTACGCTGTTTTTTTGGATATTCAGCTGATTTCAAAAACAGAAAAAGAGCTCCCGCATACCTAGCTCCGCTTGGCTAGGT
>NZ_JAUMKF010000039.1:0-10364 GCF_030519405.1 Bacillus sp. C28GYM-DRY-1
GGACAACCCTAAGGGGAAAGAAAAAATTGTCCATGCAGGCGATGCTTGTTTTCGCTGCCATGAATCTAAAAAAACTGGCGAATTGGACTTGGAAAGGACCAACTCGCCAGCCTATTCGACCGAAAAAAATTGGACAAAAATAGGTCGGATCATAAAGATCCGACTATTTTGTCAACAGTCTGCAATAAAGCAGAACCTCTTAAGGGGTTCTGCTTTATTTTTTCTCCAGATTGCAGCACAAAAATTATTTCAATCCAAGTTGTTTCATACTGATTGCAGAGCAGATGTTTCACCAATCAGATTTCTGTCAATAAATAAGAGGGAATCAAAACGGAGGGATGTAGAATGAAGCTGAATGTACAAGGAAAAACCGCGCTGGTGACCGGTTCGACATCGGGGATCGGGAAAGCTATTGCCTTTTCGTTAGCTGAAGAAGGTGCGGCAGTGATCATTAACGGACGCCGGGAAGAGAAAGTGAATCAGACGATAGATGAATTGAAAACACAGCATTCTGAAGCGGTCCTTTATCCGGCCGCATATGATTTGGGAACAGAGGAAGGATGCAATGACCTGTTTCAGGCATACCCAGAGGTTGATATTTTGGTTAACAATTTAGGGATTTTTGAACCGGCGGAGTACTTTGATATCCCTGATGATGAGTGGTTTCGTTTTTTTGAAGTGAACATTATGAGCGGAGTAAGGCTGACACGCAAGTATTTGCACAACATGATAGAGAAAAAAGAAGGGCGTGTGATTTTCATTGCCAGTGAAGCGGCGATTATGCCGTCACAGGAAATGGCCCATTACAGTGCAACAAAAACGATGCAGCTGTCCATTTCCCGCAGTTTGGCGGAGCTGGCAACCGGCACGAATGTCACAGTCAACACCGTCATGCCGGGCTCTACCTTAACAGAGGGTGTGGAAACCATGCTGAATTCGCTGTATCCTGGTGAAAACCTGACAGTTCAAGAAGCTGAGGCACGTTTTATGAAAGAAAACCGGCCGACATCCATCATTCAAAGACTGATCCGACCGGAAGAAATCGCCCACTTCGTTACATTTTTAAGCAGTCCGCTTTCCTCTGCGATCAATGGCGCGGCACTTCGGGCAGACGGCGGTTTGGTCCGCAGTGTCTTTTAACCTCTCCCATTTGGGAGAGGTTTTTTATGTCACTATTTTTATATAGAAACCTTAGTTTTCAGCAAGTGAAACGATAAAATAGGTATATATTACCTGTCAGGGAGGTTGTACATTGGCGACTCAAAGCAGTTTATGGAGAAGCTGTTAACCGGGCAGAAAGCAGACGAACACCAGTTAAGGGTGAGTCTGGTCAGGCTTCGGGATGCGTATGACAAGGCGCTTGGGGAATTTCCCAATACTCATGCGGATGCGCTTTGGCCTGCCATTTCCGGTGCTCAGCACTTAGGGTATTATTTGCTCTCGGCCCAAGCCCATTATCGACCGCCTGCTCTGTTTTCTGAAGAAGAGATGAAGCAGCTAAGGGCATTTTTTGAACAGGCTGAGCAATCCGCTTTGAGGAAAAAGATGCCGGCGGACATACAAGTACCGCATGTCCCTTACTACACGAGGATCAGCAAAGAGATCTCCGCACTGTATTCCGGCAGTTTGGAAGGAAATAATCTTTAATTCGAGATATTTTACTTGAAAGTAATTTTTATTGTCTCTATAATAAACCGTAAGAGAGAAAGAATATTGGCAGTGCATCTGTATGATAATAATTGATGTGTGATTTTTAAAAACGAAAGGACTGGTTAAAATGGCAAAAGTATTGTATATCACTGCTCACCCGCATGATGAAGCAACTTCTTACAGTATGGCAACAGGTAAAGCATTCATCGAGTCTTACAAAGAAGCGAATCCTAACGATGAAGTTGTACATATCGATTTGTACAAAGAAAACATCCCGCATATTGACGCGGATGTTTTCAGCGGCTGGGGCAAGCTTCAATCAGGCACAGGCTTTGAAGAGCTTTCTGAAAGCGAAAAAGCAAAAGTGAGCCGTCTGGGAGAGCTTAGCGACCAATTTGCATCTGCTGATAAGTACGTATTCGTTACTCCATTATGGAACTTCTCATTCCCGCCAGTAATGAAAGCGTATCTTGATTCTGTTGCAGTTGCAGGAAAATCATTCAAATACACTGAACAAGGCCCTGTTGGATTGTTAACTGATAAAAAAGCGGTTCATATCCAAGCACGAGGCGGCTACTATTCAGAGGGTCCTGCGGCTGAAATGGAAATGGGCCACCGCTACATCGGCATCATGATGAACTTCTTCGGTGTACCTTCCTTCGATGGCATTTTCGTAGAGGGTCATAATGCGGAGCCTGATAAAGCACAGCAAATTAAAGAAGACGCGATTGCGCGTGCGAAAGAAGCAGGAAAAACATTTTAATGAAAAAGCCTCCCCTGAGACATGGGGAGGCTTTAATTTATTGCTCCAGCATAATGGTACGTTTCTCTTCACTGCTTTTCATCGCGGCTTCAATGATGCGGATGACATCGATGCCTTCCTCAGCGGTGACTGGCAACGCTGCGCCTTCCCGTAGGCTTTCCGCTATTTTGCGATAATAGGTAAGGTAGGAGCCATTTACTGATGGGATGGTTTCGGTTTTTTTGTTCGTCCCATGAACGGTTGTCAGCTGTCCGTAATACTCTGGATCATCTGCACCCCAACTGTCATCCTCCGGTTTTCTTCCGGCTCTGAGTGCGTCTTCCTGTCCGTCGATTCCGTATTTTACAAAGCTGGAATGCTGTCCATGGATTTGATAACGCGGGCCGTTTGCCGGAACGATCGAACCTCCGTATAGAATGGCTTGGAGTTTGCCGTAATCTAGCGTCAAGTGAAAATAGTCCACCGTTTCCGCATTTTCACGCTGGGCCATCACGTTTGCAGTCACCGCTTTAGGCATCCCGAACAAATGGAGGGTTTGGTCTATGACGTGGGAGCCGAGATCATACAGTGTACCAGTGGCAGCGCCTTCTTTATCCCGCCACCGTGCTTGAACCTCAGGTCTGTAGCGGTCATAGGAGACTTGATATGTATTGATATCTTCAAGGGATCCGTCAGCGATCAGCTTTTTAATCGTTAAAAAGTCGTTATCCCAACGTCGGTTATGATATACGCTTAGCAATACACCTTTTTCATCAGCAGCCTTCTTTAATTTCTCCCCCTCTTCGGCCGTCGCTGTCATCGGTTTTTCCATTACAACATGTTTTCCGGCCTGAATGCATGCCATAGCATGTTCATAATGAAGGCCGCTTGGGGTGGTGACAATGACAAGCTCAATGGCTGGGTCAGTTGTTATTTCCTCAAGCTCATGCACAACTTCAGCATTCGGAAAATCCCGTTTCACTTCTTCTGTCCGCGATGTCATGACCTTACTGATGTGATACTCATCCAGAACAGCAAGCAGCGGTGCGTGAAAAACAGAACCAGAAAGTCCGTATCCTAATACCCCAACCTTTATTGTATCCACTTTTCTTCTCCCCTTTAAAAGCGTTTTCATAAGAAATATATACCCTCCTGAACAAATGGTAAAACCTAACTGATTTATTTTAGTCGCGGCATGCTTAGACAACAGTTTGGACAATCAGTATAATGGGAATTAATATAAGGAACAGAGGTGTACGCATGGAGAAGCATAACGAACATAAAGCATTAAACCATAAAAGCTCGAAAGAAAAGGATCAAATCACAAACCGGCTAAAGCGGATAGAGGGCCAAGTCAGAGGGATTCAAAATATGGTGGAAAATGATAGATATTGTGTAGATATTCTTGTGCAGATTTCAGCTGTTCAGGCGGCAATGAAAAACGTGGCGCTTCAATTGCTTGAGGATCATGCCCATCATTGTGTAGCAGATGCCATCAAAAGCGGAGACGGAGAACAGGCCATTTCTGAGCTTTTGGACGTATTTAAAAGGTTCACAAAATCATAAAGTCTTTTTTCATTGTAATACCCTACGGGGGTATGGTAGGATGAAAACAGAAAGAACAAACAGGAGGAATTCATATGGAACAAAAAACATTGCAAGTTGAAGGAATGTCTTGTCAGCACTGCGTTAAAGCAGTGGAATCAAGCGTAGGAGAACTGGACGGCGTCAATGCTGTCCATGTCAATCTGGAAGCAGGAAAAGTCGATGTTTCGTTTGATGCTGACAAAGTATCAGTCAAAGATATTGCGGATGCGATAGAAGATCAGGGCTATGATGTAGCCGAATGATTCAAGGTATCGCGCCTTTATGGAGGGCGCGATATTTCTTTCATTTTTATATACCCCCCAGGTGTATATAAAGGAGTGAGTATGTTGAGTGAACAAAAGGAAATCGCGATGCGGGTATCTGGGATGACCTGTGCGGCATGTGCATCCAGAATTGAAAAAGGGCTCAAGCGGATGCCGGGTGTCACAGATGCCAATGTCAACCTGGCAACTGAAACGTCTAATGTCACCTTCAATCCTGCGGAAACGGGGGCTACAGCGATTCAGGAAAAAATTGAAAAGCTGGGCTATCACGTCGTAACAGAAAAAGCTGAATTCGATATTGAAGGCATGACCTGTGCGGCCTGCGCCAATCGGATTGAAAAGCGGCTTAACAAAATAGAAGGCGTCACAAATGCTCCTGTAAACTTCGCTTTAGAAACGGTTACGGTCGAATACAATCCAAAAGAAGCGTCTGTCACCGATTTGAAAGAAGCGGTAGATAAACTGGGATATAAACTTAAGCCCAAGAGCGATGAGGAGCGTGAAGCGGCAGCTTCTAAAAAGAAAGAAGAACGGAAGCAAACGGCGAGGCTGATCTTTTCAGCGGTTCTGTCATTCCCATTGCTTTGGGCAATGGTGAGCCATTTTACGTTTACATCGTTCATTTGGGTGCCGGATATTTTCCTCAATCCGTGGATGCAGTTTGCGCTGGCGACACCAGTCCAGTTTCTGATCGGCTGGCCGTTTTATGCGGGGGCGTATAAGGCGATCAGAAATAAGAGCGCCAATATGGATGTACTGGTCGCGCTCGGAACGTCGGCTGCTTACGCTTACAGCCTTTATCTTACGATTCGAAGCGTCGGTTCCCATGGGCATACAGACGGTCTTTACTATGAAACAAGCGCAATTTTGCTGACGTTGATTTTATTAGGCAAGCTGTTTGAAACAAAAGCAAAGGGCCGTTCTTCGGATGCCATTAAAAAGTTGATGAAGCTTCAAGCGAAAACAGCGACTGTCGTAAGAGAAGGACAGGAGAAAATCATTTCAATAGATGAAGTGCTTGTCAATGATATTGTTTACGTCAAACCGGGCGAACGAATTCCTGTCGACGGAGAAGTAGTTGAAGGCCGCTCGGCAGTAGATGAATCGATGATTACAGGTGAAAGTCTTCCTGTTGACAAAAATCCAGGTGACAGCGTGACAGGTGCAACCGTCAACTCAAACGGCTTCCTGAAAATCAAAGCTGTCAACGTCGGAAAGGATACGGCACTTTCTCATATCATCAAAATTGTCGAGGAAGCACAAGGATCAAAAGCGCCGATCCAGCGTCTCGCTGATCAGATTTCCGGTATGTTTGTACCCATCGTATTGGGGATTGCCGTTCTCACTTTCCTCATTTGGTATCTTTGGGCGGCTCCCGGCGATTTTTCCGAAGCGATCAGTAAGTTGATTGCCGTTCTCGTCATTGCCTGCCCGTGCGCCTTGGGCCTTGCCACTCCGACGAGCATTATGGCTGGATCAGGGCGCGCAGCTGAGTTTGGAATTCTCTTTAAAGGCGGCGAGCATTTAGAAAAAACATATCGTCTCGATACGATTGTTCTCGATAAAACCGGAACTGTGACAAACGGGAAGCCGCAACTGACAGATGCCATTCCATTCGGCCGTTTTGAAGAAACAGACCTGCTTCAGTTTGCGGCGGCAGCCGAAATGGGATCGGAGCACCCGCTCGGTGAAGCGATCGTAGCAGGTGTGAAAGAAAAAGGGCTTGAGATACCGAAGCTGACCCGCTTTGAAGCTAAAATCGGCGCAGGCATTTTGGCTGAAGCCGGAGGAAAAACCATTCTCGTCGGCACAAGAAAGTTAATGGAGAGCAAACAGGTTGAGCATGGAGCCCTTCTTGCCCAAATGGAAGAACTAGAGGCAGAAGGGAAAACAGTTATGCTTGTATCCATTGATGGTGAAGCCGCGGGCCTTGTAGCGGTTGCCGATACGATAAAAGACACGTCACGGGCGGCAGTAGCCCGTCTGAAAAAGTTGGGCCTGGATGTCATCCTGATGACAGGAGACAACCGCAGAACCGCTGAAGCCATCGCCAGGGAAGCGGGGATTACGAGTGTCATAGCGGAAGTCCTTCCTGAACAAAAGGCAGCAGAAATGTCCCGCCTGCAAAAAGAAGGCCGGCAGACTGCCATGGTAGGCGATGGAATTAACGATGCGCCGGCGCTTGCCACAGCCGATATTGGCATGGCAATTGGAACAGGCACGGACATTGCGATGGAAGCTGCAGACATTACGCTTATTCGCGGCGACCTGAACAGCATTGCCGACGCCATTCGCATGAGCAGACTGACAATGAAAAACATTAAACAAAACTTATTCTGGGCGCTTGGCTATAACAGTCTCGGCATCCCCATCGCGGCGCTCGGATTTTTAGCGCCATGGATAGCGGGAGCAGCAATGGCGTTTAGTTCCGTTTCCGTTGTACTGAATGCGCTGCGTCTGCAGAAAGTAAAATAACAACCGGCGATATGCCGGTTTTGTTTTACATTGACACTTTCTTGGAAAACGACATATAATAGATGTAATCATTATATGAGTATATGCTCATATATAAGAATTCAATGCCAACATTCATTGATACGCTTTGTAGAGGGAACCCTAAATCGGAAGGTAAGGTGAGACTAGTGAAACAGGAATACGTTCTGGACGGTTTGGATTGCAGCAATTGTGCTCAAAAAATCGAAAATGGAGTTAAAGGCATAAAAGGCATTGATGGATGCGCGGTAAACTTTGCGGCAAGCACCTTAACTGTCTCAGCCGATGGGAAAGAAGAGCAATGGGTCACCAATAAAGTAGAGAAAAAAGTAAAATCAGTCGATCCCCATGTAAGAGTTCGTCAAAAGCATAAAAAGAAATCAGCTGATGACGGCTATCGTCATCGAATGATCAATATGCTGATCAGAATGGCGGCGGCTGTCATTATCGGGGCAGCAGCCTATTTGGTTCATTCCGGAACAATCGAATTTTTTCTTTTCCTTGCTGCCTATTTGATCATTGGCGGTGACATTATCATCCGTGCAGTTAAAAACATTGCCCGCGGTCAGTTGTTTGATGAGCATTTCTTAATGGCTCTTGCCACAATCGGCGCTTTTCTAATTCAGCAATACCCTGAAGGCGTCGCAGTTATGCTGTTTTACCAAATTGGTGAGCTTTTTCAAGGAGCTGCGGTCAGCCGGTCCAGAAAATCAATTACTGCGTTAATGGACATCCGGCCTGATTACGCCAATGTCAAAACAGAGAACGGCATCGAACTGGTTTCTCCGGAGGACGTACAGACAGGAGACATCATTGTGGTCAATCCGGGAGAAAGCATACCCCTTGACGGTAAGATCGTGCAGGGATCAGCGATGGTTGATACGTCTGCTTTGACAGGTGAGTCCGTTCCGAGAAAAGCTGCAGAAGGACAAGATGTGATGTCTGGCTTCATTAATCAAAACGGCGTTCTGCATATTGAAGTCACAAAGGGCTACCAGGAGTCCGCGGTATCAAAAATATTAGACTTGGTTCAGAATGCGAGCAGCCGTAAAGCCCGGACAGAAAACTTTATCACGAAGTTTGCCAAGTACTATACGCCTGCTGTTGTGATTATCGCGGTATTGCTGGCCTTTGTCCCTCCGCTGGTTCTTCCTGGCGCCGCATTTTCAGATTGGGTGTACCGTGCGCTTATTTTCTTAGTGATTTCTTGTCCATGTGCGCTTGTTGTCTCTATTCCTCTCGGTTTCTTTGGCGGAATCGGAGCAGCCTCAAAGGCCGGAGTGCTTGTGAAGGGAAGCAATTATTTAGAAGCCTTGAATCAAGTCAAATACGCAGTGTTTGATAAAACAGGAACATTAACAAAAGGCAGCTTTGAAGTGACAGAAATCAAACCTGCTGAAGGATTTACAAAGGAAAGTTTACTTGAAGCGGCGGCATATGCTGAACTTCATTCCCAGCATCCGATTGCCGAATCTGTGCGTAAAGCTTACGGGAAATTGCTCTCCTCTGATGCGATAGAGTCATATGAGGAAATATCCGGCCATGGTATTTTTGCAAAAGCAGACGGAACAGAGATCCTTGCTGGAAATAAAAAGCTCATGGAAAGAGAACAAATTAAGGGTGTCCCGGTTTTAAATGCCGGAACAATCGTACACATTGCTGTTGATCAACGCTATGCCGGAGCAATCATCATAGCGGATGAAGTAAAAGAGGATGCAGCACAGGCGATTGCTGACCTGAAATCGTTTGGAATCAAACAGACAGTTATGCTGACAGGTGATACGAAACAAACGGGAGAAGACGTCGGAAAACAGCTTGGCATCGACGAGGTATATGCAGAGCTGCTGCCGCAGGATAAAGTCGCGCGGGTCGAAGCTTTAGAAGCCAAGCTTTCGCCAAATGAAAAACTCATTTTTGTTGGTGACGGCATCAATGATACGCCGGTGCTTGCGCGCGCAGATATCGGAGCGGCCATGGGCGGCCTTGGCTCAGACGCCGCGGTAGAAGCCGCAGACGTCGTACTGATGACAGATCAGCCATCAAAAATAGCGGAAGCAATTCGGATTGCGAAACGGACACGCCGAATCGTGTGGCAAAACATCGGCTTTGCTTTAGGTGTGAAAGCGATCTTTCTTATTCTTGGAGCGTTTGGAATTGCAACCATGTGGGAAGCGGTTTTCTCTGATGTCGGCGTTACGCTGCTCGCTGTGGCAAACGCGATGCGCGTCATGCGTCTCAAAAATGGATGAATTGTCGGAGAGAATTCATTTTTTCGGGGTTTTCTTATAGGCACTTGTCTTGTTAAAATAAAGAAGTGGGTCTATTGCGATCCGCTTCTTTTTTTAATCTTAAAACGATGAGGTGTCGGAGTGAAAAAGAAACAGCAGTCTTCTGCGAAATTCGCGGTCATCCTTACGGTTGTGGTTGTTGTCTTACTAGCAGCCATTGTCATCATTAATAACAAAACAGAACAAGGCAATGAAGCGGTTTCTGGACAGCCGTCTATCAAAGGCCAGCCTGTGCTTGGCAAGGATGATGCACCGGTAACTGTAGTAGAATTCGGAGATTACAAATGTCCATCTTGCAAGGTGTTTAACAGTGACATCTTTCCAAAAATACAAAAAGACTTTATTGATAAGGGCGATGTGAAATTTTCATTCGTGAACGTCATGTTCCATGGAAAAGGTTCAAGATTAGCGGCTCTTGCATCAGAAGAAGTATGGAAAGAAGATCCTGATTCTTTCTGGGCATTCCATGAAAAGCTGTTCGAAAAACAGCCGGACACAGAACAGGAATGGGTGACCCCAGCTGTTCTCGGTGATCTAGCAAAAAACACCACAAAGATCAAACCGGAGACGCTCAAAGACAATCTTGATAAGGAAACATTCGCTTCTCAAGTGGAAAAGGATTCTGACCTTAATCAAAAAATGAACATAAAAGCAACACCGACGATTTACGTCAATGATAAAGTGATCAAAAATTTTGCGGATTATGATGAAATCAAAGAAACGATAGAAAAAGAGCTGAAAGGGAAGTAATCATATGAAAAATAGAATTGTATGTTTATATACTTCCTGGGTTGTGGCTCTTATCGCTATGCTCGGCAGCTTGTATTTCAGCGAAATCAAAAAGTTCATTCCATGTGAACTGTGCTGGTACCAGCGTATCCTCATGTATCCGCTCGTCCTGATTTTAGGCATCGCCACCTTTCAAGGAGACACACGCGTAAAAAAATATGTGCTTCCGATGGCGATTATCGGAGCATTTATTTCGATCATGCACTACTTAGAGCAAAAAGTGCCCGGCTTTACGGGCATTAAGCCGTGTGTAAGCGGCGTACCATGCTCAGGCCAATACATTAACTGGTTCGGTTTTATGACCATTCCATTCCTGGCCCTGATTGCTTTTATCCTCATTATTATTTTTATGTGTCTGCTGAAAGGCGAAAAATCAGAATAACAAAAAAGCGCCCGCTGTATGCTGAAGTGACCCCCTAAAGTTAGACACGGGTTTTCATTAGGCAGTTCTTGAGGCATGAGTTCGGTATTGTACCGGACTCATGCCTTTTAGTTTTGCCTTTATTCGTTTTTGATTGTAGTAGTCAATAT
>NZ_JAUMKF010000003.1:0-319370 GCF_030519405.1 Bacillus sp. C28GYM-DRY-1
ACTTCAACCGAATAACTCACTCTTGTCCTCATAGAAAAAACACCTCCAAGTCTAATTTCGGATAACAATCATCCGTTTTCAAACTTGAAGGTGTTTTTTATTTGTCTCATCTTATGGGGTCAGTCCCGGAGGACCTGCTTCTTTTTGATATTATTGTGCAGCTGCTTGTACGTTGATTAACCCTTTTCCATAGTAGAAAGAGTTTCCAAGGTATGTTGCAGTGCTTTCTAAACGATCCCGGACTTGCGCGTTTGTCCAAGTCGGGTGCTTAGAAAGAATTAACGCTGCTGCTCCGGCAACGTGAGGAGTCGCCATGGACGTTCCGTTGTAAGCGCCGTAAGTGCCTCCAGGAAGTGTGCTTTGGATGGATACGCCAGGAGCCATCACATCAAGCTCAGAACCTGCGCTTGAGAATGAAGCTCTTTGGTTGCTGCTGTTTACCGCACCTACCGCAATGGTAGAAGGATATTTTGCAGGGTAGCCGACTGTGCTTGTGCTTCCGGACGAACCTTCGTTTCCGGCAGCGGCGGCAACAACGATGCCGCTGGAGACGGCTTTGTCAACGACTGTTTTCAGCGCTGTAGAACCAGTAGGTCCGCCAAGGCTCAAGTTGATGACATCCATATTGTTGGAAATGGCCCACTCAATGCCGTTAATAATCCAGCTGTATTGGCCGCTTCCTGATGAATCAAGAACTTTTACCGCATATAACGATGCGTTAGGCGCTACGCCCAGTACACCGATTGTGTTATTAAGTGCGGCAATTGTACCGGCTACATGCGTGCCGTGAGAGCTGCCGTCCTGGTATGGGTTTGTTTCAGAAGGTACGAAGCTTGCTCCGCCTTTAACGTTTAAGTCAGGATGAGAAGAATCAATTCCGCTGTCGATAACAGCTACTTTTACGTTAGAGCCTGTGTAGCCTTGAGAGTGAAGAGCCGGCGCTTTAATTTGAGAAATGCCATAAGGAACAGATTGCGCATATTCATGTGCAATATGATCTTCTTCCACATATGCAACGCTCGGATCTTGTTTTAATTCTTTTACAGCTTTTTCATTCAACGTTGCTGCGGCTGCGTTAACATACTTAAACTGCTTTTGAACCTTTCCGCCTTTCTCAGAAATAACATCCTTTTTCTTAGCGGAACTCATCGCACTCATTGTCTGTTTAAATCCGACAATATACTTCTTGTCTGTACTGCTTTTTCCGGCAGCCTGCGCAGACATGTTGCTGAACGCCATCGTAAAGATTAACGTTAACGCAAACAACAAGCTGATCCACAATTTTTTGCTTCTCACTCTTTACCCTCTCCCTTTTAAAAAACTCAGAGTAGACTTATTTAAAGACTATTCTGTTAATTAATTGTAATAGATGGAATAATATATTAGTAGACCCATTTTTTCGCGATGATTTCATCTCTATTTAGGTATATCATCTCTCGCTATTTCTGTAATAACTCCAAGTCACTAATTTTATACAGAAAAGAACGAAAATAGACATGAGTAAATGTTCATTATGCTGAAAAGTCATGGTTTTTCAGGTCAAATGCTCCTGAGTCCCGGCAAATTCCTGTCGAAAAAAATCCTTCAAATGACCTGCGTTTATTTTGGAGAGAACGATGGATATTATCGTGATATTTTTTCTATGCATGCTGATAAAAGTATTCTGTAAAAGGGACTATAAAAGTTAGAATATAATGACTATAGAGAGGAAGGAAGAAATGAGATGAACATTCGCCAAGCAAAGCTATCAGATGCAACAGCTATTGCGCCGCTGTTTAACCAGTATCGGGAATTTTATAAGCAGGCGTCCGATCTGAAAGGGGCAGAGGCTTTTTTGAAAGCGCGTCTGGAAAATGACGAGTCTATGATTTTGATAGCAGAAGAAAATGGAGAATTCATAGGCTTTACCCAGCTCTATCCCACGTTTTCTTCTGTGTCTATGAAAAGAATTTACATATTAAATGACTTATTCGTCGCTCCTCATGCGCGGACAAAGGGAGCCGGCGGGCAGCTGCTGTCTGCCGCAAAGGATTTTGCTGCGGAAAACGGGGCAAAACCGTTTATTGCTTCAGACGGAACACCACAACCGGACGGCAAGGAGCTTATATGAGCAAAACGGCTATGAAGAGGAAACTGCATTTGTCCATTATCGTCTCAATGTGCCGGCGAAGTAAAATTGAAGCTTGATGATTTGGTTTTTTGAACATTCTTCGGTTACGATAGAAACGAAAAGGAGTGTGACGAATGTCAACGTTATTTCAAGCATTGCTGGCAGAGAAACATGCCGATGATGTTTCAGTCCATGTGAAAACCATGTCAACAGAGGATTTGCCGAAAGACGGTGTCCTGATTAAAATCGCTTATTCCGGCATCAATTATAAAGATGGTCTGGCCGGAAAAGCAGACGGCAATATCGTCAGAGAGTATCCGCTTATTTTGGGTATTGATGCTGCGGGTACGGTTGTCTCTTCGAATGATTCGCGCTTTGCCGAGGGGGATGAGGTAATTGCGACAAGCTATGAGCTTGGTGTCTCCCGCGATGGCGGATTAAGTCAATATGCTTCAGTGCCTGGTGACTGGCTGGTGCCTCTGCCAGCGAATCTTACACTAAAAGAAGCGATGGCGTACGGAACGGCTGGATTTACTGCGGCGTTATCGGTGCATCGTCTTGAACAGAACGGCCTGTCTCCAGAAAAAGGGAGCGTGCTAGTCACAGGAGCAACCGGCGGTGTCGGCGGAATTGCGGTATCGATGCTGAACAAGCGGGGCTATGATGTGATGGCAAGCACCGGAAACCGGGATGCGGCTGATTTTTTGAAGCAGCTCGGTGCAAGCAAAGTGATCAGC
Organism: Bacillus sp. C28GYM-DRY-1; assembly: GCF_030519405.1. NCBI lineage: Bacteria > Bacillati > Bacillota > Bacilli > Caryophanales > Bacillaceae > Bacillus > Bacillus sp. C28GYM-DRY-1. The sequence goes on from NZ_JAUMKF010000003.1 coordinate 2,848, forward strand.
AGGGAAGAGGTTTATGACGGATCGCTTAAGGCGCTGTCCAAGCAGCATTGGCAGGGAGCGGTTGATCCTGTCGGCGGAAAACAGCTTGCCTCGCTTTTAAGCAAAATACAATATGGCGGAGCTGTCGCGGTGAGCGGCTTAACGGGCGGGGGAGAAGTTCCTGCAACAGTTTATCCATTTATCCTTCGCGGGGTCAGCCTGCTCGGAATCGATTCAGTGTACTGTCCGATGGATGTCAGAGCCGCTGTTTGGGAGCGCATGTCTTCTGATCTCAAGCCCGATCAGCTGCTGACTATCGTGGACAGGGAAGTACCATTGGCAGAAGCGCCGGCTGCGTTAAACGATATTTTGCAAAATCGCATTCAAGGAAGAGTCATTGTGAAGCTTTAACAGGATCTGCTTGCAGAGAAAGCTATGTTTTTCTGCAAGCTTTTTTGTGTACATGATGTGAAGCTGCTGTACCGCTGTGTCCTGAAACAATTTGCCATTCTAATGTTGAGTAAACTCACCTTCAAATGGGGTGATTTAAGATTCTGATGTGCTGATCCAATACACATAAAGATAATGTCATCAGCCAGGAGTTTATCCAATGATTCCGTGTCACTTGAAAGTATGGCTGTTATGAACCGTTCCCGTATATTGAACATTCTCTTCTCATTTTAATCATAATTAGTGATAATGATTCTCATTCTGTGTTATACTATCTTTTGGACACCTTAATCTTAGAAACTACCTACATACAGGAGAGACTGGAACATATGAAGAAAACACTGATTATTCTTACAGTTTTGCTTCTTTCTGTTTTAACGGCTTGCTCGTCTTCAAGCGGCAATCAAAACAGCAAAGAAAATAAAGTGGCGGTAACACATGATGTAGGGAAGACCAATGTGCCTAAGCATCCTAAGCGGGTTGTTGTTCTTGAGCTTGGTTTTATCGACACACTGCTTGATCTCGGCATTACGCCTGTCGGGGTTGCCGATGATAATAAAGCGAAGCAGCTGATCAACAAGGATGTGCTGAAGAAAATTGACGGCTACACATCTGTCGGCACTCGCTCACAGCCAAGCATGGAAAAAATCGCTTCATTAAAACCCGATTTAATTATTGCTGACACGACCCGTCATAAGAAAGTATACGATCAGCTGAAAAAAATTGCGCCGACGATTGCGCTAAATAATTTAAATGCTGATTATCAGGATACAATTGACGCTTCACTTACGATTGCAAAAGCAGTCGGCAAGGAGAAGGAAATGGAGAAAAAGCTGACGGCACATGAAGAAAAACTTAGCGAGACAAAGCAGAAAATCAGCGCTAACACCCAGTCCGTCCTTCTGATTGGAAATACAAATGATACGATTATGGCAAGAGATGAAAATTTCTTTACATCAAGACTTTTAACACAGGCCGGCTATCGATATGCGATCAGCACGACAGAAAACAGTGAATCAAGCAATGGCGGCGACTCAGTGAACATGAAAATGACACTTGAGCAGCTGCTGAAAACAGATCCGGATGTGATTATCCTGATGACAGGAAAAACAGATGACATCGATGCGGACGGTAAACGCCCAATCGAAAAGAATATACTTTGGAAGAAGCTGAAGGCAGTGAAAAACGGACATGTGTACCACGTGGACCGTACGGTGTGGTCTCTGCGCCGCAGTGTGGACGGAGCGAATGCCATTTTGGATGAGCTTCAGAAAGAGATGCCGGCTAAGAAGAAATAAAAGAAAAGACAGGCGAACGCCTGTCTTCAGCTTGTAGAGAAAACGATGTTTTTCTACAAGCTTTTTTTGTTTTACGCTGTTTTTTTGGATATTCGGCTGATTTCAAAAACAGAAAAAGAGCTCCCACATACCTAGCCCTGCTTGGCTAGGTATGTGGCAATCTTCTTCATGTTCTGGCATGCGGCTGTGAGGAGAACTTGTTCGCTCACATTCCGTTTTCCCCTCAACCTGCAATAGCGAAGCCCATGCAGCTGTTTTGAATCTGCAAAGCTTCGCTCTATTTTTTCTTTTCTTTTTTTATAGAGGGTTTTTCCTGAAACAGATAAGCGATTTTGTCTGACCTTTTCTTTGTGGTCCTCCCATACATGCCGGGTGATGACTTTCTGGCGGTTCTTTGATCTTGTGCATTGCGCAAGCAATGGACATGCGGAACAGGTTTCAGGATTTAATTTATATGACCGGTAGCCTTTTCGGTCAGTTGTTGAGTATGTAAGTACCTGCTGGTTCGGGCAAATGTAACGGTCTTGTTCACTGTCATAATACCATAGAGGTATCCGATAAACATCATTTTGAATAAAATCAGCGGATCAAGTGAGGGGCGTCCTTTGTTTTCACTATAATAAGGTTTAACCTTTTCAATGATGAAAGAGAAGTCTATGTATTTATCAATTTTTCGAAGTAGGTGATCCTATTCGACAAGTTGGTCGAGAAGAACAAATTCGGCTGCGTTTTGAGAAGAATTTCTTGTGTGGAACATAAGAAAGACACCGTCCTTTTGAAGTCTTTCTTTTATTTTATTACAGGAGAATGGATATTTTAAGGGAAAATAAAAGCTGTCGAGATTTTCTCGACAGCCTGAAGACAGGCGAACGCCTGTCTTTTTCTTATTTGATAAAGCTGGATAAGTGGCTGTTGATATTATAGTCTTTAATTCGCCATTTCTCTTCTGCGAATTCTATGTTGCTTAGGCAGGCGTTGACGAGGCGCGTGCTTTGCAGCTCTGGGTCACCCCCGGAAATTTCCGTCAACAGTGCGTGAATCGCTGCGCCGTGAGCGACGATCAGCACCTTTTTGTTTGGATACGCCTGATTCACTTTTACCAAACCGCCCATCAGCCTGTCAGTGAGTTCTTCCAGCGTTTCCATATTCGGATAGTTTTTATCCGGGTAGTGCTTTGTCCGTTCTTCCAGCAGCATGCCCTCCGCATCGCCATAATCGCGTTCCCTGAAATCATCCATCTCGACAATGGGAAGATGCAGGTATTCATTTATGATTTCCGCGGTTCTTTTCGCTCTTTTCAGCGGACTCGTCACAATAATATCCCAAGAGAAATCCTTTACATATTCTCCGGTTTCTCTTGCTTGGCGTTCACCTGTGGCGTTCAGCGGGATATCGGTTTTGCCTTGGCATTTTTGCTGCAGATTCCAATCGGTTTCTCCATGTCTTACTAAGCAAACGGCTGTCATAAAATCCCCTTCCTGACTTTGGTCATATCGCTATTATACTAAATCAACAGCACGCATCCTATGAAAAAGCCTATGCAAGAACTTCAAATAATAAAGCCAGTCCGATTCCGCCGCCGCTTCCGATGGCCGCAACGGCATATTGACAGTCTGTCCGTCTTTGCGCTTCATAAAACAATCTGGTTACCAGAGCTGCACCCGATGCGCCGTACGGATGGCCTAGAGTTAATGCGCCGCCGCGCACATTGATTTTTGAAAAGGGGATGCCAAGTTCTTGCGAGCAGACACAAATTTTGACGGCAAAGGGTTCATTGATCTCAAATAAGCCGATATCATCAGGTGTTACATCATGTGCGGCTAAGACCTTACGGATCGCATCAACCGGTGCCGCGGGCGGATAGTTCGGATGAATCCCGCTGACAGCGCTGCCGATAAACCGGAGCACTGGCTTATAGCCGAGAGATGCCGCTTTTTTCTCTTCTAATACCAGGAGAGCGGCCGCTCCGTCTGATATGCCGCTGCTGTTGGCTGCTGTAACCGTTCCGGAACTGGTGTCGAAAACCGGCTTTGCACGGGAAATAATCGCTTCTATCGGCCGCTTTTTCAAAAATGCTTCGTCCATCACCAATTCTCCGAGGGGAACAATTTCTTCACGGTAAAATCCACTATCATGCGCGTTTCTGCTGCGTTGATAGCTGAGAATCGCGTATTCATCCTGCATGCTTCTGCTGATGGAATAGCGTGCAGCCGTATATTCGGCTGCGATGCCCATGTCGGGATCACCTATCACATCTGGAGAAAAACGGGCGCGTTCTGAAAAAGGCGATCGGCTGCTGCTTTCTGAGCCGCCCGCTATGTACATCGTGCCGGCTCCGGCTTGAATGAGACTGCAGGCATAGCGCACAGCTTCAAGGCCGGAGCCGCACTGTCTGTCAATTGTCATTCCGGGAACCGTTAAAGGCAGTCCGGCTTGCAGAGCTGACAGCCTGGCGAGGTTGCCGCCTCTGCCGGTCGCGTTTCCGAGAATCACCTCATCAATTTGATTCCCTAGCTTTCGGGTGAGACAGCTTATGATGGAAGCCGCCAAATCCTCCGGCAGAAAGGGCTTCAGCAGCCCATTTTGTTTTCCAAAGATCGTTCGCTTTGCATCAACAATAACCGCATTCAAGTTATACTTCACCTTCTTCTAGCCATTTCCTCACACTCGAACGGGCAATTTTTCCGCTGCTCGTTTCTGGCAAGGAGTCAGTAAATACCCATTTTTTCGGGATTTTGTAGGATGCCAGCTTCTGTTTGCACCAGGCTTTCAGCTTTCTGGCATCAGTGTTTCCATGAATGACAGCCACGGCAATTTCTCCCCAATACTCGTTTGGGATTCCGACGACAGCCGCGTTTTCAATCTCTGGACAGGAGAGAAGCACACGTTCAACCTCTTCTGGGAAAATATTTAATCCTCCGTATACGATCATCCCGTTTTCTCTTCCTGATAGGTATAAGAAGCCATCCTCATCGACACAGCCCATATCGTCCACTGTTATCCACCCTGATTCATCTGGTACGCTGCCGTTGACATAGCCGGAAAACCTCATTGGGCTTTTGACAAATATTTTTCCAATTTCCCCAGGCTGACAGCGTTCCCCGGCAGCATTACGGATTTCAATCTGGACGTTGTGAAACGGGCGGCCGGCTGAATGCGGCTTTCGTTTGCTGTCTTCCGGAGTGGAATATGTCACAAAGCTAAGCTCTGACGTGCCGTAAAAATCGTATAGCTTGAGATGAGGCCATATAGCGGCGAGCTTCTGTTTAGATTCTGCCGGCCAGTCTGCACCCGATGAAATGATTTTGACAGGATTGTCGGGAAAGGCTTTTATACGGGTGAGGGCTTCTGTCATCGTAGGTACGGTATAGAGAACGCTGACAGATTGACGGCTCAGCCATTCCTTCGTTTGAACAGGTGAAAACTTCTTCAACAGACAAACGGTTCCTCCGAGAAACAAGGTGCTGACAGCCCCATATAGGAAGTGAGAGGACATTAATGCCCCGGGAATCAGAACCTTATCATCTGATGAAATTGAAAAATCTGTTTTCGTACAGGTAAAGCTCTCCATCCAAGAGCGGTGAGATCGTGTGAAGGCCTTCGGTTTTCCTGTCGAGCCTGACGTAAACCCCATATAAAAAGGGTGCTCCGAATTAATGGTAGGCAAGGGAGCGGCGGATGCTTCAGAAATATCTGACATACAGTGATCCAACAATACAACAGGTGTCCTACTATCTGTCCCCGGTACGTAATTTGCTCCGATTCAGTTTGGATCGCCACACGACCGGGTGATGTTTCGGCGGTAGATGAATAGGTATGAGTAATTGTCATGTAGTGTCAGCCTCCTTTCGTAAACATCGTATCCGAAAGCGACAAGGCTTGGGTGACTTTTATCGCCAGGAACGCAGATACAGCCGCTTTTAATAAATCACCAGGCACATACGCAAGGCTCATGAACGCGGCCTGTGACAAATCAATATGCATCATAAAAGCTTGTACGGGTATACCGAGCAGATAAATTAAGATGATGCCGAATATGATATGAGTGAAAAAGAGACGCAATACAGACACCTTTCGCAGTCTGGAAGCGGCTAAACTGATCATCCATGAGGCGAGGGGATAAGCGATTAAAAAGCCAGCGCTCGGTCCGAAAAAAACGCCAATCCCGCCTCGTCCTCCTGGCAAAAGCGGCGCTCCAAAGGCGACGAGCAGCAAAAAGACAAGCTGGCTTAAGAAAGCAGACTTAGGCCTGAGGATGCTGCCTGCCAGCATGACACCAAGCGTTTGTAATGTAATCGGAACGGGTGTAAAGGATAAGAAGAGAGGGGGCATAAAACCCAACACGGCCATCAGCGCGGTGAAAATGGCAATATGCATCATGTCTATTAATCTCAGCATGTGAAATCCTCCAAACAGTAATAAAATATGGTTATACAATAAATCCAGTCTTTTATTATGTAAACTTATTTTTAATTTGAGTTAACATAATGGCGTGAAAAAACCGGCTGCTTGGCAGACCGGCTTTTAATATTTATTCTTCTGTCAGGATGACAAGTGAATCAACAGATGCGGCCACATGAGAAACAGCGCGGCTGACTTCCTGAAGCCCTCCAAGGAAGGCCTGCAAATCAACGTCGATTTTGCCTGATTGCTCTTTGCTGACTTTCATGCTGTGGACAATTTCATCGAATAAGCGGTTAATTTGCGTCATTTTTTCTTTACTCTCGCTGACTAGCCCATTCACGTCTTTGATATGCTTGGATACGATGTTGATTTGTGTATTCGTATTGTTCACAAGCTCAGACACGGTAGAGACGGTTTTTTTCGTGTCTTCAGAAAGCTTCCGTACTTCATTTGCCACTACGGCGAAGCCCTTTCCGTGTTCGCCGGCGCGGGCAGATTCAATCGAAGCATTGAGCGAGAGAAGGTTTGTTTGTTCAGCAATGCCTGTGACGATGCCGAAGATTTTTTCAATTTGCTGTGCGATTTCATCCAACTTGACCATTTCTTTTTCGATTTGGACAAGGCTTGTGTCAATTTTATTCATCTGTTTTTGCTGATTTTCAAGCTCCTTTTTCCCGCCGATCGACTTTTCTTCAACAGTGCTGGATGTCACTGTGCCAGCTTTGGATGCTTCGGAAATGCCTTCAGATTTGTCCACAAGCTCTTGAACAGATCTGCTCGTTTCTGAAAATAGATTGGCAATCGATCCAGAGGTTTCTTGAATTTTCTGATGAAGAAGGTTTTTCTTTTCCTCTTGTTCATCACGGGTCTGGTTGTACTCGCTTTGAAACGCTTCAAGGACCAGCTGTTGTTCTAGGTTCAAGATTTTAGTTGTCGCTTTGATGGCTTTCAGCAGTTCTTGGTGATTTGTAATAGATGTTTCATAAATATGAATCATTGACAGTAGCAATTCTTGAAACGCGCCCATATACCATTTTGGCAGAAGGCCGATTCTTAAATGAATGGAGGCGATCCTGTTTCGCCTTTCAATGAATTCGTCATCGATAACGCCTGCAAACATTTCCTGAATATGCCGTTTTAACGTTTGTTTTAAGCGGTCAACTGAGCTGTGATCATGAATGATATCCATCAATGAGCTTTCATGGTCAAGGTTTTTATAAAACGCATCGACGATGTATACGATATTTTCTTGGATTAATGGCTGAAGCTGCTCTAAAACGTAAAGCTCGGCATCTCCTAGTCTGACCATTTTGAGCTGTTTTTTGACATCTGCATATTGGTTTGTGAGCTGAATACGGTTTTTTTGTTGTCCGTTTGAATCAGAAAAGTAAGCTGTTTCTTGTTTTCTATCTTTTTTAAATAACAATACAATGATCCCCCTTGGGAAAAATATAATTTTCATTTTTTGGCTTTTTAAGCCTTTTTCTTTTTTATCGGCCAAGAGAAGCATGAATGAAGATGCAGATGAAAAATAATCAAAAAACCGTTCATTAAAATGAACGGTTTAATCGAGGTCTATTTGTTTTAATGGTTTGATGGCCGGTCCCTCCACAACTTCGCCGGTTGGCTTAAACCGTGATCCGTGGCAAGGACAGTCCCACGTATGCTCGCCGTCGTTCCACTCGACCTCACAGCCTAAATGGGTGCACGTCGTATCGACGAGATGGAGACAGCCTTTTTCATCCCGAAAAGCCCCCGCGCGTTTGCCGTTTACGGTGACTGCTTTCCCTTCTCCCGGCGCAATGTCTTCAAACTGAACGTCAGGCTTTTCAAGTTTTCCTTTAATAAAATGTTTGGCGACATCGGCATTGTAAGAAATCACTTTCTGCAGTCCTGGGTTCAGATGGAAACGGGACGGCGTAAATATGCTTTCGTATGGATTATCTTTTCTCTCTACAAGGTCTGATAATAGTGTGGCGGCAACCCCTGATGACGTCATGCCCCATTTTTTGAACCCGGTCGCTACTAGAATATTGTCCTCATTTTCCGACATCGGCCCGATAAATGGGATTTTGTCGATTGTGACGAGATCCTGGGTAGACCAGTAATATGGGATGCTTTCGATGCCGATGGTGCTTTCGGCCAGCTGTCTCAGTGTTTCATAATGTGTAGACATGTCTTCTCCCTGGCCTGTTTTATGGCTTACTCCGCTGAAGAGAATCAGCTTTTCACCGTTTACAACCGTATAGCGGAGCGCCACTGACGGCTGATCGATACTTACATACATGCCCTCGGGATATTCGATCTTCGGCTTGATGGCGAGGACATAAGATCTGTCAGAGTACATTCTCGTAGCATATAATCCGCCTCCGTCGTAAAAAGGGAAGTGGGAGCAGCATATGATAAAGCGGCTCTTAATGGCGTGCCGGCTTTTTGTTACCACTTCTGGCCTTTCTCCTTTTTTGATATCAAGCGCAACGGTCTCTTCATAAATCCGTCCGCCTTTTTGAACAATCTGCTCCAGAAGCGCCTTTAAGTATTGCAGCGGATGAAATTGGGCTTGATTTTTCATGACAAGCGCCAGCTTAGAACCTACGGGAATCGCAAGATCCTTGATAAGGTCTCTTTCAATGCCAAGCTTTGTGTATGCCTCATGTTCAGTGCGGATTTTTTGTACAGCGTTTTCTTTTGCTGTGTATAGATAAGCGTCTTGTTCGATCCATTCACAATCAATTTGATGCTCATCCACAATTCCTTTTATGTAATCAATTGCGTTTTGATTGGCTTCATAATAAAGCCTCGCGTGATTCAAACCAAAATTGCGGATAAATTCATCGTATATCATGTCATGCTGGGCGGTTATTTTAGCTGTTGTATGGGCAGTGGTGCCGTTGAGAACCTGATTTGCTTCAATCAATACGACACGGAAGCCTCTTTTCGTGAGTTCATACGCCGTTGTGATTCCCGTAATCCCGCCTCCGATAATGGTGACGTCACATTCAGTATCCTCTTGAAGCGCCGGAAAAGAAGGCAGGTCAGTTGATGTTTTCCAGTATGTTTCAGGTGCTTCCTTTGCAAAATATGGATTAGCCAAGCCATGATACCTCCAATCAGATTTATTCTTTAATTTTTCCATATTTTTTCTTTTCATACATAGGAGGCAGGGATTGTTCATAACATAATAGGGTTGAAAAGGAGTGATTTCATTGGCGAATCAAAAAAAGAAAACATTGCCGCCTCAGCATCAGAACCAGCAGCCAGGTTTTGAATATCTTATGGATCCCCGTCCGGTTTTTGATAAGCCGAAGATAGCGAAAAAATTAGAGGGCAAAACCGCTATCATTACTGGAGGAGACAGCGGAATCGGACGCGCTGTATCGGTGTTATTCGCAAAAGAAGGGGCTAATGTGGTCATTGTGTATTTGAATGAGCATCAGGACGCTGAGGAGACTAAGCAGTATGTAGAAAAGGAAGGAGTAAAATGCCTGCTGATTGCAGGAGATATCGGAGATGAAGCGTTTTGTAACGATGTGGTCATGCAGGCAAGCCAAGCGTTTCCGTCGATTGATATATTGGTCAACAATGCAGCTGAGCAGCATGTCCAGCCCAGCATTGAAAAAATTACAAGCCACCAGCTGATCAGAACCTTCCAAACGAACATTTTCTCCATGTTTTACTTAACAAAGGCTGTGCTGCCTCATTTAAAAAAGGGAAGCTCTATCATTAATACTGCATCAATTACCGCCTATAAAGGCCATAAAACGCTGATCGATTATTCAGCGACAAAAGGCGCGATCGTTACGTTTACAAGGTCGCTTTCCCAGTCGCTTGTTCAGCAGGGCATACGTGTTAATGCAGTGGCGCCAGGCCCCATTTGGACACCGCTTATCCCGGCCAGCTTTGCGGCAGAGGATGTGGAAGTGTTTGGTTCAGACGTGCCGATGGAACGCCCGGGACAGCCGGTAGAAGTGGCGCCAAGCTATTTATACCTTGCCAGTGACGATTCTACTTATGTCACAGGACAGACGATTCACGTCAATGGCGGAACAATTGTGAATGGGTAATAAAAAGCCAATCCTTGAGGATTGGCTTATTCGCTCTGTTTGAGCGTTGCATATTCTTTAGAGAGCGTAAGAAACGCAGCTTTATCTTTTTCGTCCAAGGCTTTGTTGATTTGGTCCGTCAGCATGGCCAGCCGACGCTTATACAAGGATTCATCGAGCACCATTTGAATGTAGACATCCGTCATTGTGACATCAAATTCTTTTGTTTTTTGCGTGTTGCGGGACTTCATGAGCTCAGTGTAAGATTTTTTCTCTTTCATAAAGAATCCCCCCAATGCCTTTTTTATAGTATATGGATAACGGTCGAAAAAATCAATTAATTTTTATAATTTTTAGACAACTAATGCTTGGCAATCTATCGACATATCCTGCAAAATGCCGTCAACCGGAAGATTATACGAGTGTAAAACCGGGTTATTACTAGTAATTTAGTACCGTTAAATATCATTAAAAGATGATTTTAACTTATTTGTTAAAAAAAACTGTCGTTTTATAAAAACAGATGATAGATTATTAGTATAAATTTTGCAGAAAAAGGATGGAGGCCCTAACATGAGTCAGAAAACAGACGTACCATTAGAATCGTATGAAGTGAACAGCGCAACAATTGCCGTGCTGCCTGAAGAAATCAACGGCAAATTTTGTTCCAAAATTATCGAAAAAGACTGCGAGTTTTACGTCAGCATGAAACCGCTGCAAATTGTCGACAGAAGCTGCCGGTTTTTCGGATCAAGCTATGCGGGAAGAAAAGCTGGAACTTATGAAGTAACAAAAATTTCACACAAACCGCCGATCATGGTGGACCCTTCGAATCAAATCTTTTTATTCCCTACACTTTCTTCGACAAGACCCCAATGCGGCTGGATTTCCCATGTGCATGTGAAAGAATTCAAACCGACTGAATTCGACGATACGGAAGTGACGTTTTCGAATGGGAAAACGATGGAGTTGCCGATCTCCTATAATTCGTTCGAGAACCAGGTATACCGGACAGCATGGCTAAGAACTAAATTCCAAGATAGAATCGAACACCGCGTGCCGAAACGGCAAGAATTTATGCTGTATCCGAAGGAAGAGCGTACGAAGATGATTTATGATTTTATTTTGCGTGAGCTCGGGGAGCGGTATTAGAAAGAGAAAGGAGCTGACCAAACAGGGCAGCTCCTTCTCCTGCTTTAGGCCGTCGGAATTCCGCCGGTGATGCCATATACCTGAGATGTCACATAGCTTGAATTCTCTGAAGCTAAGAATACATAAACATCTGCCAATTCTACTGGCTGCCCAGCGCGGTTTAATGGAGCGGGCGGGGTGCCTTGGCCGAATTTCGGGATGTTTTCCGTCGGCTGTCCACCGGAAATTTGCAGTGGTGTCCAAATTGGCCCAGGTGCAACTGAATTCACTCTGATGCCTTTGGAAGCTAGCTGTTTTCCCAGTCCTACGGTAAAGCCGATAATGGCGTTTTTCGTCGCTGCGTAATCCAACAGCATCGGACTTGGATTATAGCCTTCAACTGAGGTAGTAGTGATGATTGAGGCGCCCTCCGGCAAATACGGAAGTGCCGCTTTTACAACCCAGTAAAGGGAAAAGACGTTCACTTCAAATGTTTTATAGATTTGTTCAGTCGGCAGGTCTTCGATGTTTTCGACCGCTTGCTGTTTACCTGCAACCAGCGCTAACACATCAAGTCCGCCGAGTTCCTGATGCGCCTGTTTGACTAGATCTTGGCAAAAGGATTCGTCGCTCAAGTCTCCGGGGAGCAGCACTGCTTTTCGCCCTTCTGCTTCTATCAGTTCTTTCACCTCTTCAGCATCAGGCTGCTCCTCAGGCAAGTAGTTAATAGCCACGTCGGCGCCTTCCCTGGCGTAAGCAATCGCGGCAGCGCGGCCAATACCGGAATCGCCGCCTGTGACAAGCGCTTTACGGCCGATTAATTTATCTGATCCTTTGTAGCTTTTTTCTCCGCAATCAGGGACAGGCTTCATATTCTTTTGCAGGCCTGGCGGTTCTTGATATTGTTCGGGAAATTCATCATGAAAAAATGCTGTTACAGGATTCGTAAGGTTTGAATCAGACATCATCAACGCTCCTTTTTGGTTTGGTTTACATTCGTATGTGTACCCCTGAGCATATGGAGAAAAACATGTTTTGGCAGATTGAACGATGAAAGAAAGAATAACTAACTCTTCTTCCATATTTATCTTGTAAAATAAGGTTGTATGATTTATGATAATATCCAGCTATAAAACAACTAAATATTGGATATGAGGGGAGTGTAATGTCATGAAAAAAGCGCCTGCGGTTTTGCTGTCACTCGGTCTCGTTTTCGGTTTTTCATACGGAGCTGACCATGTAGCGGAAGCCAAAACAAAGGTGAAGGTCTATAAGAATTGCAAGGAGTTAAACAAAGTATACAAAGGCGGGGTGGCCCGCACGTCGAAGGTCAAAAACAAAGGCGGAAAAACGAAGTATAAGCCTTATGTCTCTAAGGCGCTTTATGATGCCAATAAAAAGAAAGACCGCGACAAAGATTATATCGCCTGCGAACGTTAAATAAGAAAAAGCAATCTGATGTCCAGATTGCTTTTTTATGATTTTATGCCGCCTGAGCCGCAACACTTTTCGCTTTTCTTGTCGCAAAGCTTACAGCTACCATGACCGTAATATTCAAAAGCAGGGCGACTATGCCGACATTTAAGTCTTTTGCGGCTTGAGGCAGCACGGGAAATAAACTGCCGATCGTCGTTTCCGTCAATGTAATATAAGAAACTGCTCCGACACCTGAAATGATGCCTGCGAACGCTCCCTGCTTCGTCACCATATTATGCTTGAACAGGCTGAACAGCAGGGCCGGAAATAATTGTGTGACAAGGCTGTAGCCCATCAATAACAGCGTAACGATGGTATTCCCGCCTTTAAAGGTAAAGTACACCGAAATCAGCGCGATCACCGGCACTAAAAACTTGGCAAGCACAGATACTTGCTGTTCTGTCGTGCGGGGTGCGAACACTTTGTACACATTTTTCGCAAACAGTGTGGAGGCGGACATTAAGATCATAGAACCCGGCACAAGTGCTGTCAGCAGTCCGGCGGCGCCGATAACTCCGACAAACCAAGGGTCAAATGTTTGCAGAGACAGTCTCAAAAGCGATAGGTCTCCGTCTGCGCCTTTCAGACCAGGAACTTGCAGGATAGCCGCAAAGCCGACGAAAAGGACGAAGAGCAGGATCAGCTGGTATAAAGGCATGATAATGGCATTTTTGCGAAAGACTTTTGGGTTTTCGGCTGAATACGAAGCGGAAAACGTATGAGGCCACATGTAAAACCCAAGTGCTGTCAAGAGCACGGTTGAACTGAACCAGGCCGCACTTTGCCCCGATTCAGGAAGCGTAAGAAAGCCCGGCTTTGCCGTTTCAATCTGCTGAAACATGTCTTGAAATCCGCCGTAGTAATGAATTGGCAAATACACACCTAAAAACAGAACGACAACCAAAATCATGATGTCTTTCACAACCGATATCCAGGCAGACCCGTGAATGCCGGATACCATAACGTAAACCGTGATCGAAATGGCGCCGATCCAGATGGCAGCAGTCGGAGAGATTTTGCCGTACGATGTTTCCGATACAATCAGCCCGAGACCTTTCAGCTGCAGTACAAGATACGGAATGAGCGCGGCAATGCCAACCAGTGAAACGAGCACGCCAAGCAGCGGACTGTTATATTTTTTGGTGAAAAAATCAGACTGTGACATCAGCTTATGCTGTTTCGCGTACGTCCAAACCGCCGGCAGGAGCCAATAAGAAAGAATGTAAGCCAAGCATCCGTAGGCGATGATGTAAAAGGCCGGTCCGCCTTTCCCGTAGGCCCAGCCGCTTCCGCCGAGAAACGTAAATGTGGTATAAATTTCGCCTGCCATCAATAAGAACACGAATACGGTTCCGAAGCCGCGGCCTCCGACCGTCCACTGCTCAAGGTTCATGTCTTTTCCTTTTTGGGCGCGTATGCCGAGAAAAATACTCAAAAGCAGGACGCCGAAAATAATGATGAGAGCTGTGTTCATTCTGCTTCCTCCTTTTTATTTTCGTTATCGAGGACATACACAATCGCCATTATCGCAGAGGTCAAAAGAGCCCACATTACGATATAGGCAAGAATAAACGGCATTCCGAACACATAGGGAGTCACTTTATTTGCAAAAGGGGTCCCGAGTAAGATTCCGATAAAGGGCAAAGCGGCGAGAACGTGAATCAGCTTCATAGTATCCTCCTTCTCTTTTATGATTGGGGTGTGCAAGCTTAAGCGAACTGAAAATGATGTCGCAGATATGGTGGCACATGTCACTATTTGGGGTGAAAGGTTGTGGTTCGAATTATAAATAAATTTATTTTGTTTGTATAGTGTGAATTGTCTGAAATTTATTGTTAAAATCGCCCGAAGTGGGAGCGGGCAGTATTGGGAGAGTTCAGAATGATTCAAAAGACTCATGGCCTGTCCGGTGCAAATAAATAGAATGTTAATAATTCGCTGACCTGCTCCCGGATGCGCGGGTTAAAATAGCGGTGCTTTTCTTCATAACCATCAAACACAAATACATAAAGCGTAAAAGCCTCATCGCGTTCCGCCTCGTGGATCGCAATTTTTCTTTTTCTCAGCTCTTTTCTGACCTCCATCAAATCCTTTTGTGCTATTTTTAATGATTCGCTGATAAGCTGTTTATAAGGATGCTTCAATTTTAATGGGCTTTGTTCAATTACGGCAAGATCACGATTGAAAATCGTAATGGCCATGGGCAAAAAGAGAGCCCGTTCAATTAAATCGTATATTTCCTCCTGCAGATTCGGCATGTTGACTCCTTCTTTCTCATAGGAACGTTTGTTCTATGTTTATTCTATATCGGCTGGTGAAATGTTTCAAGACAGAAAAAATCGCCAAAACTTTTTAGTTTTCTGCTGATAATGTGTAGAATAAGGATAGACAAACCCGGTAAGGAGTATAAATGTTGGAGCATTTTTTATCCTATTTTACACAAGAACATGTAACTGAATTCTTTCAAAGCTATAGGGCTTTCGGTCCGCTCATTGCTGTGCTGCTGCCTTTAGTTGAAGCATTTCTGCCGTTTTTGCCGCTGGTCGTATTTGTGGTGGCGAATACCAACTCATTTGGCCTGTGGGAAGGATTTATCTTGTCTTGGGCGGGATCAACTGCTGGATCTATTCTCGTGTTTTTGATTGTCCGTCAATACGGACAGAGAAGATTGCTTGGTTTTATCCGCAGTCACCCTTCGGTCAGAAAGCTGATGTTATGGGTGGAGAGGCACGGCTTTGGTCCTGTGTTTCTTCTGCTTTGTTTTCCGTTTACACCGTCAGCCGCGGTGAATGTTGTTGCCGGTTTGTCGAGGATCGGAACGCGGCCGTTTATTTTGGCGGCTGCCTCGGGGAAGCTTGTCATGATTTTTATGATCAGCTTCATCGGGTATGATCTGCACGCACTGATTACACAGCCGATTCGAACGGTCATTGCTGCATTGGTGATCATTATCCTATGGTATGTCGGCAAAAAGGTAGAGCGGTACCTGCATGTGAGAGCCAGTCAGCGTGAGCATGATGGAGGGAGGCAGTAACATGAAAAAACGGTTTTGGTTTCTTGCCGGTGTAGTGTCCGTCGTTCTCGCCATCCAGGTGAAAAATGCCGTCTTTATTGATTACAAGGTAGAGGGCGTCAGTATGAACCCGACCTTTCAGGAAGGAAACGAACTGCTGGTCAATAAATACTCACATCGATTTAAAACCATCCATCGTTTTGATATTGTCCTTTTTAAAGGCCCTGATCAAAAAGTGCTGATTAAGCGGGTAATCGGATTGCCCGGTGAATCGATCAAATATAAAGATGATCAGCTGTATGTGAACGGAAAGCAGGTTGCTGAACCATTTTTAAAGCATTTGAAATCTGTTTCTGCCGGAAGCCATGTAACGGGTGATTTTAGCTTGAAAGATGTGACGGGAACAAGCAAGGTGCCGAAAGGACAATATTTTGTCGTTGGAGATAATCGCATATACAGCTTCGACAGCCGGCACTTTGGTCCGATTAGAGAAAAAAAGATTGTCGGTGTAATTTCTGATGGTGAATAAAAAGACGTCAATTGAAACGGCGTCTTTTTTGTGCTGTTTGGAAACATGTGTTGAAGAAAATTTGTAAGCGACTATAATCATTATTGTTACACTTGTACAATAAATAGTTTGATTTTTGGTTTATTTGTTTTTCCTTATCCTGGTGTAGCTCAATTCGATTTATTCACCCGTAACAAAACGATATGACAATGAAAAAGGATGGTAAAACCGATAAACACAGACCATACGAAACGCAATCTTTTTGATTGAATGGTATGCGGAGCTTATTCATCAGCAGGAGAAATGGGAGGGACTTATAAAAGCCTTTTTATCTAATGATTGAAGAAGCTGGATGACGAGCACGGGAGTAAATCCCAATTGTATCGCGCATCAGCACAAAATTGCTCAGTGCAGGCTTCTTCATAGGACACAGCTCAGCGATAATAAAAAGGAGGTCTACTTCCGTTTGACGCAGGCCGGGAAAAAACTGCATGGGCTGCACAAATATTATCATCAGAAAGTCGAGCAGCGTTTTCTGTCATTTTATGACCGGTATACTGAAGAGGAAATTCTGTTTGCGGACCGGCTGTTTCGGGATTTGGTGGCAAAATGGTATCCGTCCTAAGAAGAAATGGAAGAGGGGTTTCACAACGTTTTTAAATAAAAAAACGCACTGAGGTTGCGTGTTTTTTTCACGTTTCTTCTTTCTTTTTCAAGATTGCCAGGTAAATCAAATTTCCTCCGGCTAAAATGATAAGCGGCAGTCCGGGGGAGCCGGATGTCACCACATTATAAACCAGCCAGATAGATTTCACAAAGCTTTCCGCATTTAGTTGATTTATGTCCTACACTCCTGCTAACGCTGCATTTTTAATTGTAGATATAGCAGTTGCGTGTGCTCTTGCAATTCCACCTGCACCTATAATACGGATCTTCTTCATACTCTATTTCCTCCTCATGATCCAATTAATTTTTTTAAGGTATTCATAATTCCTTTTGAGTACTCACTATCAGTGATCAGGTGGTGCAAGTTTTTGGCTTCTTCTGTTGCATTTTTTAGTAGAAATCCATTTCCTACTGCCTGTAACATACGAACATCATTTCCGCTATCTCCAAATGCGATAGCTTTTTCGGTATCTAGGTTGTATTTCTCTAGCATAAACTTTACAATTTCATTCTTTCCTGTTCCCATGGGTATAAAATCTACATCATAGCTGTCTTCTGGATCACCTGCTAAGGGATTGCAACGATTTATATTAACTGAAACTCCGTATTCCTCGCAGATCTTTTCGATTGCTAATAAATTTTTCTTGTCGTTTATTTCATCTTGTTCCTGATAATAAAAATTATGCTTATACCGTGACTTTCCTAATTGAGTTTGGGGATTCAAAAGAATGTTATGATTTTCATGTAACTGTTTCACAAGTATCTCAATCTTTTCTTTACTAAACTCTTCATTTATACGACTGTTCCACTCATTATCTTGCTGCCCGAAGTTATGCTCTGAAAAGTACGTAATTTCAGTTCCAAGATCACTAGCTATAAAATGCGGGAAATATCTAAATTTTCCTCGTCCCATTTTATCGAGAATAGATTCTATACTACTCCCAGTAACCCATCCGATTAGTAGTTTCCCATCTTTACTTTTTTGCTCTAGATAGTATTCGAGTTCATATATGTCTTGTTGTTTTTGTTCATCGATTGTATGCGGAAAATACGTTTCATCAAAATCACAAAAAACAATATATTTAGGATGTTCAACCTTGGGTAACGTTTTATACTCTGACTTCTTGCTTAATAACATGAAACAGTCCCTCCATTACTCTGTCTTGTTCTTCTAAAGTAAATGACGGATATAAAGGCAAATGCAGTACCTGGCTATGAGCCTTTTCTGTATGAACCATTACACCAAAATTCTGATGGATTAAAACTTAATGTAGTGATGTCTGCATGATTTCCTAAGTCTGTCAGTCCAATTCCTTGGCAAGCATTCTCAATGACTTTCAATTTGAAACGATTTGCTATTTGACGGATATGCTTCATATCTGAATGTTTTCCGTATAAATGCACAGGTAGAATAAACTTTGTATCAGGAGTTATTGCTTCCTCAATGTTGTTAGAATCGATGCAGAATGTTTGTGGGTTAATATCTACATAGATAGGTAGGATAGGAACGCCTCCCGAAGCTAACACAGCATTTTCAGTAGCTGAAAAGCTATTAGCTGGCATGATTACTTCATCCCCTCGGTTTGACTCTAAAGCCAATAATCTTATCATCATAGCATCCGTTCCATGATTGCAATAACATACCTTTTATGTAAATATGTAGATAAAACCTTTTCAAATTGCTTTAAATATCCTTAAATTTTCCATCCAGTTGGCAAAACTGTAGTTAATGTATGTAAGATATCATCCACTTCATCATTGGTTATTAATCTGTCTACAGGCATAAAAGGGACTTTACTGATTTCACAATGAAAAGGTCGTTTTCAATATCTGTATTTTCTTTTAATACTTGTCTCCATCGCTCGTTTACAATACTGTCTTCAATAACAAGTTCTTTTCCTTGTACGTCACCTTTTAAGTGTTTGAGGAGTAACATGTTTTCTTTACTTTTACCTGAAACCTTAACTTGTTTTTGCATGAACAGTACCTCCAATGATTTTATAATCTGGAAAATTTGATACAAATTTATCCTAATTTCTGAAACCGATAACATGTCAATCACTTTTTTTGAGGAAGGGAAAATATGCCTACAATTGATGAAATAGCAAAATTGTGCAATGTGTCTAAAACCACAGTCTCAAGAGTATTAAATAATCATCCTTATGTGTCGAAAGAAAAAAGAGATATGATCTTAGAGGCTATTAACGAACTTGACTACACTCCCAATTATTTAGCTCGGAATTTTAGGAGAAATAAGACACAAACGATCGCTTTATCGGTTCCGAGTATCGACCATCCGTTTTTTGCTCAATTAATAAAAGGGGTCTCTCATGAAGCGCTGTTTAAGAATTACAAGGTCATTGTATGTCAAACCTTTTATGACCAACAGACAGAGCTGGAACTATTAGAGTTATTGAAACACAAAGAAGTTGATGGCATTATTCTTGGAACTTTAGAAAATGAATGGGATAAGATATCCCCTTTCTTAAAGTATGGTCCTATCTTATTATGTAATGAATATCATCACTCGGCGGACATTACGATAATTGGGTATGATGAATTTGAAGCCGCATACATGGGGGTCGTACATTTAATTGAAAGAGGGCATAAAAAAATTGGATTTTGTTTTGATACTCCATATAGCGAAGCTCAATGTCAGAGGAAAGAGGGTTACTTGAAAGCTTTACAAGATTACAATTTACATCATAGAAACGAATGGATATTTGGAGAATTGTTTAATATCGAGGATGGCTTTCGTGTTTTTCATAAGATAAAGGATCTAAAGGACAGACCTTCAGCAATATTTACAGGAAATGATCAAGTCGCCGCAGGGATTATTAAACAGGCGATAAAAAATGGCTTTAAAGTTCCAGAAGACTTGGCTGTAATTGGTTTTGACAACCAATCGATTTGCCAAGTCGTTACTCCGACTATAACAACAATTGATACTCCCATAATAGAATTAGGTCAACAGGCTGTGTTGAAAATAATCGAGTCTATTTTGGATAACACTTCTTTAAATAGAAGAATTATTAAACTGCCAACAAAGCTTATTATAAGAGAATCAACGTAATTAAGATTTTCCCTGTAGTATTTTATATCTTTATATAAGAAAAAGAGGTTATTATATTTAACCTCTTTTTCAATCAGGAAGCTTGATTTTCTCATAAATGCTCCTATACCATAAACGTTAATTATTTCTTCTTCCTACTTAAATCTACCAGATTCTTCAATGCTCGTTGCCTAATGCTGTATCCGTTTTTACTTGTAATTCATTTGTGTCAGTAATCTCAATCAACACATCTCATACTTTCGAATAATCTTTTGTTGATCCAGTACTGTCTCGATTAACAACAAAAATTTTCTTTTGTGATTTAAAAGTTCTTGAACCCTTTTATTTATCTTGCCTGCCCCATTTTGAACTCTTCCATACTCTACAGAATAGTTTCATTCCTTCCCTTTTCTGCTTAAGTCCACAATGTGGGGTTGTTTGTTTTTCCAACTAGCCATTGCTGCCGCTTATCGAACTCTCTTTGCCTTTTTTTTCACCATGGAGATGGTGAAGTAAACGATAAAACGGCGGCAATAAGGCAATGACAAGGATGACGCGAATAACCTGAACCGCAACGACAAAGGTGGAGTCGGCATGCAAGGTAACGGACGTCGTCGCCATTTCTGCAATGCCGCCGGGCGCAAATGCCAGAACAGAAGTGATGAGCGAGATTCCTGTCAGCTTGGAAACGATCACGGCGCTCAAGAACATAGCCGCGATTAAACCGACGGACGAGACAAACCCGACAATGATAATGCGGCTGACGCCGGAAAACATGCTTTTGTACATCTTAGAGCCGATCGTGGCCCCGAGAAATACTTGCGATACATGGTTAGCCTGTGACGGCCACCAAGCCGTCATGTCGTGTCCCGTCACCGCAGCTCCGCCAACATGCACAAGTGCCACACCGAGCATACTGCCGAGCAGCCATGGAGCCGGAAATCTTAAATATTTTGCAGCTTTGCAAGCTCCCCAGGCAGCAAGAATAAGGACGGCGGTCCACAGAACGGGAGCGAGCCTAAAATCCGCCGTTGCTGAGGAAAGTGTTTCTGCTTCGGCACTAACAGAACGATCTTGTTTTGTATAGATCAGAATGACTAAAAACGGAATGGAAAGCACCACGAGCAGCACCCGCATCATTTGAACAAGGCTGACAATGGCAGTATTGGCGCCGACCTCCTGCGCGATGCTCGGCATAGCGGACAGCCCGCCGGGAGCCGTGCCGACAAAGCTTGTCATCATATCCGTTTTGCTGAAACGCCAGAGCACATATCCTGACAGCATGGCCAGCAGTATAGACAATATCAGCATAACGCCGACTGAAAACCAATGGTCTTTGAGGACAGAAAGAACGGATAAGTTCAGCTTTTGGCCCAATTCGATGCCGAGGATCATCTGCCCGAGGGCGAGCCAACGGCGGTTAATCCCTTTTTGGTCTGGCGCCATCATCAGCCATGCCGGCCGTATCATAGCGAGACAGCAGGCGGCAATCAGCGTTCCGATCATCCATCCAATCGATATTCCGGTTAATGAAAGAATAAACCCCCCGGCTGCACTGATTGTGATAAACCATAGATCTTTGAGGAGATTTTCGTCTTTCTTCAATACAAACCCTTCTTCCTTTTCAAGTAACGCTCCAATTGTTCACGTAGTGAATGTATGATTACTATAGTATATTTTCGTTGATAAAGAAATGATGAATTATTTTCTGTTAGCCATTCACTTTTCTTATGACTTTGTGTTCGAGCTTCTCTATTGTGTAAGTCAGGCATACACCTGCTGCCAGCAAACACACGGCAAGGACGTAAAAAATCACTTCCCCGCCAAACGATGTCAGGATTAGCCCTCCCGCCAGTGGTCCGATTGAGCGGGATATATCCCAATGCAGGCCGTATACCGCATAAAAACGGCCGAGCAAGTGAGGCGGTGCCAATTTCGAAATGAAAGTCTGGATGTGAGTTAGTCCGATGCTTTCACCAACTGTCATCACCGCTGCCGTCACTAAAAGCATTGTCAGGGAGGTTGAGCATGCAAAGCCTGCAGCCGCAAGTGAGTAGCAGATATAAGTAATGAAAAGGATTGTTTTCATTGAAAGCTTTTCGGTCCCTTTTACCAGAGGAACTTGGAGAACAAAGCTGAATAAAGCTTTTGCGGCCGAGTAGATGGTCAGCATGGATAGATAATCAGAAAACATGTTTTTGCTGAACAGCCTGTATGTTGTTTCTGTTTGCGCGTATAACATGCTGATGGGGAGAGAAAGCAGCAATAGAAGCAGTACAGGCCTGTATATCGTAAAGCTCTCGGACATTTCCGATGTTACAGCTGTCTTTAGCGGCTTTGTTTCTGGCAGTTTCAGTGCAGCGATCAGAAAGTAGATGAACAATGCCGCAGCATCTAAAGCAAATATCCACACGGGGTTGTGATTGTACAGCAGCATCCCCGCTAGCGGCCCTGCCGTCAGGCCCGCCGAATAGATCGCATTGATAACCGCAAACACTTCCGAACGTCTGCTTTCCGGCGTGCTTTCAGCGATCTGGGCGCGGGAAGCAGGTATGTACAACGATCTCCCGATGCCATTCATGACGTAGAGAATGGCAAAAACATACGCATGATTGGCAAATACAAATCCCGTCATAGCCGCTGATTGCAATAGCAATGCGATCAGAATCGCTGTGCGCCGCCCGAGCTGGTCCGTTACCCGTCCTGCAACGAGTGTCAGGCAAATATCAGCAAATGGCTGAAGGCTGATAATAAGCATCGGAATCATGACACTGCCGTTTAATTGTTCATGCAGGTACAGCACCATAAAAGGACCCATCATTGCACCTGTCAGGCTTGTCAGCATTTCGCCGATAAAGCGGAGCCAAACTGGAGCGGTATATCTCGATTTTATAGCTTGAAAAATGGCCAACATGTGATCGCCGCCTTTCGGTGTTTGATATAGTAGTAGTGTATAGAAGGGGCGGCGGCCCAAAAAGTGAAGACAATAAGAGAAAAAGATTCCCCTTTTGTTGGGAGGTGCGTAAATTGAAGCTGATTGAGCACTACGTGGCACTAGTAAAAACAGGACGTTTTGTATATGGACAAATGAACGAAATGGCGCTCACTGAAGTTGCTGACTGTTTATTTTGCACAGAAAGAAATGCAAAGCTTATATTACATAAGCTGGAGAACAAGAATTGGATCATACGGAAAAGCGGGGCAGGGCGCGGCCACAAATCCAAAATTGCGTTTCTCCGCCAGCCTGAGGAACTGCTTCTTCAAACTGCCAAGGAATATACAATGGCTGGAAAGCTTAAAAAGGCAAAGGAGCTGCTTCAGCAGTATCAGTCCGCGTTTCCGGGGCTTCAAACCGAATATGGTATGTGGTTTTCTGAGGTATTCGGTTTTGTGACAGAAACCGGCCGGGATGGAGAAAAGGATGTTCTCCGGCTGTTCATCACCCCTGAATCTGTCAGCAGTTTGGACCCGTGCCAAATATTTTTGCGGTCTGAGGGGCATTTCGTCAAGCAGATATTTGATACATTGCTCACGTTTGATCCGGCTGTGCAGGAGCCGAAGCCTCAATTGATTCATGGCTGGGAAGAGGACGGGAAAAAACGATGGAGATTTTATCTCCGAAAGGGTGTGTCTTTTCATAATGGACAGCCGCTGACAGCGCGGGATGTTGCGTTTACCTTTCAGCGCTTTTTGACACAAGCTGACAACCCTTATAAATGGCTGTTACACGGAGTGAAACAAGTCTTAGAAAATGGGCCTTATTGTGTGGAGATCATACTTGATAAGCCGAATGAGCTTTTGCCGTATGTTCTTTGTGATGAACGGCTGTCCATTCTGCCGGCGGAACAGGGAAGCGGGATCAATGGAACAGGGCCTTTTCGGGTGAATCAGCATTGCGGGCAGATGCTTGTGCTTGAAGCCAATGAGCGCTACTTCAAGGGACGGCCCTTTTTGGATCGCGTTGAGTTTGTCTTTTCTGAACAAGCCGGAGAGATGAACGGTTTTACCATTCAAGAAAAACAAACATTTTCTGAGCAGCAAACTGTTTTTGATGAGCGGCATGTTCAATATTTGTCACTCAATCTGAAAAAGAAGGGGCCTCTTCAGCACCGAAGCTTTAGAAAAGCGCTCCGCCTGCTGATTTCCTCTGAACGGCTCGTTCGTGAAGCGGGAGGGCACCGCAAAACCCCGGTTACGTCTTTTGTGCATCCGGGCCCTTTTGAGTGGGGAGGCGTTTCACCTTCTGAATTGCTGAAGCAGAGCGGCTATGAGGGAGAAACACTGGTGCTGTATACCTTTTCGGAAACGGATCATCGTGAGGATGCCGAGTGGATTCAAAATGTTTGCGCCCAACATGGCATCAGGCTTACACTTCAGTTCTGTGATTCTGCTGATCTGCGCCGGCACGAAACCGTGCAGATGGCGGATATTATTCATGACAGTGCGACGTTTTATCAAGACAGTGAGTTTGGTTTTTTGCATTTGCTGCTGTCGGAGAACAGTTTTTTGTGTCAGCATCTATCTGAAAAGCTGGAACAGATATGTTCAGGAATGACAGAACGCATATTTTCAATGTCTGACCGCTGTTCGAGAATCCATATGCTGCGGGACATTGACCGTCAGCTTATACAGGAGTTCAATGCGATTCCGCTGTATCAAAATGTGCTGCAGGTGACATCAAGTGAGAATGTGAAAGGCCTGATGCTTGATGAAGAGGGGTGGATTGATTTGTACTCCGTGTGGCTGTCCAAATAAAAAAAGAGGGTTCTATTATGGAACCCTCTCCGTCTTTTAAGACGCTGCCATGCTGCGGCATTGTTCAGCGCAGGCAAAGCAGGACTTCGCACATGCTTGGCAATGATCGTGATCATGCTTTTCACATTCAGTGCCGCACGCTTCACAAATATCGGCGCAAAGTGCGCAAATTTCTTTCATGAACGGGCTGTCCGTTTGCATGGCTTTGACTGCCAGCGTGCAAATATCTGCGCATTCCCTGTCAAGCCGGATGCAGCCGCTGAGATCGTGATGCGCGCTTTCCAGACATTTTGTAAAACAATAATTGCAAGCTTCCATACACTCGATGCAAGCCTCAATACAAGCTTCTAAATTTTGCTCCATGGTGGATTCCTCCTGTATGGCAGTGTATGGTTTTATGTTTCCCAGCTGCATTTGAAAAAAACAGGGAAGTGTGTTTTTGGGTAATGGATATGTACATTTATCCCTGAACGCTGAACGGGTATATTAACGTTCCATCAGATAGTATAGAAACCAGACGGCGTGATGCTGTTCATCCCGTGCGGCGCGCGTAAAGATGCCTTTTGCTTTTAAGTTTGAGGTTTCCTCGGCCGCACGCAAGTAAAAGTCGACTGTTTGTTGTTCATCTTTAAAAGCGGTATTCAGCCCTTTTGTGAAAGTGTCCGGGCATTCCTCCATCTGTTTCGGCATGATGTGTTTGCCGGTAATGGCACCGTACAATGTGGAAAATTCTCGGAGGTGGCGCATTTCATCACGCCTGATTTCTTCAATCTGCTTTCTGACTTCATCGCGGTGGGTAAGTACGGCAAGCTTGCGATAGCATTGAATTGCGCTGAATTCTGCGTTAATGGCCTTTTTCAGATTCAGAATTAAAACAGAATCTTTCCGGTATGGCGCTGGAAAAGGATAGTAGCTGTTCTGCAAAACGGTTCAACTCCATTCTTAGGAATTGGGCTTCTATAGAAGTATATGGAGGGCAGGAAGACATGTGCGGAGAAATTCAGCTTTTTATATGTGAAAAGGCCGTAATTACCAATAGATCATATTGGTCATTTTCGTCAACATTCGATAAAATATAGTGAGATAAAAAGAGAGGGGTCTTCTAAATTGGGAGCAGAGTTTTTAGTAGGCAGATCCGGGAGTGGAAAAACGAAGCTGATCATCGACAGCATTCAGGATGAACTGCGCCGGGCTCCATTCGGGAAACCGATCATTTTTCTAGTCCCGGATCAAATGACGTTTTTAATGGAATACGAGCTTGCTAAAACGCCTGATATGGGCGGAATGATACGTGCTCAAGTGTTCAGCTTTTCACGTTTGGCCTGGCGCGTCCTTCAGCATACGGGAGGAATGAGCAGGCCGTTTCTTACGAGCACAGGTGTTCAGATGCTCCTGCGGAAGCTCATTGAGGAGCATAAACAGGAGTTTAAAGTCTATCAAAAAGCAAGTGATAAAAGCGGATTTACCGCACAGGTTGAGCGGATGCTGACAGAGTTTAAGCGGTATTGTCTGGAACCGGAGGATATCCGCTGGATGGCGGAAAGCGGAACGGCTTCCGAGTATCGCGGAGAACGTGTTTTATCTGAAAAGCTCCATGACTTATCGATTCTGTATCAGCAATTGGAAAAAAGCCTTGCCGATCAATATCTTCACTCTGAGGATTATTTGACATTGCTGGCAGAGCATCTTCCGCTCGCGGACGATATAAAAGGCGCGCATATCTATGTGGACGGCTTTTATCAGTTTACGCCGCAGGAATTCAGGGTGTTGGAGCAGCTTATGGTTCATGCAGAACACATCACGTTTTCGCTGACAGCGGACAAGCCGTTTTATGAGCGGGAGCCGCATGAACTGGAATTGTTCAGAATGACGGGAAAAACGTATTACCGTCTGCATCAGAAGGCGAAGGAACTGAATTTAGACATTACCTATAAAGAGCTAAGCGGGACTGAACGGCATACGCAGACGCCGGAATTGGCACATCTAGAGGCACAGTATGAAGCACGCCCGGCCATCCCGTACGCAGAAAAACAAGAGGCCTTTACTGTGATGCAGGCCGCAAACAGACGAGCCGAACTGGAAGGCATTGCCCGGGAAATTCACACTCTTGTCAGAGAGAAGGGCTATCGCTATAAAGATGTAGCGATTCTTGCGCGCCAGCCGGAAGACTACAAGGATATGGTGAAGGAAGTTTTCGCAGATTACGAGATTCCTTATTTCATTGACGGAAAAGCATCTATGCTGAACCATCCGTTAATCGAATTTATCCGGTCGAGTATAGATGTTCTGAAAGGGAATTGGCGTTATGAAGCGGTGTTTCGCTGTGTGAAAACCGAACTGCTATTCCCGCTTAACGAGCCGAAGATTAAGGTAAGAGAACAGGTCGATCAGCTTGAAAATTACTGCATCGCCTACGGGATCAAAGGCGATCGCTGGACAAAGGGCGACCGTTTTCATTACAGACGTTTTGTCTCATTGGATGATGATTTTGTGCAGACCGATCAGGAAATCGAAATGGAAAACATGCTGAATGACACACGCGACTGGATTGTTCCGCCGCTTTTTCAGCTGCAAAAACGAATGAAAAAAGCAAAGACGGTTCAGGAGAAGGCGGAGGCGCTCTACCGCTATCTAGAAGAGACGGATGTACCGCTGAAGCTGGATCAGGAAAGACAGCGTGCTGAGGAAGACGGCAGAATCATTGAAGCGCAGCAGCATCAGCAGGCGTGGGATGCAGTCATTCAGCTTCTTGAGGAGTTTGTTGAAATGATGGGGGATGATGAGATTTCTCTTGACTTGTTTCAGCAAATGATGGAAGCCGGCGCGGAGTCGCTTTCATTTTCTCTAATTCCGCCTGCGCTTGATCAGGTGTTTGTCGGCAATATGGATTTATCCAGAATGTACGGCACCTCTTGCACCTTTGTGCTGGGGGCAAACGATGGCGTTCTGCCGGCACGCCCTGATGAAAATGGGGTGCTGTCGGACGATGACAGGGAATGGCTGAAAGCAATTGGAATTGAGCTTTCCTCAGGCGGACGGGAGCGTTTGCTTGATGAGCATTTCCTCATCTATATGGCGTTTTCCAGTCCGTCTGACCGGCTTTACGTATCGTATCCGATTGCCGATGCGGAAGGAAAAACGCTTTTGCCATCGATTGTCATTAAACGGCTGGAAGAACTGTTTCCTCAGCATAAGGAGCGGCTGTTGACAAATGAACCTGAACAGGTCAGCGATGAGGAACAGCTGATGTATGTCGTCAATAAGAGCGTGGCACAGTCCTTTACCGCGAGCCAGCTCAGATTATGGACTCGGGAATACGATATCAGCGACGTCTGGTGGAGCACGTACAATGTGCTGATGAGTGAGCCGGACAAGCTGCAATCGAAAAAGCTGTTCTCAAGCCTGTTTTTCCGGAATGAAGTGAAGCAGCTTGAACGCAGCGTATCGAGACAGCTCTACGGTGAACGCATTCAAGGCAGTGTATCGAGAATGGAAACCTTTAACGCATGCCCGTTCTCCCATTTCGCATCACATGGGCTGCATCTAAAGGAACGGCAATTTTTCAAGCTGGAAGCACCGGATATCGGCCAGTTGTTTCATTCCAGCTTAAAGCTGATTTCAGACCGGCTGCGCGAGCAAAAAATGGATTGGCGCGATTTAACGAAAGAGCAGTGCGAACTGTTTTCCTATGATGCGGTAGAGCGGCTGGCGCCGAAACTGCAAAAGGAAATTTTACTCAGCTCAAACCGGCATTATTATGTGAAGGAAAAACTGCAAAAAATTGTGACACGTGTGTCTGGTATTTTAAGCGAACATGCGAAAGCGAGCGGGTTTGTGCCTATCGGGCTTGAACTGGGATTTGGAGGAAAAGGGCCGCTTCCGCCGCTGACCTTTAAGCTGAAAAACGGCTGCACGATGGAACTTGTCGGGCGAATTGACCGTGTTGATAAAGCAGAAAGCTCAAAAGGCCTGCTTCTAAGGATTGTCGATTATAAATCTAGCGACAAAGGCCTTGACTTAGCGGAAGTTTATTACGGACTGGCGCTGCAAATGCTGACGTACCTTGATTTATCGATTACTCATTCAGCCGACTGGCTCGGAATGAGGGCGACGCCGGCAGGAGTGCTGTATTTCCATATTCATGACCCGATGATTCAATCTAATCTCCCACTTGGGCTTGACGAGATTGAACAGGAGATCTTTAAGAAATTTAAAATGAAGGGCCTGCTCCTCGGTGATCAGGAAGCGGTTCGCCTTATGGATACAACCCTCCAAGAGGGACGGTCAAATATTATCAATGCGGGTTTGAAAAAAGATGGCTCTCTAAGATCGGACTCAGCAGCAGTCGGCGAAAAGGAATTTGAGTTGTTGACGAAACATGTGCGCCGCACCTTCCGAGAAGCAGGCGAACAAATCACCGACGGACGCGTATCGATTGAGCCCTATAAAATGAAGAACAAGACGCCGTGCACATATTGTGCGTTCAAATCAGTATGCCAATTTGATGAATCATTAGAAGAGAACGAGTATCGCCCGTTAAAGGCTGAAAAGGATAAGACGATACTTGAGTGGATAAAAAAGGAGGCGGATGGCAATGAACATTCCTAAACCGGCAGACAGCACATGGACAGATGACCAATGGAATGCCATTGTCTCAACCGGCCAGGATATTCTCGTAGCAGCGGCGGCGGGCTCCGGAAAAACCGCTGTGCTTGTTGAACGAATGATCCGGAAAATCACCGCGGAAGACAACCCGATTGATGTAGACCGGCTTCTCGTTGTGACATTTACAAACGCCTCAGCGGCAGAGATGAAACACCGGATCGCTGATGCCCTGGAAAAAGAGCTTGTAAAACGTCCTGGCTCGCTGCATATCAGACGCCAGCTGTCTCTTTTAAACCGGGCCAGTATTTCGACACTCCACTCCTTTTGCCTGCAGGTGCTGAAGAAATATTACTACTTGATTGATCTTGATCCGGGCTTTCGGATTGCTGATCAGACAGAAGGCGAGTTACTTGGGGATGAGGTGCTGGACGAGCTGTTTGAAGACGAATATGCAAAGGGCGAAAAGGCGTTTTTTGAGCTTGTTGACCGCTACACGACAGATCGGCACGATCTGGATCTGCAATTTCTCGTCAAACAGGTGTACGAGTATTCCCGTTCCCACCCAAACCCGGAGGCATGGCTGGAAAGCTTTGTTCATTTGTATGATGTTTCGGAAAAGAGCGCCATAGAGGAGCTTCCGTTTTATCAATATGTCAAAGAGGATATTGCGATGGTGCTTAACGGAGCGAAGGAAAAGCTTCAGCGCGCGCTTGAATTGACGAAAGTGCCGGGCGGTCCCGCTCCGCGCGCTGACAATTTTCTTGATGATCTTGCGCAGATTGATGAACTGATTCAGCATCAGGGTGATTTCAGCGAGCTTTATAAGCGGGTGCCCGCAGTCTCTTTTAAGCGCGCGAAAGCAGTAAAAGGGGACGAGTTTGATCCTGCACTCCTTGAAGAAGTGACAGATTTGAGAAACGGTGCAAAAAAACTGCTTGAAAAGCTTAAAGCCGACTACTTCACGAGAAGTCCTGAACAGCATTTGAAAAGCTTGGCCGACATAAAACCTGTCATTGAAACGCTCATACAGCTTGTCATCAGCTATGGAAAACGGTTCGAAGCCGCGAAGCAGGAAAAATCAATCATTGATTTTTCTGATTTGGAGCATTACTGTTTATCCATTTTGACAGCCGAGAATGAAACAGGTGATCGCGAGCCGAGCGAGGCAGCAAGATTTTATCAAGAGCAGTTTCATGAGGTGCTCGTTGACGAATATCAGGATACCAACCTAGTGCAGGAATCGATCCTGCAGCTCGTCACAAGCGGACCGGAGGAAACAGGCAACCTGTTTATGGTAGGAGATGTCAAACAGTCAATTTATCGATTTAGGCTTGCGGAGCCGCTTCTTTTCCTTTCCAAATACAAACGGTTTACAGAGAGCGGAGAAGGCACGGGACGGAAAATTGACTTGAATAAAAATTTCCGGAGCCGGGCTGATATTTTAGATAGCACAAACTTTTTATTTAAACAGCTGATGGGCGGCAAGATTGGTGAGGTTGATTATGACGAACAAGCTGAGCTAAAACTTGGTGCGGCGTATCCGGACAATGCTGAGACAAAAACGGAGCTGCTGCTGATCGACAACGCAGAAGAGACGGATGCAGGCGATGAAGCAGAAGAGCTGGAAACGGTGCAGTTCGAGGCGAAAGCGATCGCTAGGGAAATTCGCAAGCTGATTTCATCGCCATTTAAGGTGTATGACGGAAAAACAAAAACACACCGCAATATTCAATATCGCGATATCGTGATTTTGCTCCGCTCCATGCCGTGGGCGCCGCAAATCATGGAGGAGCTGAGGGCTCAGGGCATACCGGTTTACGCCAATTTAACGTCAGGCTATTTTGAAGCGGTCGAAGTTGCCGTCGCGCTTTCTGTGCTGAAGGTAATCGATAACCCGTATCAGGATATACCGCTTGCCTCTGTTCTCCGCTCACCGATTGTCGGAGCAGATGAAAACGAGCTGTCTTTGATCCGGCTTGAAAATAAAAAAGCGCCGTACTATGAAGCAATGAAGGACTATTTGGCTGCCGGCGACCGCAACGACGAGCTTTATCAAAAGCTGGAAACGTTCTACGGACATCTTCAAAAATGGCGCGCGTTTTCAAAAAACCACTCAGTATCTGAGCTGATTTGGGAAGTGTACCGCGACACGAAATACATGGATTATGTCGGCGGGATGCCGGGCGGAAAACAGCGCCAGGCCAATTTGCGTGTTTTCTATGATCGGGCGCGCCAATATGAATCGACGGCATTTCGCGGCCTGTTCCGTTTCCTGCGGTTTATCGAACGCATGCAGGAGCGGGGCGATGATCTTGGAACGGCGCGAGCGCTCAGCGAGCAGGAGGATGTTGTCCGCTTAATGACGATCCACAGCAGTAAAGGGCTCGAATTTCCCGTCGTGTTTGCAGCAGGTCTCGGCCGGAATTTTAACATGATGGACTTGAACAAATCGTACCTGCTGGACAAGGAGCTTGGGTTCGGCACGAAGTATATTCATCCGCAATGGCGCATCAGCTACCCGACGCTGCCGCTCATTGCGATGAAGAAAAAAATGCGCAGGGAGCTGCTGTCAGAGGAATTGCGTGTCCTCTATGTTGCATTAACGAGAGCGAAAGAAAAACTGTTTCTGATTGGCTCGTGCAAGGATCATCAAAAACAGCTCGCAAAATGGCAGGCATCCGCGCCCCAAACTGACTGGCTTCTTCCGGAATTTGGCCGTTATCAGGCAAAAACGTATTTAGATTTCATCGGACCGGCTCTTGCCAGACACAGAGATATGGAGGTTTTGGCTGAAAACGGTGCGGCAACGCATGCTGATATATCAGGACATCCAGCTCGTTTTGCCGTTCGAATGATTCATTCTTATGATTTGCTGGATGATGATTTGGAAGAAAGAACGGAAGAAAAAAGTGAGCGCTTAGAAGCAATCCGCAAAGGTGAACCAGTTCCCGGATCGTTTGCATTTGATGAAAAAGCCCGCGAGCAGCTGAGCTGGACATATCCGCATCATGAGGTCACGCAAATTCGGACAAAGCAGTCGGTTTCCGAGATCAAGAGAAAAAGAGAGTACGAGGATGAATACAGCGGCCGGGCCCCCGTTAAACCTTCTGACGGAAGCATCCTGTACAGGCGTCCCGCTTTCATGATGAAAAAAGGCCTGACTGCGGCGGAGAAAGGGACGGCCATGCATACGGTTATGCAGCATATCCCGCTTACACATATCCCAACGATAGAAGAAGCGGAGCAAACGGTTCACAAGCTTTATGAAAAAGAACTGCTCACTGAAGAACAAAAAACCGCTATTGATATTGAAGAAATCGTGCGATTTTTCCATACTGAAATCGGCGGACAGCTGATCGCCGCTACATGGAAGGATCGGGAAGTGCCATTTAGTTTAGCGCTTCCGGCCAAGGAGATCTATGCTGATGCAAAGGAGGCGGATGAACCGCTTTTGGTGCAGGGAATCATCGACTGTCTCTATGAAACTGAGGACGGCTTATATCTCTTGGACTATAAATCAGACCGGATTGAGGGCAAATTCCAACACGGATTTGAAGGAGCGGCCCCGATCTTGAAGAAACGATATGAAACGCAAATTCAGCTGTACACAAAGGCAGTTGAGCAAATTGCAAAAACAAAGATAAAGGGATGTGCGCTTTATTTCTTTGACGGAGGGCACATTCTGACATTATAGCGAGATCCGTAAGCTCCGGGAATTCAGACGGAGCGGATCTCGTTTTCTATACAAAAAAGAGGTGAAAGCATTTGCGGATTTTACATACGGCTGACTGGCATCTTGGAAAAACGCTAGAAGGAAGAAGCAGGCTGAGTGAACAGGCCGATGTGCTTGATGAATTGAATACGATTGTAAAGGAAGAGCAGATCGATGCCATTGTAATGGCAGGGGACGCGTTTGACACTGTGAACCCGCCGGCTTTAGCCGAGCAGCTGTTTTATGAGAGCTTGTCTGCGCTTAGTGACAGAGGAAAGCGCCCAATTGTTGTCATTGCCGGAAACCATGATAACCCTGACCGTTTGTCCGCTGCTTCACCGCTGACACATGAAAACGGCATTTATTTAATTGGCTATCCGACAACAGAACCGCTTCATATTGAAGTGCCTTCAGCAGGGGAGCTTTTGGCTGTCGGAGCGCTGGCGTACCCATCTGAAGCGCGGTTAAATGAAGTGCTCTCCGATACATTTGATGAAAAGCTGCTCCGTGATCATTATGACGTGAAAATCAGGCAGGCGTTTGAGCATATGACAAGCCGGTTCCGCAAGGATGCAGTGAAGGTTGCCGCCAGCCATATCTATGTGGCAGGCGGCAACCAAACGGATTCTGAGCGGCCGATTGAAGTCGGCGGCGCTTATACGGTAGCTGCTGAAAGCCTGCCGCCGGATGCAGCTTATGTGGCGCTCGGCCATTTGCATCGTCCGCAAACGATCAAGCGGGCGCGGACGCTTGCGCGTTATTCGGGCTCTCCGCTCGCCTATAGCTTTTCTGAATCGGGCTACGCCAAATCAGTGACGATCGTGGATGCTAAGCCGGGGGAAGAGGCCTCTTGGCGTGAGGTATTATTATCAAGCGGCAAGCCACTTGTGAAGTGGAAAGCCGCAAATGGCTTAAGCGAGGTGTACAGCTGGCTGGATGAAGGCAGGGATCAGAATGCCTGGATTGATCTAGAAATCCGTGTCTCGGACCAGCTGTCACTTGAAGAAATTCACAGGCTGCGAAAGGCGCACCCGGGCTTTATCCATATCAGGCCGGTTTTCGAAGAACAGCATAACGACCGGGAACGGATCGAGGTCAAGCATGTGTCGATCGAAAACCGCTTTAAGAAGTTTTATGAAAAACAAACGGGCGGCGCGGTGCCGGATGAAGAAATGGTGAAGCTGTTTTTAGAGCTTGCATCAGGCGTTGAAGAGGAGGATGCGAAATGAAGCCGATCGCCTTAAGCATTAAGGGGCTCCACAGCTTTAGAGAGGAGCAGACGATAGATTTTGAAGGGCTTTCCGGTGCCGGTGTTTTCGGCATTTTCGGCCCGACAGGAAGCGGTAAATCCTCTATCCTCGACGCAATGACGCTTGCTTTATACGGAAAGGTGGAGCGGGCGGCGAATAATACGCACGGGATTTTAAACCATGCGGAAGATACGCTGTCTGTTTCCTTTACCTTTGCGCTTCAGACAAATCATCAAATCTCTTATAAAGTAGAGCGCGTCTTTAAGCGAACGGATGAAATGAAGGTGAAAACGGCACTTTGCCGTTTCATCGAAATCAGGGACGAGCAGACAGTGCTGGCGGATAAAGCCAGCGAAGTGAATAAAAGAGTGGAGGAGCTCTTGGGGCTGACGATCGACGACTTTACGAGAGCGGTGGTCCTGCCGCAAGGAAAATTTGCTGAATTTCTGTCTTTAAAAGGGGCGGAGCGCAGGCATATGCTTCAGCGTTTATTTCATTTGGAGCAGTATGGAGACCGGCTTGTGAAAAAGCTGAGACGGCAGGCGCAGGAAGCCTATGCGAGAAAAAATGAAATGCTTGCTGAACAATCCGGTCTCGGTGAGGCGAGTTCAGAAGCGGTTGAGCAGGCGGAAAAAGCTCTCGAACAAGCTGAAGCCCGGCTGGAAACGATGAAGAAGAATCGTGATCAGGCAAAAGAGCGGTTTACGGAGCACCAGGAGATTTGGAATGTCCAGAAGGAAAAAGCCGCTTATCAGGAAGAGAAAAAACGTCTCGAAGAAAAACAGCCGCACGTAGACAGCATGCAAAGGCGTCTGCTGGAAGCCGAAACAGCCGCCGCTCTTAAGCCTTATGCTGATCGGTACGCTGAAGCGATACTGCATACGGAAAAAGCTGAAAAGGAACATACGCTTGCCCAAAAGGATTTAGCAGACCGGACCGCTTTCTTTCAACAAAAACATGAAGAGTATGAAGCGTGGCGCCGGCATAAAAGCGAGAAAGAGCCTGAGCTCTTAACAGAGCAGGAACAGCTTTCCCGCTTGCAGCAGATCGAAATCAAACTGAGAGAGGCCAAGCAAGAGGAAGAGCGCAAAAAAGCTGAACTCCAGCAGAAAGAAGAGGCTCTTCAATCTGTAATGAATGAATTGGAGACGGTAACAGACCGTCTGACACGAGGGCAAAACAGACAGACGGAATTGAAGGAGCAGCTCAAATCCCTGCAAGTGACATCCGATGAGCGAAAAAGCTGCCAGCAGGCCGCAGAAATGGCATTGCGCATCAGACAGATTGAAGAGCAAATTATAAAAGAGAAAAAACGAAGTGACGCATTGAACCTCGTGCTTCAGAAGATGAATGAGGAGAAGGGTACACTCGTTCAAAAGACGGAAGCGGAAAAAAGCAACATTATTCAGGCATATGAGGCTGTACAAACCGTGTACCATATGGTGTGTGAGACGGAACGTTCATTAACACGTATGACTGAGCAGGTTAAAAAGAGACAGCAAACGCTTCACTCGCAGCGTGAAAAAGCAAGAATGGCGCTGCTCACAAAAGAGTTAGCCGAAAAGCTGACCGCCGGAAAGCCCTGCCCGGTCTGCGGTTCAACCCATCATGATTCGTCTGCCTCAGTACATGAAACATATGAGCTCGACAGCAATCTTGAAGAGAATATCAAACAGACAGATGTGTTATTGACGGAAGCGGCAGTTCTCAGCCAGGAGATTTTTTCAGCCAAAATCACGCTTGAAGAACAGTCCGCGCGCTTTATTGAACAGTGTCCGTTTTTGCAAGCAATTCAAGCACCGAATCTTGAAGCGGCAGCTTCCTACGAGAACCAGCCAATGCATGAGGCATTCGATACAGCCACAATTGAATGGAAGCGAGTCAGACAGGATATTCTTTCTGTTAAAACACGAATGACACAAGTGATCAGCGCCTACCAGGAGTCTTTAAAAAAAGCCGATCAGCTTAATGAAAAAATCGGTTTTGAAAAAAGAGAGGCTGACCGGATTGACAGCAACATCGCCGAGCTTCAGTCCTCGATGGACAGCCGCCTGGAAATGTTTAAAGAAGCGTTTCGGGATCAGTCTGTGGATGAAGCGGAAAAATGGCAGCAAGCCATTGAAGAAAAGGACCGGGCTGCAGAAGAATGTGAAAAACGGATTGAGAAGAGCATCGCGTTTCTTGCTGAGCATGAAGCACAAAAGGAAAAGCTGCGGGAATCGGGACACCAGCTCGAACGGGAAAAGCTGGAGCTTCATTATGCGGCTGAACGCATGAAGAGCGTGATGGCTGATTATGAGCAAGAGCTCGGAGATTACGCAAAAGGAGATTCGATCCAAATCAAACTCCGCTCTGTCCTTCAGGATTTAAAGCTGTTAAAGGAAAAAGAGCAGTCTCTGTATGATGAACTGCAAAGCGCCCAATCGATGCTCAATCAGGCGAAAAGCCGCGCTTCAGCAAGTGAGTTCACGCTTAAAGAGGCGAAGGACAGATTGGAAAAAGCGGAAGTTGCTTGGCTTGAGCATGCGAAAGGCACCCGTTTTACCCGGACTGAAGAGGTGGAACGAAGTCTTGTCCCAGCTGATAAACTTGAAAAGATGAAAGAGGATATAGATCAGTTTAAGGATAAACTGAAGCAAAATGCTGCAAACTTAGAACGAGTTGCAGAAATACTTGCCGGCAGAGCCTTATCAGAGAGCGAATGGAGAGCAACCGTTACGGCATTACAAGAAGCTGAGGATGCATTTGGCGCTGCTATAGAGGAAAAAGGCGCAGCAGCGAAAGCGCTGGCCGTCATCCGCGATCAGCATAAACGGTTTAACGAAATTGAAGCCGAACTGAAGAAATGGCAGACGCATATCGACAGGCTGGACAAGCTGCAAGCTGTGTTTAAAGGCAATACCTTCGTGGAATTTTTAGCAGAAGAGCAGCTTGAAAGCGTTGCGCGGGACGCATCAGCAAGACTCGGCATGCTGACGAGACAGCGCTATGCCATTGAAGTGGATTCAGAAGGCGGATTCGTGATGCGGGATGACGCGAATGGAGGCGTCAAACGTCCGGTTTCCAGCTTATCTGGGGGAGAGACCTTCCTCACCTCACTTTCGCTTGCTCTAGCGCTGTCTGCGCAGATCCAGCTTCGCGGAGAATACCCGCTCCAGTTCTTTTTCTTAGATGAAGGGTTCGGTACCCTGGATCAAGATCTGCTTGATACGGTTGTGACAGCCTTGGAAAAACTGCAGTCAGACAATCTGTCTGTCGGTGTCATCAGCCATGTGCAGGAACTGCGGGCCCGGCTTCCGAAAAAGCTGATCGTCCATCCGGCTGAACCGAGCGGCCGCGGAACACGGATATCACTTGAGTTGATGTAAGGGAGGAGAGGATATGGCAAAGCAGATCGCCGGGATATGTGAGCTGTGCGGCCGGAGCGATGTCCAGCTGACAGAGCACCATCTCACACCGAAAGAGGAAGGCGGAACGTTTCTGCCGACAGCGATGCTCTGTATTCCTTGCCATAAACAGATTCATGCCTTATATACCAATCAAGAGCTTGCCGTCCGCTTAAACGGAATAGATGAACTCCGAAGCGATCCACAGCTTGCCCGGTTTGTCAAATGGATCAGAAAACAGCCGCCTGAGAAGCTGATCAAAACAAAGAAATCAAATGAACGAAAAAAGAAAAAATGACTAAAAAGCAGCCCTCTCTTTGCAGAGTGGCTGCTTTTATCCGTTTCCAACCATATCCTGATCACTGACATCGGGGTCTATATAATTTGTCGCGTTGACTGCGTTGTTTAATAGAAGGAAATCTCCCGTGTTGCCTGCTCCCGAACCGAGCGCAGATTTTGAAGAGCTTTTCGGAGAAAGGTAAAAGGAATCACCAAAGTTTACGACTCCGCCCGATATGGAATTGATAGCTATAGGCCCGACAATTGCTGGCATAAACGACACCCTTTATCGAAGTCTCTGTTTATTATATGCTCTTGTCTGGCGATTGTGAGCGCGGAGACTGAATCTGCCGGATATGTTTAATGCGCGCGTCGCCGCGTACGGCCGAAGCTGAGCCCGCATGAAAAACTGAAGAGGATGAGACCCCTTGAATTTTGATATTGCGTACATGAATAACCGGCACTTCGTGGCAAAATGCGCTTTGTACACCTGTTTCGGGAAGCGGCTTCACTGCCTGCTGCTGAAAGATCTGGTATTCCTTTCTGTTAAATGAGCCTTCATTATGGTAAAACGTGGACAGTGAGCGCTGAACAGAAAATACTTTTACACTCATATCGATTTCGTTTGTGTCGCCAACTTGAAACACACTTGCTATTCCCAGTGAGTTAATGTTAAGCAATCTGATCCGGGATATACGCTTAAACATTATTCTGACGGCAGAGGAGCGAACGGCCCGATAATAAGAGATTCTGGCGGAGTATCAAAAATAGAAGACAGATAGATAGATTCAGTGTCTCCGATGTGGAAAACAGAAGAGCTGGAAACACCATTCATCCGGATATCCCCGACTTCCAGGTTGCGGTTGATGACTGTAAAGATCATGCTTGCTCATCTCCTTTCATTTCGGATGGGATATGTTCCAGAAAATGTTCTACAGCACGGATCACGTCACGTTTCACATGCTCAGCGATATGTTCCGCATATTGTTTAGGCGGTGTATGTTCTTCTTTTTTGATATGGGACATATAATAGTGAATTCGGCTGTCCATTTGTTTTCTGATGTCTTCAATGACATGATGCTTGTTTGTAACGTCAAGCCTGCTGTTATATTGGTTTTCAAGCTGCTCCAAAACTTCTGGGATTTCCTCAGTTAAGTACATGTCAACATTCTGGCGGATCTGCTGCATGAGCTGAGCGCTCTCTTCCTGCTGCATCATCCCGATTTCAGGTGCTGTTTGGCTGACGTCAAAATTTTGGACGCTGTTTGGGTCTGTCGGATTTAAGCCGATATTCAAAGTCCCGTCCAGCCTTTCGATTTTCAGCTGATCAAATTTATACTCCACACGCTCAATGGTAGTGGCCGGCCGCTGTTTCATCGTATTCATTTCAGTTTGAATCTCTTTCAGCTGACGTTCGAGCTGCTGTATATGAAGCGCCTGCTGCTGAACGAAGGAATTCAAGTTTTGCAAGTAAGAGGAAACAGATTGATCATACATGTCTTTCACCTCTTTCATATGATTAACGGCCAGGAGGCTGGAGCGGAACCAATGAACCTGTATCGGGCTCCTGTAATTCGACTGGCTGCCCCTGAGCGGAAACATCGGGAGCCGCTTCTACATAGCTGCCTGTATTGTACAGGTTAGAAAGCGATTTAATGGACCCGGCGCTTCCGATTTGCAGAATGGAGGAGTTGCTGATTGATTCCAGCCGGAGATAATTAATCTGAATGGTTTGATTAATATAAAAGTTCATGAAGCACACTCCTTTTACGCATTCCCTGCGATCGGCTGATCAACTGCATCGTTGTCATACACATTCGTCGCGTTTTTGTAATTCATCACCTTGAGGCTGTCGCCGGTATTAAAACTGCCTGCACCGGCAAACGTTCTGACCTCGGCCTGAGGAGAAATCGTAATACAGTCCCCGATGTGAATGACTCCGCTCGTACCAATCGCATTAATTTTAAACGCTCCGACAATGGCCGGCATACGAGCACATCCTTTATTGAAAAATTGAAAAAAGGCAGGTAAAGTAAAAATGAATTTAATTTTAATTGGGCTATTCACGATAGCTTATGACAATCGCACATATGTGTGAGAGAAATTTAAAGGTGGGTATATCGAGTTTGAATGTAAGCGCTCTCGTTAAAGCCGGTATTGTATCAATTGAGCGGAAATGCGGCAATCGTGCCGCTATCCGCCTGCGTGATTTTTTTTCAGTTTCTTTGGTGTTTTTGCGTGAAGAAATGCGTTTGGAGTATGTCATGCTGCGGTATTCCGATATTTGGGCGGACATATTCTCGACCCAAGGTATATCCAGAAGTGCTGAGTAAAAAGCGGAGTTACATGTGGTGTATTCAAATTGTTATAGATAATGATTTACATACGGGAGTTTTCGGGATATCCCCCAAAAATCATTTTCTCTTTAAGTCGGGTGTTCAGCAGGCTATCCAGCTTTTGGCTGCATTGAATCGTTTCCTTGGAATTCATGCCGTATTTTTGTGCTGTTTCTATTAGTGTGATCCTCATTTCTTCAATTTTACTGTTCATTACGCTATCTCCAATTCTAGATTTTATTTTTATATAAACACAGGATATCGTTAGTATAACCTATTTTGGCTGAAAAAGTTGCCTTTCGTCAATTTGACTAAAAAAGCGACAATTTTTGCTGCGGCCTTATTAATAGAAGAAAGGACTATAGTCTTGCTAAGTGTACTTGCAAAAAGTCCTGCCGCTCCTCAATTTCTCTAAGTATATTTGTCTGCTCCTTTTCGAATTGCAAGGGGCTTTTTTTTATGAAAGGATCATCATCAGCTTTTTGACAAATGTCAAGGTGCCATTCGTTGATGAAAGGTGACAATCGTTCAATGGTAAATGATCGGTTCAGCACGTTTTTCATTAACGTGTAATATTGAGACCTGAAGGCGGGAATGGCAAGAAGCCTTGACGAAAGCGTCCGTCCTTTTGTCAGCAGAGGGTCTTCGTCAGATATTCCGTGTGCGGCAAGTGATCTGGTCTCTATCGGGGAAACGTGAAGCCGGCCCGATTCGTTTAAACAAAACGTGTAATAAAAGCTTTGATTGGTGCAGGCGCTGCCGATCAGCCATAAAAAAAACAGTTTGACATCCAGATACATTTTAATGCGTTCAGCCAATTCATCATCTTCAGCTGTGCGAATCAGCGTCAGAAATTCGTATAAGAACGGCGAAGATTCATTTCTAAAAACGGACAGCGGAACTCTCGGATCGGCTGTCTTCATTCGGTAACTTGTTCTATCGGCTAGCTGATGGTTCTTGATGCTCAAATAAATGCCTTCTGGCTCGCCATTGATGGTCAGAAAGCTGTACGAGGCAGCGGGAGCAGGAACGCCGATCTGGTTAAAAAAACAATAAGCGAGCCTGCGCCGCATCATGGACGGATCATCCTGTTCCGCATTCAAAAAAAGTGTGCTTTCACCATACAGAGACTTTTCCCAGTTGATTTCATAGGATACCTTTTCCGCCTTGTCACGCTGTGTGAGAAGAATGGGAGAAACTAATCGGTTTGTCACCAAAAGCCCTTTGGCAGTACCTTTACAATGCAGCTGCTGCCGATGAAAAAATAAATGTACGCTCTCCATATTCTTGCCTCCTCCTCAAAACGACATTTGTATGATATGTGCAGCAAGCCCGTCCTGAAACGAAATGAAAACGGATATGGGAAAAAGGGATTTCGGCATTCGACAGAGAATACATGAAGGAGCATTCTGATTTAAAAGATGATGGAGGAATAACATGAAATTTGCGACAGGGGAACTTTACAACCGAATGTTTGTCGGCCTAATCATTGATGATGAGAAAATTATGGATTTGCAAAAGGCTGAAAAAAAACTGTTTGAACTTGAAACGATTCCGGGATCGCTGATTGAATGTATTGCAGTAGGGGATAAATTTGTTGCGCATGCAAGGCAACTGGCCGAGTGGGCAAAGAAACCGAATGATGAGCTGGGATCATTTATGTATTCATTATCAGAGGTGAAGCTTCATGCACCCATTCCTAAGCCGTCAAAAAATATCATCTGCATTGGCAAAAACTACAGGGATCATGCGATTGAAATGGGAAGCGAAGCTGACATTCCGGAGCATCCGATGGTGTTTACAAAATCGCCGGTCACGGTTACAGGGCATGGTGATATCGTAAACGGCCATGAAGGGGTAACCTCTCAGCTTGATTATGAAGGTGAGCTTGCTGTCGTCATCGGAAAAAGCGGCACCCGCATATCAAAAGAAGACGCATATGACCATATTTTCGGATATACGATTGTGAATGATATCACGGCGCGTGATCTGCAAAAAAGGCATAAGCAGTTTTTTATCGGAAAAAGCCTGGATACAACATGTCCGATGGGACCCGTGCTTGTACATAAATCATCCATTCAGGAGCCTGAGCGTCT
The DNA here is from genome assembly GCF_030519405.1 of Bacillus sp. C28GYM-DRY-1. NCBI lineage: Bacteria > Bacillati > Bacillota > Bacilli > Caryophanales > Bacillaceae > Bacillus > Bacillus sp. C28GYM-DRY-1. The sequence goes on from NZ_JAUMKF010000003.1 coordinate 45,287, forward strand.
CAAGGTTGAAACAAGAGTCAACGGCGAGCTGCGCCAATCCGGATCGGCAAGCGATATGATCTTTTCCATTCCGGAATTAATTGAAACCCTCTCCAAGGGGATGACGCTTGAAGCGGGAGACATCATTGCCACCGGTACGCCGTCTGGAGTCGGAAAGGGATTTAAGCCGCCAAAATTCTTGCGGCCAGGTGACAAAATCGACATTACGATTGACCCGATCGGAACGCTGTCAAACCAAATCGGCTGAATCAAACCGGAGGGCGGACTCGAAGCCCGTTTTTTCTGAGATTCATCTTTGTGGCAGAGGACAAGTTCATGGTACTATAAGTGGGGTAATTTATCTGATAGGGGGAACCTGTATGACACACCTACATATTACGACATGGGTGGTAGCGCTGATTCTGCTTTTCGTCAGCTACTCGCTTTATTCGTCAAGAAGTGCGAAAGGCGCCAAAATCACTCATATGATTTTGCGGCTATTCTATATCCTTATTATTTGGACAGGAGCTGAGCTGTTTGTCCGCTTCGCCAACTGGAACGGAGAATACGCCGGCAAAATGATTCTTGGCATTATCACCATCGGTCTGATGGAAATGCTCCTCATTCGCAAGAAAAAAGAAAAATCAACCGGCGGCCTTTGGATCGGTTTCGTCATTGTCCTTGTCCTGACAGTGCTGCTCGGTCTGCATTTGCCAATCGGTTTTCAATTGTTTTAAAATTCGGCCCGGATCATGATCCGGGCTTTTTTCATTCACTCTAAAAGTTTAGAAAAAATTTATCATTTCTTTATTGGCAGGTTATACCTTTCTTTTATACTCAGCATTACCATTATGCTGAAAGGTTGGTGCTGTCAAATGAGAAATGCGATGAAAACATGGGGGCGGATTGTTGTTAAGATCCGCTGGGTGATTGTGGTATTGTGGGTTGTTCTGGCTGTTATCGGCGGAATGAATATGTCTAAACTGTCGCCGCTTTTGACAGGAGGCGGGTGGGAAGCGCCGGACTCCGATTCTGAAAAAGCCTCAAACTTAATTGAAAAACATTATGATAGGAAGGGGCAGACATCGCTTTCCATCATCTTAAAGGATGCCCGCCATAAAGTAGGTTCAACCCAGTATACAGAGAATTTGAATGAGATGAAAAAAGTACTTGAAGATGACAAAGACATTAAAAAAGTATTTTTATGGAGTGATGCTTCGACACAAACCAAGAACCAATTCGTCGGAGATGACGATCATACGACACTCGGCGTGATTGATATGGATATGGACGAAGGATTTGCGCAAAAGGTGTTGCCTAATATCCAAGAGAAGGTTAAGAAAAAAGCTGAAGAGCTTCATATCAACGCTGTTATCTTGGGGAGTCCGGCGTTATGGGGAGAAGTGAATGTCATTAGCCAAGAAGGCCTTCACAAAGCCCATCTTTACGCGTTGCCGATTATTCTTATTGTGCTTTTGTTTGTATTCAGATCAGTGATTTCCGCGCTGACGCCGCTAATTGTTGCACTGACATCAATCGGTGTATCTATGGAAGTTCTGTATTTTTTCGCGCAGAAAACCGAGCTCTCTACGTTTGTGCTTGATTCAGCGATGATGATCGGGCTTGGCGTTGGAATTGATTTTTCACTCATCTATGTTATGCGTTTTAAAGAGGAGCTGACAACAGCCGAGGGGCGTGTGACAGAAGCGATTGAGACGACGATGGCAACAGCTGGTCGGCCTATCCTATTTTCCGGGCTCACAATACTCGGTGCAATCTCATCTATTCTATTTGTTGACATCCCGGCTGTCCGCTCCATTGCTATAGGTGTGCTTACGGTTGTTTTTCTCTTATTAATGACCAGTCTAAGCCTGCTCCCAGCCGTTTTGTCTCTGCTTGGAAAACGGGTACATTCACTCAAAATTTCATTTGCGAAGGACAAAAAGCACAAAAGAGCATGGTACAATTTTACACATAAAGTGATGAAAAAGCCTATAATTGGTCTTGTGACGGGAGTCTGTGTTCTCCTTGCGCTCGCTTGGCCAGCAATTCAGCTGACAACCTCCACGCCGGATGTCCGGATGCTGCCAGAATCATCAACAGTGCGAAAAGGTGTGGAAATGGTTGAGCATCAGTTTGGAAAAGGAGCAACCTCCCCAATCCAAATTGTTATCTATAGTAAAGATAAAGACCTCCTAGCTGAGGAAAATATAAAGGAAATCAAGGCGCTAGAACAGCAATTAAAAAAGAAAAAGCATGTTGATAGTGTATCTTCTGTCTTTTCGTTCTTTGATGGCATGGATAATGCCATGATTGCTTCAATTTTAAAAGACGGACGAAAACAGATTCCTGACGGCACGGCCCAAGTGTTGGATGATTATATAAATAAACAAAACAATACAGTTGCGATAAAAGTTATGTCAGACAGCTATGCATCAAGCGGAGCGACAAAGCAATTAGTTGAGGATATCCGAACAGATATTATTCCGTCAACCAAACTTTCCAAAGATAAAAAAATTGAGATTGCAACAGGCGGAGAAACGGCGGCGGGGCTTGATACAAGTGATTCCTTAAAAAACAGTTTAATACACGTGACACTGATTACGCTAGGGTTCATCTTTATTATTCTTGTTATTACTTTCAGAAGTCTTCTTCTCCCTCTTAAGGCAATTTGCTTTAACTTGCTGTCTCTTGGGGCCACATATGGTGTTTTAATCATTGTGTTCCAGTGGGGGCTTGGATCGGACATTTTTGGATTTGGCGATTTCGGTTATATCCAAAACTTTGTTCCAATTCTGTTGCTTGGCTTATTATTCAGCCTCAGTACCGATTATGAAGTCTTTCTGATCGAACGTATGAAGGAAGAGTTTGAAAAAGGGCATTCGAATGAAGAGAGCGTTGCACTTGGATTGGAAAAAACAGCACCCATGATTTCCGGCGCAGCACTTATTATGGTCGCTGTTTTTACATCCTTTGCGTTTGCTGGCATACTGCCGATGCAACAGCTTGGGCTAGGTATGGCTGTTGCCATTGCACTTGACGCGACTTTAATCAGGTTAATTCTTGTACCTGCTGCAATGAAACTGCTTGGCAAATGGACATGGTGGCTGCCTGGTGCAAAACAAATGAAACATGGACCGCATGAAAGACAATTAAGGCCGTAATGGAGGTATGACAAATGTCTATTCGGACAAAAATGATGATTTCTCAGGTGATGATGGTAATTGCCCCGCTCATTGTCTTTGCCATATTGGCATATCTGATTTTAGACTTTTCCGGCGGAAGCCTTTCTAAAATAAAAAATTTTTACCATCTGTCAGATCATCAACAAGCCGAGGATATTGTCAATCATGAAGCTGCAGCCTTTATCGGTCTGCAAAACAATGCGGAATCACATCCTGACCGTTTATTAAACAGCAAGTATACTGCTTCTTACGAAAAGGACTTAGAAAAACGAAGAATAGGGATTGCAGTTGTTAAAAACGACGATATCGTACGCCATTCAGCTTTATTTTCAGAAAGGCTGGCCGGAAAGCTGCAAAATGAAGCAGGAGCTTCTCAAAAAGGCTATCGTTCGGGATATGTGACAAACGCCGGGAACCACTTTATGTTTCTTTCTCGAAGCCTGTCTTTTTCTGACGGCTCAAAGGGAATGCTGATTCTGGCTGCCGACATCACACCACTGCAAACTTTCGTACAGACTGTAATTCCGGCCCTTTGCACAGCACTATTTGTCTCATTTGCTGCCGTTAATATCACGATCAGCCACTTGACATCAAAACGAATGATCGATGATATTGTCAGACTGAAAAAATCGGCTGATCTCATTAAAGAAGGAGATTTGGAAACGCCTATACAGATTCATAACAGAAAAGACGAGCTTAGTATGCTGGGTATGGCATTTGATGACATGAGGAAGCGTCTGAGAAAATCGATTGAGAGCCAGCAAGCGGCAGAGAAAAACCGTAAAGAACAGATAGCGAATGTATCCCATGATTTAAAAACGCCGATTACATCCATAAAAGGATATATAGAAGGCATTTTAGACGGAGTTGTTAAAGATGAACAAATGATGCAAAAGTACTTGAGGACCATTCATGAAAAAGCCGTCCGCATGGATGAATTAATTGATGAGCTGTTTCTCTATTCAAAGCTTGATTTAGAAAAAGAACAGTTTAATATGATCAAACTGGACCTCTCGGGATTTCTTAAACCATTATTTTTCAAATATGGTGAGAATCCTGCTTATCACAATATACGGTTCAGTTTTCAAAATAAGCTGGATACACCGCTGTTTATTGTCGGTGACTATAAAAAATTAACGAGAGTCATTGATAATATCATTGAAAACAGTGTAAAGCATATGGATACAGATAAAGCGCAAATCAGCTGTCTTCTTTATGAAAAAGAAGGAAATGCAGTCATTGAAATAGAAGATAACGGAATCGGAATGGATCAAGCCGAACTTGAACACATCTTTGATCAATTTTACAGAATTGACAGTTCAAGATCATCACACACAGGCGGCGGCGGACTCGGACTGACCATTGCTAAAAAGATGATTGAAGCACATCAGGGAACAATACGCGCAGAAAGTGAACCGGACAAAGGGACAGTAGTCATTATTAGCTTGCCAAAAATCTAGTGTCGCTGTTGAGCGGGAGGAAGATTGATTTGGGATTGCCAGTATTAATTATTGAAGATGAAATCAGTATTGCGGAGCTTGAGCGAGATTATTTGGAGGTCAACGGCATAGAAGCAGAAATTGAGGTATCCGGAGACAAGGGGCTAGAAAAGGCGCTTCAAAAAGACTACAGCCTTGTTATTTTAGATGTAATGCTTCCCGGTAAAAACGGTTTTGACATTTGCCGGGAACTGAGATCACAAAGAGACACGCCAATTCTCATTGTATCCGCTAAAACGGAAGATATCGATGTTATTCGCGGACTTGGGCTAGGTGCGGATGACTTTATTAAGAAACCATTTAGTCCGAGTGAGCTTACCGCGAGAGTGAAGGCCCATATTGGAAGGTATGAACGGCTCACAAACCGACAGGGAAAGGCAGATTTTCAGGGTGTAAATCTAAAAATCGACAGAAACTCAAGACGAGTCTATGTAAAGGGGCAGGAAGTTATCTTAACAACAAAGGAATTTGATGTTTTATCCTGTCTTGCAGGAAATCCAAATCGGGTCTACAGCAAAGAAGAGCTATTTGAGCAAATTTGGGGACTCGAATCTCATGGAGATCATGCCACTGTCACTGTTCATGTCGGAAAAATAAGAGATAAAATTTGCGCTGTTGATCCGGAAGGTCATTATATTAAGACAGTCTGGGGTGTCGGTTACCGCTTTGAAGATTGTTAGTTTATTATAAGTTCATGTTAGAAAAACTGCCTACCATGCAGTTTTTTTTTTGAATATCACAAAATTTTCTTCGTATATAAAAAATAAATATATAATGAAACAAGGCACTAGCAAACAGTCCTTATAATTTAGACCAATTGGCAGAGGCCGAACCAGAATTTATGCAATTTATTTGCATGGTTTCCTTACTCCACCTGTTTGTCGATTTGGGTATTAAGGCCGAAACTGTAAAAGGAGTGGGGATTGGAGCTGCGGCCGGAGCATACACCAAAGGCATTCTGTCGTTTGAGAAAGCCGCTCAGCTTCTTCTTAAAAAGCAGGATGGCTGGTCATTGACAGAATGTTATCCTGAATGTGATTTAGGATCTAGGTTGGTTATACCGGATGGTATAAATGATGCAGCAAGCGAAGAGATTTGGCAGAACGCATTAGCTCTAACGGAAGAAACATTACCTATGAAAGAGGAGTGGGAACGTGTCTGTCGTCAGGATGATGCAGTCATTTGCTTCAGGGGTTGTCAAAGTAAAGCAGCAATTCATATTCAATTGGCACATTCGCCTACGAAGGCACTATTAAAAGCACTAGGTGAACTTTTTACAAGAGGCGGCCACATTTTACATGAGAAGTTATACCCTGAGCCTATTCAAAAGCTTCCTCTTCCGCCATATCCGTTTGATAAAAAGACGTACCGCGTTTCTCCGCCCGAGGAACATGAAAGGCGGGATTCAGTTACAGCATTAAAACGTATAGGTAAGATCAGCATTTCTCAAACTCTAAGCCAAACGGAAAAACAAGATATAGCAAAAGCACTGAGTATTGATTTCATCTAAGTTAACACGAACCCCTTAAAAACTATTAAGGGGTTTTCATTTATGGATAAGAGATGAAAACCTCCCATCGCTCGATTTCCAATTATTTTAACATAATCTTAAATTTACCTTAATTGGGTACATGTTTTTTCTGAATTATGCTAATCTTCAAGGGATGAAAAGGATAGGGGGATTTATATGAAACGCAGAAAATTCAGCTCGTTTGTGGCGGCAGTGCTTATTGTTGCACTGATCTTCAGCCTTTTTTCTCCGGGAACCAAAGCGGCAGCGGCCGGTGCGATCGATCAGGCGGCTGCTCTGGAAAACAGCAAAGAACAGACAGGCACCATGAAGGAACCGGAACAGGTGAAATGGTACAAAGTGACTCCGGATAAAGCGGATATTCAGAAAAACTCACATATGGCCTTAACCGTAAAGAGTGATTCAGTACTGAATGTATCTGTATATCCAAGCAAGGAAAAAGCGCTAAAAGATGAAACGTTTGAGATGTACCGTTCATACACGGCGGAGGATGGAAAAAGCGAAATTATTTTTCCGTACGCATGGAGCGGCCCTTACTATGTAAAAGTTGAATACCTCGGAGAAGAAGAACCAGAGGACGGCGGAACGGCAGAAGCAGCTGCGGAAGCCAAGTATTCGATTGGGTATAAAGGCACGAATAAGCAGCCGTCAGATTTAGAACAGGAAGAAGCTTGTCCTGTGGAAATGAGTGTTGATCAGAAAAAATCGGGAAAAAGCATCCTAGACAAGCTGAGAGCGATTCGTGATGAGCAGCTTAGCCAAACAGCAGAAGGCAAAGAGCTGACTAGCCTTTACTACAAAGCGGCGCCGTTTATCGTGGCAAAGCTCGCACTCAATAAAACTGCGAGAAATGAATTCTATCAAGATCTTGTGACATTAAAGCCGTTGTTTGATAATGTGTCAGAAAACGGTGCGTCTTCTTCATATAAGATAACTGAAAAGGATCAAGCAGCAATCAACCGGCTATATGATACAGCTTTACAATCGATCCCGTCTTTCCTTAAAGAGGAGATAAAGAAACAGGCTGAACGGTTAAATATCAAGAAGCTGCAAGGCAAAACAGCAGGAACTATTTTAACAGAAAACAGTATTGCGGCTAAAAGTGAAGTTCAGACAACAAAAGTCATTTTCAAGGTGAAGAACAATAAAAGCCTCTCATCCGTACATAATGAAATGAAGGGCTTTTCTGCAAGTGCGCAATCGAAAAAAGACATTTCAAATGTGAAAAAGGCAAAGAAACTGTTCGACAATCTGTATTCCTTCGAACTTCCGAAAGATGAAAAGCAAAACGGTGTATACACAGCAAGCGCAAAACGGGTCAAAAGCGCTGCTGCGACATTATCCAAGATGTCTAACGTAGAGTTTGCTGAACCTGTGCAGGAGTATAAAAGCCTGTCAAACGATATTCAATACCCTTACCAATGGCCGCTTAAAAACACCGGTGAAAACGGCGGTGTCAAAAATGCGGATGTGAAATTCGAACCTGCCAGCACCTTGCTGTCCAAACGCAAGCTGAACGATACATTGATTGCAGTAGTAGACACAGGTGTGGACAGTACGCTTGCTGATTTAAAAGGCAAAGTAAGAACCGATCTCGGACGCAATTTTGTCGGACGGAATAACAATGCAATGGATGATCAGGGGCATGGGACACATGTCGCAGGCATTATTGCCGCCCAAAGCGATAACGGCTTTTCTATGACTGGATTGAATGCCAAAGCGAAAATTATCCCGGTAAAAGTGCTTGATTCCACAGGTTACGGAGATACTGAACAAATTGCCCTCGGCATCAAATATGCTGCTGACAAAGGAGCCAAGGTGATTAATTTAAGTTTAGGCGGAGGCTACAGCCGCGTACTAGAATTTGCTTTGAAATACGCAGCAGACAAAAATGTCTTGATTGCCGCTGCCAGCGGGAATGACGGAGCCAATTCCTTATCGTATCCTGCCTCTTCTAAATATGTGATGTCAGTCGGGGCAACGAACCGCATGGATATGACTGCTGACTTCTCTAACTATGGAAATGGTCTGGATATCTCTGCTCCAGGGTCTGATATTCCGAGCTTAGTGCCGAACGGAAATGTCACGTACATGAGCGGAACATCTATGGCGACGCCATATGCTGCCGCTGCTGCAGGATTGCTGTTCGCTCAAAACCCTAAGCTGAAAAGAACAGAGGCTGAGGATATTTTGAAAAAGACGGCAGATGACATTTCCTTTGAGAGCGTGGATGGCGAGGAAGAAGAAATGTATGACGATAATGGCGATCCGATTGACATTCCAAAAACGCCTGGATTAGACTGGTACTCAGGCTACGGGCGGCTGAATGTCATGAAGGCTGTCAGCGCAGCTGATATACAGCTCAAGGTCAACAAGCTGGAAAGCACACAAACAGCCGTCAGAGGAAGCGCAAAGGAAGGCACGCTGATCGAGGTCATGAACGGCAAGAAAAAACTTGGCAGTGCCAAAGCCGGCAAAGACAATGCGTTCAAGGTCAATATCCCATCTCAAAAACAAGATCAAGTACTGTATGTGAAAGCGACAAAAGGCGATGCAAAAACATCGTATAAAGTGGTCGTCGTCAAAGGAAAACCTTCCGGCACACCGAAGGTAAATGCGGTGAAAACGAAGGATACGGCAGTGAAAGGAAAGGCGAACAGCAAGGCAATGATCAGAGTGAAAAACAAATCAAAGAAAGTCATTGCTTCTGCCAAAGCTGACGCGAAAGGAACGTTCACGGTGAAAATCAAAAAACAAAAAGCCGGAACGGTATTGTATGTCACGGCTGCTGATACAGATAAAAAAGAAAGCAAGGATGTAAAAGTTGTTGTTGAGAAGTAATCTAAAAGCGGTGCTCGCTGCACCGCTTTTTTTATTTGCGTCCCCGCTGGACTGCTGAATACATAATGGATCGCTTTCCATTGGAAGCCGTCCATTCGAATCGGTCTCCTGTCCCGTCATGGCTGTAGTGATGCTGCATCGCGCATTGGGCGGTGTCGTTTGAAAAGTGATAAAAAGAAACACCCTGCTCCTCCGATGTATTCGAAAAGACGCCTTTATTATAAGAAAAGACGCAATCGAATACCGATAAGCCAAAGCTGTGCAAGTGTTGTAAAAATGCGAGAAAGGTTTCGTCATCAAGCGAATCCAAAAGCGCCATGAGCGGCCGCTTGACTGATTTTTCATAGCGGATACGTTCTCCGCCTGAAAGGGAGATGTTTTCTTCACCGCATGCCAGAATCAATTGATCATGGAAGCCGGCCTGCTTCCACTTTCCTTTATGATGGATCCAGATTGGGCTGTGATGGAGACTGTCCGCCAGCAGTATATCCCCTTCCTCGTTTTCGATTAAACAGATGCCATCTTCGATGAGGATGGTGCCGTATTCCCATTTTCGTTCCTCTTTATATAATAATTGTTTCCGTTTCATACCATGCTGTCTCCTTTTTAATCTTTCCTCTCCGTTCTTTCCAATTCAAGCCTGTCCCATACAACTCTTTTGTGGACAAATCAACTATCTGCCTATAGATGCATAAACTTACTAAGGTGCTGAAAGGAAACGAAATTGTTACGAAAGAAACGGGATTGGAGCTGATATCACATGTGTGGAATTACGGGTTGGGTCGATTTTAAAAAGCAGCTCGTCCAGGAAAAGCAAACGATCAACAGAATGACAGACACTCTTTCCAAACGGGGGCCTGATGATTCTAACGTTTGGGGAGAGCACCATGTTTTATTCGGACATAAAAGGCTTGCGGTTGTCGATATCGAAGGCGGACGCCAGCCGATGGCATGCACCTATAAAGGGGATACGTACACCATTACTTACAATGGTGAGCTGTATAACACGGAGGACCTGCGCAAAGAATTACGGGCGCGGGGCCATCAATTCGAGCGTACGTCAGATACGGAGGTGCTGCTGCATAGCTACATTGAATGGCAGGAAGACTGTGTAGACCATCTCAATGGCATATTCGCTTTTGCTGTGTGGGATGAAAAGCGCGATCTGCTGTTCGCCGCGAGAGACCGTCTCGGTGTGAAGCCGTTTTTTTACACGAAGCAAGGATCTTCTTTTCTCTTCGGGTCCGAAATCAAAGCGATCCTCGCACACCCTGATATAAAAGCGCAAGTGGACAGGACAGGACTTTCTGAAATTTTCGGGCTTGGACCGTCCAGAACCCCGGGAACTGGTGTGTTTAAAGGCATAAAAGAAGTCCGGCCGGCTCACGCGCTGACGTTTTCTAAAGATGGGCTGAATATTTGGCGTTATTGGAATGTTAATAGCGAAAAACATACGGACAGTTTTGATGACACAGTTGCCAATGTCAGATCATTGTTTCAGGATGCGGTGACGCGACAGCTTGTGTCGGATGTGCCGGTTTGTACGTTTCTATCAGGCGGTCTGGACTCAAGCGCCATTACAGCGATTGCAGCAGGCCATTTTGAAAAGGGAGGAAAAGCGCCACTTCATACTTATTCGATTGATTACGAAGAGAACGATAAATTTTTTCAAGCGAGCGCTTTTCAGCCGAATGATGACGGGCCTTGGATTGAAAAAATGACAGAGGCCTTCGGCACAACACACCACAAATGCGTCATCAGCCAAAAGAATCTCGTCAATCATCTGGAGGAAGCCGTGCTGGTCAAAGACTTGCCGGGAATGGCTGATGTCGACTCGTCTCTGCTGTGGTTTTGCAGGGAAATCAAAAAGGACTTTGTCGTCAGCCTGTCGGGAGAGTGCGCGGATGAGATTTTCGGCGGGTACCCGTGGTTCCATATGGCAGACGTTGAATCGGGCTTTCCATGGATGAGATCGACAGAAGAGCGGATCAAACTGCTTTCTGATTCATGGCAGAAAAAATTGAATCTCAAAGAATACGTAAATGCCAAATACGAAGAAACCTTGGCGGAAACGCCATTATTAGACGGAGAAACGGGTGTGGACAAAGCAAGAAGACAGCTGTTCTATTTAAATATGCTTTGGTTTATGACGAACCTTTTGGATCGGAAGGACCGCATGAGCATGGGTGCGAGCCTTGAAGTGCGGGTGCCGTTCGCAGATCACCGGCTCGTGGAATATGTTTGGAATATCCCATGGGAAATGAAAATGCATGACAACCGGGAAAAAGGCATTTTGCGAAAAGCGCTTGAGGGCATTTTGCCTGATGACATTCTGTATCGCAAAAAAAGCCCATATCCGAAAACACACCACCCGGAATATACAAAAGGGGTCAGCGAATGGCTGAAAACGATCAGAAGCCAAAAAGACTCCGTGCTCCATACCCTGCTTGACAGAAAGCAATTGGATCAGCTTTTAGAAACGGAAGGCTCCTCCTTCAAGGTTCCGTGGTTCGGGCAGCTCATGAAGGGGCCACAGCTGATCGCCCACCTTGCTCAAATTCATACATGGTTTGAAGCGTATCGCATTGATATTGATGAGGGATAAAGAAAAAAGCCGATTCTGCGCAAATGGAATCGGCTTTTTCTTCATATACAATTGGGAAAAAACATAATAGACTTGAAGAAGCAGTGATACATAGGAGTGAAAGAAATGAAAGAGATAAAAGAAGCCTATCAGCAGTGCGGGCAGATCGTCAGCGCCCGCGAACCTGCCTGTTACAAAGCATTCTCGCTTCTTCCGCTGAAGCAAAGACAGGCAGCTTGGGCGGTTATGGCATTTTGCCATACGGCAGCCAATACGGATGAGAACGCGTTGTCTGCCATTGAAGCAGAGGCAGAACATGTTTTTTCCGGGACATATAACGGGAATCATTTTTTATGGAAGGCTTTCAGCCATGCGTATCAGACCTTTACATTGGACAGCGAGCCATTCCGTGAGTTCATTGCCGCACAGAAGGCGGAGGATAAACCGTTTGAAAGCCTTGATGAACTGCTCATGTACGCATACCAGACGGGTGGTGCGGCCGGATTGATGCTTCTCCCAATTATGGCGCGCCGGCAACGAGAACAGCTTACACATGCAGCCGGTTCTCTCGGTTTAGCGATTCAGCTAATTCGGCTTCTGAGAGATATCGGCACGGACCAAAAGCAAAAAAGCCGCATCCCTCGGCAGGTGATGCAGCAATTTGGATATACAGAGGACGACCTTCAGGAGGGTGTCGTGAATAAGGCATTCACAATGACGTGGGAGTATATCGCTTTTGAAGGGGAAGCCTACCTTGAGGAGAGTCAGGATGCCTTGCCGCTATTCCCGCTGTATTCGCAAAAAACGGTGAAAGCCGCTCTTCGTTTGTACGGGGCTGTTTTAGAAAAAATCCGGGCGGAGCAGTACGATGTATTTCAGCAGCAATACGACGTTACAGAGAATGAAGCGAAGCAGATTCTGTCTGACATATAAAAAACACCCGGCCTTGAGCCGGGTGTTACGCCATACCTTTTTGAATCCAGATACGTGAGCGCCATCTTCTATACATTAAGATTCCTCGGACCCATTCGTCCGCGATAAAGGAAATCCAAATCCCGGCAAGACCGAAACCGAGGTGGATGCCGAATAGATAAGCAAGCGGGAGACCGATGCCCCACATCGAAATCATTGCCATGTAAACCGGGAATTTCGCATCCCCCGCGGCACGCAGGGAGTTAATGATAATGACATTAAACGAGCGGCCCGGTTCAAGGATAATCGTCATGGCAATCAAAAGGCTCGCAGTCGCAATAATGTCAGGGCTTTGTGTAAAGATGCCGATCAGGTCTTTTGAAAAAATGGTCATCAAAACCGATGTAGCCGCAGCAATCCCCAGAGCCCAATATAAGCTCTTCATGCAGCGCTCATACGCGGCGTCAAACTGTTTGCCGCCGATATAGCGGCCGATTAAAATTTGCGTGCCCTGGCTGATCGCAGTGCCGAACAGCAAAATAAACATCGTAATATTTTGCGTATACACTTTTGTAGTCAAAGCCTGCGCGCCCATGATGGCGATAAAATACGTGACAATCATTTGCGACAGGTTGTATGAAAGCTGTTCTCCCGCAGAAGGGATGCCGATTTTCAGCAGCTTGCGCAAATGCTCTTTATGCATATGAAAGACTTTTTTCAGCGACATTTTCAGCTGGATACGTTTGTTGACAATGACAATCATCGCGATTAATCCGATGACGCGGGCGATAGATGTAGACATGGCCACACCGGCAACGCCGAGAACAGGAAAACCGAACAGACCAAAAATCACAACAAAGTTTCCGGCAATGTTTAATACGTTCATGCCGATTGTGACAAACATTGTATCCTTTGTGTAGCCGTAGCTTTTTAAGATCGCGCTGAATGTCATGATTAAAGCCTGAATAAAGGATAGACCTCCGACAACTTGTAAAAAGACTTTTGCATCAGGCATCAGGTCGCTTGATAATCCCATCATATGAAGCAGAGGGGCAGCCGCAAAAAAGACGATAGCGCTGATGGCAAGGCTGATGAAGAAGTTGGCGCCGATTGATACATAAGCGACTTCCATGGCTTCTTTCTTTTGCCGTGACCCTAAAAATTGTGAAATGATAACGGTCGTTCCTGTTGCGATAAAGCTGAACATCACGATAATTAAATTCAAAATCTGGTTGCTGACGCCGACAGCTGCCACGCTGTTATCTGAGTATTGGCTGAGCATCAGTGTATCGGCATTACCCATAAACATATATAATGAGACCTCAATAAAGATTGGCCAAGTAAGTGAAAATAATGAGAACGATTTGTCAGCGGGTTTTTTCAAAGCAGTTGATTTGAAGACGGCTTGTTTCATTGTCTCTAACCCCTTTCGTAAATAAAATCAACGTTTTAAAGTGTACCTCCATTTCCTTATAATAAAAAGGGAGAGAAACGATACTTCTTGCAAAAATCCGACTTAAAAAGGAGGATGATCAAAATGCCCCGCATCCTGTTTACAGTCCCGCCTTTTCCGGTATTTATCGCAGCCGGAGAAGGGGTTTTTAAAAGGGGAGAAACCCATGTGAAACGTGTATTCTCCGTGTTTGATCTGATATACGTCAAACAGGGGACGTTATATATAACAGAAAATGAAACATCGTACTCTGTTGAAGGCGGCGAGTACATCTTGCTTTCTCCCGGCCTTGAACACTACGGGACGAAGGGCAGTGATGAAGCAACTTCCTATTATTGGCTTCACTTTAATGAACATCGGTATGAATTTACGGCAAAGGGAGGCAGCAATTGGTCTGAGCTTCAGCGGGAAAAAGGGAGCTTCGAGGAGCCGGCCCGCTACGGACTGGCTTTGCCGAGAAAAGGCAAGGTGCAGCGCCCGCAGTTTATGGCGCAGCAGTTTGAAAGGCTGATCGATTACTCCGCGGAAAACTCCGATTTGCCGCTTAGAAAGCAAATCTTATTTGAGGAGCTGATGCTGCATCTTCAAAAAGAGGCGTTTCAAATTCCGTCTGCAAAAGAGCGGGTAGCCTGGGAGGCGGCCCGGTACTTACAGGAGCATTATAGGGAAAAGAGGACAATCAAGGATCTCTCGCTCGCCCTTCACTATCATCAGGATTATGTGAGCCGCTGCATGCAGCAGGTGCTAGGCGTCACGCCGGCACAATACACGAACCGGGTGAGAATGACGGAAGCGAAGCGCCTATTATCCTCTACAAATGATAAAATGGGCGTCATTGCAGAAACGGTGGGAATGGAAGATCCGACATACTTTTCAAAACTCTTTAAGCAGATAGAAGGCATTTCACCAATTGAATACCGGAAAATTGTCAGCCGGAAAGTTCAATAACCAGACGAGGGATGAACATGAAAACAACCATTTACGATGTAGCAAAGGCAGCGGGTGTCTCGATCACAACTGTGTCGCGTGTCATTAACAAGACGGGCAGAATCAGCGGCAAAACGCGGCAGAGGGTGATGAATGTCATGAAGGAAATGGCGTAAACGCCCAATGTCCACGCTGCGGCGTTAACGGGAAAACGAACGAAAAAGATCGCCCTCGTGGCGCCTGATATTTCAAACCCGTTTTACGGCGAACTCGCCA
The DNA here is from genome assembly GCF_030519405.1 of Bacillus sp. C28GYM-DRY-1. Lineage (NCBI taxonomy): Bacteria > Bacillati > Bacillota > Bacilli > Caryophanales > Bacillaceae > Bacillus > Bacillus sp. C28GYM-DRY-1. The sequence continues at coordinate 60,474 of NZ_JAUMKF010000003.1, forward strand.
AAAGCATTGAGGAAAGGGCGGATGAGCTCGGTTTTCAAATGATGATTTGCAGCACCGATTACGATCCGAAAAAAGAAACGAAATATTTTTCTGTATTGAAGCAGAAAAAGGTGGACGGGATTATTTTTGCGACAGGGATTGAGAATCGTGACAGCATGTCTGCTTTGGAGGAAATCGCCAGTGAACAAATTCCGCTCGCCATCATTTCTCAGGATAAGCCGCTGCTTCCGATGGATATTATCGTGGTGTATGACGTTCGTGGCGGGTACGAGGCGGCCAAGCATCTTCTGTCGCTCGGCCATACGAACATCGCTTGCATTGTTGGAGACGGGTCAACAACGGGTGAAAAAAACAGAATCAAAGGCTTCCGTCAGGCGATGGAGGAAGCAGGCGTGCCTGTCGATGAATCGCTTATCATTATGAAGCCATCTTTTGGGAAAGCGCTTGCGCAACATGTGAAAGCGGATTGAACCACTTTTTTTAGCTGGTGAGAGAAAGCGCTTTCTCGAACGAGCATAAAATGACATAAAGGAGAGGATGGGACGTGGAACATCAAGTAAGGTGCGCTGTATTAGGATTAGGAAGGCTCGGTTATGATCATGCGAAAAATCTCGTCTCCAGTGTGCCAGGGGCAAAGCTGGTCAGTGTCGGTGATCCGTTGAAAGGGAGAGCGGAGCAGGGTTGCTAGAGAATTCGGTATCGAAAAATGGTCAGAGGACCCGTATGAGATGTTAGAAGATCCCGGGATTGACGCAGTCATTATTGTAACGCCGACAAGCACACATGGTGATATGATCATCAAAGCAGCCGACAACGGGAAGCGGATATTCGTTGAAAAACCGCTGACATTGAGCCTTGAGGAATCAAAGGCAGTTTCTGAAAAAGTGAAAGAGACGGGAATCATTTGCCAAGTCGGCTTTATGAGACGATTTGATCCCGCATACGCAGATGCCAAACGGCGGATCGACGCTGGGGAAATCGGCAAACCCATCTATTATAAAGGCTTTACGCGTGACCAGGGAGCGCCTCCCGCAGAGTTTATCAAACACAGTGGCGGGATCTTTATTGACTGCTCTATCCATGACTATGATATGGCCCGTTATTTGCTAGGAGCGGAGATTACTTCTGTTTCGGGACACGGCAGGATCCTGAAGAACCCGTTTATGGAGCAGTATGGCGATGTGGATCAGGCGCTGACGTATTTAGAATTTGACTCCGGTGCTGCGGGGGATGTCGAGGCAAGCAGAACCTCTCCATACGGACATGACATCCGAGCGGAGGTTATCGGGACAGAGGGCAGTATTTTCATAGGGACATTGAGAAATCAACATGTGACCATCCTGTCGGCGAAAGGGAGCAGCTATGATATTATTCCAGACTTTCAAACTCGTTTTCATGAAGCCTACTGCTTAGAGCTGCAGCATTTTGCCGAGTGTGTCCGGAATGGAACAACGCCGATTGTGACGGATGTCGATGCGACGATCAATTTAGAAGTCGGCATCGCCGCGACCGATTCGTATCGAAGCGGCAAACCTGTACGGTTGGATGAGAAGTGCTTACACTACTTTGTGAACGTTATCATTATACCTATATTTCGTATTATTCCCGCAAATCGTTCCTATCAAAAAAGCAAGGAAAATTTAGCCCTTGCTTTCTTTCTTTTCATATAGATAATAGACATAATCAGTAGGTACACCTGTATGTCCAAGCTGCCTCAGTATTGCGGTCACGTTCCCTCTGTGATACGTGCCATGGTTGACGACATGCAGGATGACGTCTGCATAAGTTGTCTCTAGTGTTCCATGTGTCGGATGCTGAAATGAGACTTGCTGTTCAAAGTCCGTCTGGCGGCTGAAGAAATCATGATACTGTGCCTGCAGTTCAGCTACATGCTCTTTAATCGCTGCCATATTACGATGTGCAGCCTCGAATTTGCCGACACTGTCTATCACCTCTTTGTAGGTTGCTCCTGAAAGAGTTTTTATCCACATGTAGTCAGCCCTGCACATATGAAGCAGCACGTCACTGACAGAAGGAAATACGCTCTTTACTTCTTGATAAGCAGTTTCCTCCGGCAGATGTTCCATATGGTTCAAGATTCGCTTGTTCGCCCAGGAATGGTAGTCATAAAACTGTTTAGCATCAGTCATCAGCATTGCCTCCTTTTCTAAGAAATTCGCTGTTTCAATTGTAATTCCTTCAATTGCTGAAAAAAGCTACCCCGAAATACCCTGCTGCTGCCCACATCACCACTGCAGAGCATTTGTTTACCATTAGCATAAGCCTGCCGCTCGTATCTATCGTCTGAAACAGCCGGCCCGCTATCGCAAGACTGATAAACCAAATCCAAGAGACAGCGATGCAGGCGGCCATAAAGAGCCATTTCTCAAGCCCAGAATATTGGAGCGAGCTCGTGCCGATGACACCGATCGTGTCCAGAATAGCGTGTGGGTTTAAAAGAGAAACGGCTGCCGCAAACACAGCTTGCTGTTTAGCTGTGAACGTATGTTTCTCATTTTGGTTTGTTTTCGGATGGCTGGTCCAAGTTACCCAGCCCATATAGAGGAGAAACAAAAATCCGCAGCCCATCATGGCTGTCTCAAACACCGGCAGCTGCTTGACGATGACAGATACGCCTGCAACAGCTAAAACAATTAACAGAGTATCGCAGACAGAAGCGCTGATGATGGCAGGGAGTGCCCGCCAAATATGCCTTTGCCACGCTCCTTGCTGAAAAATAAACACATTCTGCGCTCCCAGCGGCAAAATTAAGCCAAAAGCAAGCACAACGCCGTGAATGATTGCATTCATGCTGAAAAAACTCCCTTCACATCTGTTTTTTTCATCATAAGAGAGATTTTCCCCCATGTCTCCGGCCATTTGGTTGGGTGTAAAACCAGCCAAATGTATAATGTGATAAAAGGGGGCATGACTATGTCGCAATGGCAGCCAAGCCGAGATTCGGATATACCGCTGCATCGGCAAATTGAACAATACATGAAAGACAAAATTCTTCACGGAGAGTGGAGTGTGGGGACGAAAATCCCTTCACAGAGAACACTGGCCGACATGTTTCAAGTCAACCGCAGTACAGTGACAGCTGCCGTTGATGAACTCACGTCTCAAGGCCTATTAGAGGGGAGAAGAGGTGGCGGCACGAAGGTTGTAAACAGTACGTGGAGCGTGCTGGCGGCTGAGCCTCCACTCGATTGGAACGATTACGTCCGTTCAGGCATTCATCACGCTAATTCTTCTATCATTCAGGATATTAATCAAAACGAACCAAGAGCGGATATTATCAGATTAGGCACAGGAGAGCTTTCACCGGATCTGCTTCCAGTTGACACAATGCGCCGGATGTTTCAGCAGATCAATCCGCTTGCCCTGTCTTTAGGATACGAGCAGCCGAAAGGAAATCCTAAGCTGCGGGAGGCGGTAGCGGACCATTTAAGAGGCAAGCAGATCCATGTATCACCGTCATCCATTTTAATTGTGTCTGGCGCACTTCAGGCGCTTCAGCTCATCTCGATCGGGCTTTTAAAACGAGGTTCTGTTATTTTGACGGAAAAGCCTTCCTACCTTCAATCTTTGCATGTGTTTCAATCAGCGGGGATGCGGCTTCGCGGCTTGCCGATGGATGAAGAAGGAATCAAAGCGGGGCTTGTTTCTTCTTATCGAAAACAATACGGAGGACAGCTGCTTTACACCATTCCGTCGTTTCATAATCCGACAGGCACTGTTATGTCAGAGCAGCGAAGGAAAGAGATCATCGGCCTGTCAAAAAAAGAGCAGCTGCCGATCATTGAGGATGATGCGTACGGTGATTTATGGTTTGAAGAGAAACCGCCGCAGCCGTTAAAAGCAATGGACCATGAAGGCGATATTCTGTATTTGGGCACTTTTTCAAAAACGGTTAGCCCAGGCCTTCGAATCGGCTGGCTTGCCGGACCGGAGCCGGTCATTGAAAGGCTGGCGGATATTAAAATGCAGACAGACTACGGATCGAGCGGACTGTCCCAGTGGGCGGCTGCTGAATGGCTGTCACAGGGGTATTATGAAGAGCATCTGACATGGATACGAAGGGCACTAAAACAAAGAAGAGACGCGGCAGTTCATTTTCAATTGGTATGCCGGAGACATCGCGACGTGGCGGATTCCCGCCGGCGGCTTTTATATGTGGGTGACATTTCACAAAGCCTTGCCTATCAGCCGGTTCTTTCATGAACTGCTGAAACAGCAGGTGCTGGTGAATCCCGGTTCCATTTATGACGGTGAAGACCGAAACAGCATCAGGCTGTCATATGCCTATGCCTCTCTTGCGGATTTGAAAACAGGCATTAAAGCGGCAGCCGATACAGCCCGCCGCATGATGTCCTAACGTTTGTTACACAATGACAGCTCCGAGCGCTCTGGCGAAAGCAATCGCATGCTCAGGCGCGATTTTGCAGCCTTTCAATTTGTCGAGGGAGACATGAAGCTGGTCAAAACGGCACGTGCTGATGTCCATGGTTTGAAGGGATGTGCCGGTAAAGCTGGCGCCTTCCAGTTCGCACCCGTCAAAGTGTGTCTGCTGAAGCGCCATATTGCTGCACTCACTTTGCATAAGGGCGCAGTGCGCAAAACGAACCTGTTTCATATTTGAGTATGAGAATGAACTGAAATGTCCGTGGCACTCCTCGAATGAGACATTCCGCAGCGTTGATTCTGCCACATTCATTCCAACCATTTTGGATTGCTTAACAGATGTTCTGTGAATGACAGCCCCGCTGAAATCAGCGTTTGATAAATCACATTTCTCAAAGATGACATCGGTCAGTTCAATATGCCGGAAAGACACATCGATAAACACGACATTTCTGAATATCGTTTTTTCCACACAAAGTCTTTCTATATCTTCGCCACAGATTGTACAATCTGCAAACAAATGCATGCTGACCATATCATCCTGCGTCGCGGTTTCATGAAAATCTGCGGTTTGCAGGTTTTCCGGTATGTGCGGTTTTTGAATCACTACTTTATTCATGAGATGACATCCTTTACTGCCCGAAAACCAGAGGCCTCCGGGATCAATTTAATAGATTGTTATGGAAGTTGATACATATAGTAAAACGTGAAGAGCCTTTTCTTGGTCAGCAGCCCGCTTGTTTTGTAAGCATAAATGGAAAGCTTCCTGTGCGTCAAGGCGTTTACAGGCCGGGAAAGAAAAGGGAACAGGAGGAATGCGGAATGGGGCATTACGTCAAAACCGAGGAGCATGTGACACTGTTTGTAGAGGATATCGGACATGGAAGGCCAATCATCTTTTTGCACGGGTGGCCGTTGAATCATAAGATGTTTGAATATCAAATGAATGAGCTTCCGAAAAGAGGATTTCGTTTTATCGGCATTGATTTACGGGGATATGGGCAATCGGACCGCCCGTGGGAAGGCTACGATTATGACACAATGGCCGATGATGTGAAGGCAGTCATTTATACGCTGCAGCTTGAGAACGCGGTTCTTGCCGGTTTTTCGATGGGCGGCGCAATTGCAATCCGTTATTTAGCAAGGCATGACGGAGCCGATATTGATAAGCTGATTTTATTGTCTGCAGCAGCGCCCGCATTCACAAAACGCCCGGGTTATCCGTACGGCATGAGGAAGCAGGATATTGACGATATGATTGAACAATTCAAAACCGATCGGCCAAAAACACTGGCTGATTTAGGAGAACAGTTTTTTGAGGAAAAAGTGTCTCCGGAGTTCAGGCAGTGGTTTCTCAATCTGATGCTGGAAGCTTCCTCCTACGGGACGATCCACTCAGGCATTGCATTAAGAGACGAGGATCTCAGAAAGGATCTTGCCTTGATTAAGGTGCCGGCGCTGATCCTGCACGGGAGAAAGGATAAAATTGCGCCATTTGATTTTGCGAAAGAATTGAAGCGCGGCATCAAACAGTCGGAATTGGTTCCGTTTGTAAATAGCGGGCACGGAGCTTTCTATGAAGAAAAAGAGAAGATCAACCATTTGATTGCGCAGTTTGCCAAATTATAAGAAAAACCCGATATTAATCGGGTTTCTTTATGATTCCTTTGCTTTGCAGTTCAGTAATGATCAAATCAGCTCCGTCGGAAATAGATATCTGGTCTGATTCAATGATGAAATCAGGTGAAAGCGGCGCTTCATACGGAGAATCGATCCCGGTGAAATGTTTGATCTCTCCGTTTCGCGCTTTTTGATAAAGTCCCTTAGGATCGCGCTGTTCACAGACATGCAGCGGGCACTTCACATATATTTCATAGAATTCCCCTTCAGGAAAGAGCGCTCTGACCATATCCCGGTCCTCTCGGAATGGAGAAATAAAAGCCGTTAAAATCACTTGCCCGCTGTCGACAAACAGCTTCGCCACTTCTCCGATTCGGCGGATGTTTTCTATCCTGTCTTCAGTCCGAAAACCGAGATCTTTGTTTAAGCCGTGGCGGATATTATCGCCGTCGAGCACATAGCTCTGAATCCCCATGCGGTAAAGCTTTTCATCAACCGCATTGGCCAGCACTGATTTTCCTGAGCCGGACAGCCCGGTAAACCAGAGGGCGCAGCTTTTGTGTCCGTTTAAGGACTGTCTGTCAGACTTTGAGATTGCAGCGGGGTGCCAAATGATGTTCGGATTGTGTGTCATTCCAATCCCCCGCTGTTTTGCTGAATGGCAACGGGCTGTTGCTGAAGACCCTTGATCAGCACGTTTGCGACCTCAGGCCGGCTGAATTCTTTAGGAGGCTTTTTGCCTTGGCGGAGAAGCTCTCTCACCTTTGTGCCGGATAAGTGGATATGCTCTCTTTGGCTGTGCGGACATGTTTTCGAGGTGCCCATGTTTCCGCATTTCCGGCAGTAAAAGCTGTGCTCGAAAAACAGCGGCTTAATGCCCAGTTCCTCCTCAGTGAATGATTGAAAAATGTTTTGCGCGTCGTACGTTCCGTAATAGCTGCCGACACCCGCGTGATCACGGCCTACAATAAAATGGGTGCAGCCGTAATTTTTGCGGACGAGCGCATGGAAAATCGCTTCCCGCGGACCTGCATACCGCATGGCGGCAGGGAAAACCGACAACATGACACGATCCTTTGGATAATAGTGATCAAGCAAAACCTGGTAGCTTTCCATTCTAATATCACTCGGGATATCGTCTGGCTTCGTTTCTCCAACAAGCGGGTGAAGCAGCAGACCGTCGACCGTTTCTAACGCTGTTTTTTGAATGTATTCATGCGCTCTGTGAACAGGGTTCCTGGTCTGAAAGCCGACAATCGTTTTCCAGCCGAGTTTTTTAAAGGCTGCTCTTGTTTCTGCGGGCGCTGCGTAAAACTGTTCGAAGGATTTGTCGGGAAGGCGGCTGACAACGATTGGCCCTCCGATGCAGTAATCCGGCCGCGCCAGCATTTTTTTTACGCCTGGGTGGGCAGGATCGTTTGTTTTAAAAACAGACAGTGCTTCTTGTGTTTTATCAGGCTGGTATATATCAGTAACTGTGATCATGCCGTAGGTGATGCCGTCTTTCACAAGCTTGACGTGATCTCCGGCAGACAGTTTGTTTGCGGTTTCTTCTCCGACAGGCAGCGTAATCGGCAGGCTCCAAGGCAAGCCGTTTGCCAGCCTCATCTCTTTCACAACAGTATGATAATCTTTTTCTCCCAAAAAACCAGTTAACGGGCTGTAGCCGCCGATCGCGATAAGCTCCAGGTCGCTCAGTGCAAGCTGATCCAGCTCCGCTTCGCACGTGAACCCTTCAAAATGGCATGCGGGATCGCAGCGGTTGATTAACACCCCTCCATGGGGCTCGCTTCCATTCAACGTGTTCAACCTCCATTTTTACGTTTCCTTTGTTTTTCTTTTCTGCGCTGGTTGATAACTTCAAAAGCAGCGCCTCAACATCATTTCATTCCCATAGATGCGTTTGTCAGACATTATTCTTGATGCAGGCCGCATTCTGTTTTCTCCCGTCCGGCCCATCTGCCAGCTCTTTCATCGTTCGGGTCCGAGGAAGGCGCTGTACACATTTCACAGCCTATGCTCGGGTAATGTTGATCGTGCAGTTTGTTATAAGGCAAATTGTGCAGGCGGATGTATGTCCAAATGTCATCCCATGTCCAGTGGATGAGCGGGCAAATTTTGATGAGCTTAAACTTCTGATCAAGATTCACGTATTGAATATGCTTTCTCGTAGGCGACTGCTCCCGGCGCAGGCCTGAAATCCAAGCTGACATGCCGGACAGGTGTTTTTTAAGCGGCTCGATTTTCCGCAATTGACAGCATAGATTCGGGTTATGCTTCCACAGCTCTCCGCCGTATTGCGTCTCCTGTTCTTTTAAGCTCAGCTCGGGTTCGAGCAGCTGGATTTTCAAGCTCGGATATCGCTCTTTGACGGTCTCGATCAGCTCATATGTTTCCTGAAAATGCAGCCCTGTATCCAAAAAGATGATGTGCGCGTTTTTGTTGATTTTTGATATCAGGTCAAGAAGCACCATCCCTTCTGCGCCAAAGCTGCACGCGTACACAATCTTTTCCCCATATATTCGGTAAGCCCATTTCAACACATCGAGCTCATCGATCAATTGATCGGTTATCTGTTTGGACAGCGTGTCGTTCCATGTATCATGAGTGATGATTTGTTCGTTCAACATTTTCCCCCCCGTTTGCATCTGTTTGTTTTCTTATCTAGTGATCGAGTTATAGGCAGACTATTCATTTTTCACATAAACGTTCAGGGTTTTTAGGTGCGGCGGCGCCTAAAATGAAGGGGCGGAACCATTAAGAGACCGGCTGAATATGCTTTAAGCAAAATGGTTTTTATGCCCAAGGAGAGGTAGTATGCCGATTACCATTTATCAGGGGCATCATCATTCGCTTGCCCCGGCGGATATTAATATCGTCATTGATGTCATCAGAGCCTTTACGGTCACCCATTATGCGTTTATCGGCGGAGCGAAAGAGATTTTATTGGTGGGGACAGCGGAGGAAGCCTTTGCGCTAAAAGACAGGTTTCCGGATTACGTATTGACGGGAGAGGAAAAGGGGGTGGGTATCACCGGATTTGATTTAGATAATTCTCCAAAACGCATGGCAATGCAGGATATGGCGGATAAGCGTTTGATCCAGAAAACAACAAACGGCGTTACAGCGGCGTTAGGGGCGCTGAACACCAAGCATCTGTTCGTAACCGGATTTTCCAACGCCAAAACAACGGCAGAGCATGTAAAAACACTCGCCGTAAAGGATTGTGTCATCAACATTGTTGCTTCCCACCCGTCAGGTGATGACGACATGGCGTGTGCGGAGTATATCAAAGGCATTATTGAAGAGACAAATGCAGTAACGGCTGCGGGGGTAATTGATAGAATAAAACGCTCTTCTGTTGCAGAGAAATTTTTTGATCCCAGCCAGCCATTGTTTGATCCGGAAGACATATCATACTGTACAAAAGAACTGACAGGCGATTTCGTGATGAAAGTAAAACAAGAAAGAGAAGTTCCAACGATAGAGAGGGTCATAATATGAATGATTTTTCACTAGAATTGCCAGTGAGAACAAGCAAGCCGAGAGAAACGGGGCAGACGATTTTAATTGATAACGGCTACCCCTTGCAATTTTTCAAAGATGTAATAGCTGGGGCGTCCGACTATATTGATTTTGTGAAATTCGGCTGGGGCACATCATTACTTACGAAAGACCTTGAAGAAAAAATCAGCTCGCTGAACGAGCATGATATTAAATTTTTCTTTGGCGGCACATTGTTTGAGAAATATGTAAGCCAGAAAAAAGTGAATGAATTTCATCGGTACTGCACCTATTTCGGCTGTAAATATATTGAGATTTCAAACGGTACGCTTCCAATGACAAATAAAGAGAAAGCGGCTTACATTGCCGATTTTTCTGATGAATTTCTTGTGCTCAGTGAGGTGGGCAGCAAGGATGCGGAATTATCAAGCCGGCAAAGCTCTGGGGAATGGCTTGAGTATATCATTGAGGATATGGAAGCGGGCGCGGAAAAAGTGATTACAGAGGCAAGGGAAAGCGGGACAGGCGGGATCTGTTCCAGCAGCGGCGATATCCGGTTTCAAATTGTTGATGACATCATTTCCTCAAAGATTGATATCACCAGGCTGATTTTTGAAGCGCCAAACAAAACGCTTCAGCAAGGATTTATTCAAAGGATTGGGCCGAATGTGAATCTGGCCAATATCCCCTTTCCTGATGCCATCGCGTTAGAGACACTGCGCTTAGGGCTAAGATCCGATACCTTTTATTTGTAAAACAGCGGCTGCGGGGCTCTCGCCATGAAGAGAGCCTCTTCCTATTATTTTTTATGGCGGTACATAGGCGTGAGATAGGGAAGTGAAGTCAGGCGGATGTTATAGATGAAGTCGATGACTCTTGTCGATATGACTTGGCATATCAGGGCTTGAATGACGATGCCCCAGTCAATAATAGACGCGGTGACCATAAAAATGATGCCATTCATGATAAGGAGGATCGTCCCGGGATTCCCGCCGCGATAGATGGAAATCATCAGAGCAAGGGCTCCGAATCCTCCGTTCGAAATTTTGTATTTGTATAAAAGTCCGATGCCAAGTCCCAATAACACAGCGCCGCTTGCCAAATCAAGCCACAGGTTGGATGTGATATCCGTAAAAACAAAATCGAATATCAGTACCGAGACAGAGGTAACGGTAATCGAAGCAAGGGTGCCGGTAAATGTTCTCATCTCCAGCCATTTTAAAGCAGTAAAAAGCATCGAAACATTCACTGCCCACACTGAAAAGCCATGTGGGATTTGAAACAGATAATGCAGCAGCACCGCAATACCTGCTGCCCCGCCTGTCGGAATATCATGTGGAAATAAAAACAAGGACATGCCGAGTCCCTGTAATACGCCGCCTACGACAATCATAAACGTGAGTTTTGCTTTCATCAGCAGTTCAGCCATTAAGTCATTTGCTCCTTTATGAAAAGACTTGTCCGCTGTTTCCATTTTATGAGGCTGTCCATCATTTATGTATGCAAATATAGAAATGGCCCAGCTTAATATGCTGAACCATCCCACTCGTAGCGATGAATGATCTCCATATTGATTTCTGTTCCAATGCCTTTTCCTTTCGGGATGTGGACCATTCCTTTTGAAGGCTGAAGGCTGACGAGATTTGTAAAAGGATTCTCCATGACGTCCCACTCAATCGGTTCAATTTGATCATTTTCCATTTTAGACCATGGAGGCAGGCAGGCTTGCGAAAATAAAGCATAGAGCCGTGAAAGCGATCCGTCATATGCATGTGCGGACGCTCTGACGCCGAAATAACGCGCGAGCTGGAGGCAGTCCCGAAACTCATCGATCCCGTTGATATGCATAACATCTGGCTGAATGATATCCAAGCAGCGCTGTGAAAGGAGCGAAGCAAATTTCGCCGCGCTTTTCATATTTTCTCCACCGGCAACAGGAACAGATAAACGGCTGCGCAGCAAAGCGTAATCCTGCGTCTGATTAAAGGGCAAAGGCTCCTCGAACCATCCGATATTCGTCCATGTTGAGAAATAGCGTTCCCATTTCATAGCTGTTGCTGCATCGTAGCTTTGATTTGCGTCCAGAATCAACGCAATGGAGTTGCCTGCCGTATGCTGCAGCGCACTGATGTGCCGGACATCTTCCTCGAATGAAGCCCCGCCGATTTTGACTTTGACTTGCTTAAAGCCCTTTTTTAACTGGGTTTCAACGTTAGAGACCGAACGGCTGATCCATTGCGGCAGGTCTGAATACGATTGGAATGAGGCGTATACAGGGATCTCTTCTCTGTACCGCCCGCCCCATAGTTCGCAAATAGAACAATCCGCAGCTTTAGCCGCAATTTCTGTCAGGGCCATGCTTACAGCGGAGGCCGCGCGCTGATGCCATTTTTGAATCGTGCGCACTAGTGGCAGGCGGCTATCGGCCTGTTTTCCTAAAAGAAAGGGAATGATTCGTTTGGTGAAACCGATATGGAGAGCCGGAAGCCAATCAACGCATTCTCCCCAGCCGTCAATCCCGCTTTCTGTGACAATTCTGATGAGATAGCAAGTTCGATATTGTTTAAACCCGTTTGCGTCACCGTACGGCTCTTCTAACCGATGCAAAAGCGGAAAAGTCTCAACCCGTTCGATTTTCAAATTTGATGCTACCTTTCCTCAGTCGTCTGAAGCCGATTGCCTGCCATTTTAGGATCTTCTTTTTCTTTTGATTCTTCTTTGTTTTGATTCACATGGATCAGCAAAATTACGAGAATGCCGACAACAAGCGTCAATCCCGCAATGCTTAAAAACATGCCGGGTCTTGACCATTCCATCAGGCGGCCGAAAATCGGTGGCCCGATGGCCACCCCTAAGAAACGAACCGATCCGTAGAGCGAGGTCACAAATCCTCGTCTTTCTTTCCCGACAGCTCCGGTAATAAAGCTGTTCACACAAGGAAGAACAAGGCCTGAACCGATACTGCTCAGCACGAGAACACTGATAAAAAAGACCAGGTTCTCAATGAATGACAGTGTTGCGTAAGACACGGTCATGAACGCTAATCCGAGTACGATCAGCTTTTTCATTAACGATTGCTTTTGGCCTATTTTGCTTCCGGTTGTATAAGACGTTACACACATGACCAAAAGAGGAATCGCCAAAATCAAGCCTTTTTTGACGCCGTCGGTATCATATGTTTTTTCCAAGACATCTGATAGATAAAACAGGATGCCGAATAAAGTAAACAGGCAGGTTGCCCCGGCTAAATAAGCGGTAAACAGCCATCTGCCTTCATGCTTAAAAACACTTAACAGCCCTTTCGCATATTTTCCGATCGGGGGCGGTTCTTTTTCCTTTTTCTTTTCTTTAATAAAAATCCAAGTCAGCACGATCGAAATGATACAAAATACCGGGAAGGCAAAAAACGCGCCGTACCAGACAAGCAGGGCGATAAGCGAGCCGATGATTGGCGAAAGCACTTTCCCCATGCCGTTTGAAGCTTCAACGAGGCCGAGCACCTTGCTTTCCTGGGCGCCTTTAAACAGATCCCCTGACAGTGCCATGGCGATCGGGCCGGTCCCGGCTGCCCCGATTCCCTGAAGCGCCCGTCCTGCCATGATCCAAGGGTACGCATTGTCAAAAAAACCTGCCGCAAACCCGGCTAACAACCCGCCGGCTCCATACAAAAATAAGCAAGGGATAATGATGACTTTTCTTGAGAATCTGTCAGCGAGATAACCGACAATCGGAATGGCAAACGCCGCAATTAAGGAAAATACTGTGATCACGAGACTGACTTGAAATTGTGATAAATGAAGTTCAGATTTCATTTTTGGCAATATCGGAATAAGCATTGAGTTTCCAAGTGTTAATATTAAAGGGATTGAACCAATTGCAACAATCGTCATTCCGTTATTTTGTTTTGAAGATTCCATCTCAGAGCACACTCCTTTTCTTCTGCTTAGAATGTCCCTGATAGCTTCGTTTATTCAACGTTTAGACAGCAAAAAACCGAACAGAAAATACCTGTTCGGGAAAAAAGAGGATTAACCGAGAGCCTGTGAAATCAACGCATATAAGTGTCCATTTTTGATAGAAAGCTTCTTTTTCCGATAAAGCATAAGCGGAGGCTCATCGTCTGCATGAAATCCCATCTCCATCAGCCTCTCATGCAAAGATGTGTGTTCACCCGGGATATCGATGCGCATCGGACCTTGTTTGCCGGCGGCCAGCCTATTGATGAATTGTGCAGCCACGTCTGGTGATGGGGCGATGATGGGGCCGAATTTCAGATTGGCAGGTGTCTGTACAGATAGGCCGTAGCCAATCAGGTGTCCCTCATTGTTTCGGGCGATGACGCATTCCTCTGAAGTGTAAATAAGCTGCTGCAAAAGGTTTGTTCGATCTCCGCCAAAGGCAGCGAGATCGGCCGCGGCTAATTCTTGAAAGTCTTGTTCTCTAAAGGCTGTCAGTTCAGCCACAAGATGATCTCGCTTTTCAATCGGTTGAAAACCGTGACAACTGTATTTTCGGACTGAACCTGCTTGATGATAACCAGCTTTTTCATAAAGCGGCAAACCTTCTTTTGTGGCGCAAAGCCTGATGGCGGTGCTTTCATCCGTTTTGCTGATACACGCGTTTACCATCCGCCGTCCGAGACCGAGCCGTTTGTAGTCCTTGTCGACGATGACGAAGCCGATAGAAGCAAGACGGCCAAACAAAAATAAGCCGATACAGGAGATGATCTCACCGCGGATGTTTTGATAACCGAAAAAGCGCCCTTGCTGGACAAGCAGTGCCAGCTCTTGTTCGCCATAATCAGGCCACCCGGCTTGCCTGCAAAGCCGCAATAGTCCGGGGGTATGTTGTTCATGAAGCTCAATTAGCTCATCTATTACCTTCAAACACGTCATCTGCTTGTTCCGAATGTTTTGTACATGACAACATGAGTGCCAATGCCGGGAATCTCGAACGGTTCGCCAAGTTCCTCCCAGCCAAGCTTTGCATAGTAGCCTTTGACATGTTGTCTTGCATTGCACCAGACCGCCTGTACGTTTCTGTCTGCCAGTTTTTGCTCCGCATATTTGATCAGTGTGCTTCCGGCTTTTTGCTCGCGATATCCTTCAAGCGTCGCCATGCCTCTCAGCCGATATGCAGGGGATTCCGTTAATAATTGCTGATTTTGAGGGGAAAAAGAAGCGATGCTGATCAGGATTCCTTCATAAAACACGCCGAGATGAAAGGCGCCTTCCGCATGATCCTGTTCATATTTGCATTGTTCGATGGATTGATGGGGACGCAGGATGCGGTGCCGGATGTCGTATGTATCTTCCGCAGAAATGGTTTTAACTTCGAGCATGATGTTCCTCCTCATAATCTCATTTTCTTTATCGTAACACGAATTACGTTGGAAAAGACCGCCCATTTGGCTTAGGCAGTCTTCTAAGTATTAATGCAAATAGATATTTTGGCGCTGCTCATCTTTTTGCTGAATGTACGAAGTGAGCTCGGCGGTTAAGTCAGATCTGAGAAAAGGCGTAATCAGGTAGATGCCGTTAAACAGCTCGCATGCCGTATCCAGCAGGGAGCGCGCAATCGCAAGGCCTTCCGCTTTTTGTTTCTCTTTATCCTCGCCGGCGAGGGCCATTTTTTCACGAATAGAGTCAGATAGTTTAATCCCCGGAATTTCATTGTGGATGAATTCAGCATTTCGGCTGCTTGTGAGTGGCATAATGCCGATATAGATCGGCGTCTTCAGATGCTTTGTTTCGTTATGGATATCGACAAGCTGCTGCTCAGAATAGACAGGCTGTGAAACAAAATAATCTGCGCCGCAATCTATTTTTTTCTCCAGCCGTTGTACCGCTTTATCTAGATGGCGGACGTTAGGATTAAATGCGGCGGCGACCGAGAAATTCGTTTTCTTGCCAAGCGGTTTTCCAGACAGGGACAGTCCTTCATTAAACTGTTTGATCAGCCTGATTAAATCAAAGGATGTTAAATCATACACAGACGTTGCACCCGGAAAATCCCCGATCTTAGAAGGGTCGCCCGTAATGGCCAGCACGTCATTCAGCCCTAACGTATCAAGGCCCATTAAATGTGACTGCAAGCCGATAATGTTTCGGTCACGGCACGTAATATGGACAAGGGAGCGCATATCGAGCTGTTGCTTCACAAGGGTGCCGCAGGCAACATTGCTGATCCGCGGAGTAGCCAGGGAATTGTCGGCAAGGGTCAGGGCGTCGATTCCCGCTTCTTTTAATTCAGCAGCGGCGGACAGAAATTTGTCAAAGCTCAATTTTTTCGGCGGATCCAGCTCTACGATAATGGAGCGTTTTACCGCTGCGATCTCATTCAGGCCCGGTTCTGTGCGCTCATCCTGAACAGAAATGAATTCCTTAGGCCTGGTTTTGACTTCTTTTTCTGTAATCGGAGCAAGCCCGCCAATCGCTTCCGCCATCGCCCGGATGTGATTCGGCGTGGTGCCGCAGCAGCCGCCGATAATCCGTGCGCCTTGCTTGCGGAATTCTGACGCGCTGTTTTGAAAATACGTGTCATCTGTTTCATAGACGAGCCGGCCTTCTTCAAGTGAGGGGAGACTGCTGTTCGGATAAACTGATAAGAACACATCATCAAAAATCGGCACTTCGCTAAGCGCTTCAATCATGTGATAAGGGCCGAGCCGGCAGTTAATGCCGGCGATATCAGCCCCGAGATCCGCAATCGATCGCAATGCTTCAGAAAGCGGTGTTCCGTCCTGCAGTACACCTTGCTCATGCATGGAGACATTAAGCATAATCGGAAGGTCAGTCTCTTTGCGCGCGATTTTCAGCACTTCACGGGCTTCTTCCAAATCATAATACGTTTCTAACAGCAGCCCATCCGGCTCCTCATGCAGCAGCAGGTACAGCTGCTCGCGAAAGCTGCGTTTGATTTCGTCAAGGCTGTACGCATTTTTATTAAAGGTGCGGATGCCGCCCATCGTCCCCAGCACGTACGCATCGCCTGCTGAAGCCCGCGCGATTTTTACCGCCTCCTGATTCATTTTTTTGATGTCATCCTCAAGCCCGTGTCTGGATAATTTAATATAATTGGCCCCGTACGTATTCGTTTGAATGATGTTGGCTCCAGCCTCAACGTACGCTTTATGTATGCGCTGAATTTCCTCCGGCTTTGAAATGTTGAGCTCCTCAAAGCATCTGTCAATGCCGTAGGAGTAGAGGAGCGTCCCCATGGCGCCGTCGCCGATTAACACCTGTTTTTGCAAATCTTCTAAAAGTCCCATTGTCTGCCTCCTTTATTCACATTCAGCAAGGAAAAAAGAGAAATAAAAAAAGTCCTCTTAAGAAGAAGACTTTGTCGGTGATTTTGTCTCTTCTTATCTTCCAAGCTGTTCGAGCTTGCTGGATTTAGCACCTTGGTCATGGCTGATCGCCATTACACCGGTTGCTGAAGCTTCGTCGGGCCAGTCCCTCTGCTTCTCTTGATAAGAACGGATATGAAATTTTACATGTTCAGGAGCTGCCAAAAGATGCCTGGCGTTTTCCCTTTCTCCAAATTTACCGAAAATAAAGACAATAATCAATAGGATTCAGAAAATTTATCTGAAATTTATAAATTGAACATCAATTGGCAGATCTGCGCCCCGTACTGCTGTGATAATCTGCTGCAGGTCATCCTTGTTTTTTCCGGTGACACGCACTTGATCATCCTGCACTTGAGACTTTACTTTCAGTCCGGAGTTTTTGATGATGGTATTGATTTTTTTGGCGTTGTCCTTGTCAATGCCTTGTACAAGCTTTGCACGCTGGCGCACCGTTCCGCCTGACGCGCTTTCAACCTTGCCGTAATCAATATTTTTTGTCGGCACGTTTCGTTTAATCAATTTACTGACCAGCACATCTTTGAGCTGGCTTAATTTAAATTCGTCATCAGAAACGAGAACAAGCTCCTCTTTATCTAACGAAATGTCGCTTTTGCTTCCTTTAAAGTCATAGCGTGTGCTGATTTCTTTCAGCGCAATTTGAATCGCATTTTGCACTTCTGGCAATTCCACCTGGGATACAATATCGAATGAACTTTCTTTTGCCATATGAAAACCTCCATAACATTTAACTTATGTGTCGATTATAGTAGAATAAAGAGAAACTTCCAACAGAACAAAGAATCAATTTGTGATGATTGGAAAAAATGTTAACAGAATCCGCATAAAAATAAGCGGAACAGGAAGGACGATAGCATGAGACCAGGGCAGCAATTAACCTTGAGTATAGATCACCAAACTGACTTCGGTTACTTTTTAACCGACGGAGAAGATACGATTCTCTTACATAACAGTGAAATAACTGAGGATATCGAAGACAGGGATGAGGTAGAGGTCTTTATATATGTCGACCAGCAGGAAAGACTTGCGGCCACGATGAAAATTCCGGTCATCAGCGCTGATGAGTACGGCTGGGTCGAAGTGGTGGATAAAGTGGAAGATATGGGCGTTTTCGTTGATGTCGGCTTATCCAAGGATGCGCTTGTTGCAACTGAGCATTTGCCGCCATACGAGGATGTCTGGCCGCAAAAAGGCGACAAGCTCTACTGTATGCTGAAAGTGACGAATCGGGGGCGCATGTTTGCCAAACCAGCACCGGAGGATATTATAAGCGAACTGTTTACCGACGCTTCAGAAGATCTGATGAATAAAGAGCTGACAGGTACGGTGTACAGATTAATCGCAACGGGTTCATTTATCATCACAGACGATGGTATCCGCGGTTTTATCCATCCGTCAGAAAGAAAAGAGGAACCAAGACTCGGCTCAAGAATCACGGGACGGGTGATTCAAGTAAAAGAAGACGGCTCAGTCAACATGTCGCTGCTCCCGAGAAAACAGGATGCATTGTCTGTGGATGCCGAGTACATTTTAACGTATATGAGAACAAGAAACGGCGCTATGCCGTACAGCGACAAAAGCCAGCCTGACGATATCAGAGAACGTTTTAACATGAGCAAAGCCGCCTTTAAGCGCGCGCTTGGCCATTTGATGAAAAACGGAAAAGTGTATCAGGAAGACGGATGGACATACGAGAAAAAATAGAGGGCCGTACAGGCCCTCAGGCCCTCTATTTTTTTATATAAGAACTTCACAAATAAATTTCTGTTACGTATCATTAGGAGACAGATTGTTTTGTTAGTGAAAAGACAGGGGGAGATGTCGTGTACATTCGCATCGATTTTTTATTGATCTTGATTGCGATGCTTTTCTTTTGGATTGCTTATATGGCAGGAATTAAAAAGCAAACATGGATATTGTCCGGTTTCCGTGAGTCCCGGATACGTGACAAAGACCGTCTGGCTAGAATTGCGGGAAACTTTTTTCTGAATTCAGGGATATTTATTCTTTTAAACGGTTTTATTTCATTCCAAGGACAAGATCAGCTGATTCCGCCAATGATTTTGGCATATGGAGCTGGAGTCATCATTTATGTAAACAAAAAATTAATATAAAACCTCCAGCATATATCAAATATCTGGAGGTTTTTGTTTGCTCATTTTCTTAAAAAGAATACGGCTAATGTGCCGGGTCCGGCGTGTGAGCCGATCGTGGAACCGATTGAATGCATGATAATCTCTTTTGGCTTGAACGTATCTTCAATCAAATTTTTCATGTCATTGGCTGTTCCTTCGTTAGCGGCATAGCTGATTCCGACGGTTTGATCGCTCCAATTGTCTCCTCGCTCTTTCATTAATTCAATAATCCGTTTGAACAGCTTTTTCTGTCCGCGGATTTTTTCAAGAGGCACAAGCTTGCCGTCCTCCATATGAAGAAGCGGTTTAATATTGAGCAGACCGCCGACAAAAGCGGACGTTTTTGAAATTCGGCCGCCCCGGGCGAGGTACGTTAAATCATCGACGGTAAAAATGTGCTCAAGCTGTTCGCAAAAGTTCTTTACAGACGTTTCAATTTCTTGTATTGTATTTCCGTTGATACAGAGATCGGCAGCATGCCGGACAGCCAGCCCGTATCCTAATGAAGCACATTTGGAATCAATGACCCGTAAATCGAAATCGGGGAATTCCTCCTTTACTTCATTGGCCATCATCACAGCTGTCTGATACGTGCCGGAGAGGCCTGAGGAAAAGGCAATGTAAAGAGCGGGATCAACTGTTTCGGCATATTGCAAAAACACATTTTTAATCGTTTGCGGTGAGGCTTGGGACGTCTTAGGCGTTTCTCCATTTTGCATCGCTTCAAATATTTGTTCCGCATCAATCGTGACTGCATCTTCGAATTCTTTATCACTGAGAGAGACTCTGAGCGGAATAAAGCCAATGCCGTTTTCTTCAAAATAAGAACGGGGCAAATCAGCGGCGCTGTCAGCGATGAGATGAACTGTCATATTGCTTCCCTTCTTTCCGTTATCGCTCGTTATCATAAGAGTTAAGCCAACTATATCATATTAATTTGCCAAAATTGTGTTCAAATATTTGTTTTAAGGGAAAACATATTAAGAAGAAAGAGCGGAGGAACATGCCATGGTACTAGATCAAACAAAAAAATTACTCATCGTCATCATCGGCGCTTTACTCAATGCGGCCGGGCTGAACTTATTTTTGATTCCGGCAGATGTATATGCCAGCGGATTTACAGGTGTGGCCCAGCTTTTATCAAGCGTCATTGTTCAATATGCCCCCTTTTACATATCGACGGGAACGCTCTTGTTCCTCTTAAACATTCCGGTCGGTATTTTAGGGTGGCTGAAGGTCGGCAAATCGTTTACGGTGTACAGTATCTTAAGTGTCGCACTCACCACTGTGTTTATGGGAATTCTGCCGGAAACAAGCCTGTCACATGACATTTTGCTGAACGCAGTGTTCGGCGGCGTCATTTCCGCAGTCGGTATCGGCCTAACATTAAAATACGGCGCTTCAACAGGCGGGCTCGATATCGTCGCCATGGTGCTAGCTAAGTGGAAGGATAAACCCGTCGGCACATATTTCTTTATTCTCAACGGGATTATCATCTTGACGGCAGGATTATTGCAGGGTTGGGAGAAAGCATTATATACCCTGGTAACACTGTATGTGACAACGAGGGTGATCGACGCCATTCATACCCGCCACATGAAGCTCACGGCAATGATCGTGACGAAAAAAGCGGACGAAATCAAAGAAGCCATTTACGGAAGAATAGTGCGCGGCATCACAACTGTTCCGGCCAAAGGAGCCTTTACGAACGAACAGAAAGAAATGATGATTATCGTCATCACAAGGTATGAATTGTACGATTTAGAGAAAATTGTTAAAGAAGTTGATCCGAAAGCTTTTACGAACATTGTTCAAACAACAGGGATTTTTGGTTTCTTTAGAAAAGACTGACGAAAGCAGGTGGAAGTCGTGAAACGGCTGCTTGTGATGCTCCTTCCTGTGCTGCTTTTGATAGGCTGCGGGAAAGATGAGCAGACAGAACCCGATAAGGAGGTATCAGGCGGAATGGAGAATCAAAGGGTTGTTTTATCTGTTGACGCAATTCAGGAGCCTGAACAAATCAAATTTAACATGTCGCTGAAGAACCAAAGCGAACGTGCTGTCGAGTTTCAATTCAGCACAGGACAAAAATTTGAACTTGTCGTGTATGATTCTGACAACAAAGAAAGATACCGTTATTCGAAAGACAAAATGTTTACGCAGGCTTTTCAAAACCTGACATTGGAACCTGGAGAAACATATGATTTCTCTGATGTGTGGAAGGAAGTCCCTGAGCCCGGAACTTACGAGGTAAAGGTAACATTTAAGGGGAGAGCGGAAAATCTCAAGCAGGTTCAGGCCGTTCAGCAATTTGAAGTCAAATAGAGGCTATGGCGAATCGCCATAGCCTTTTTTTATTGCAGTTTGTCTAGCTGATCCTGAAATTGGTGAAGCTGTTGACGTTCCGCATCTGTCGAATTGGCATACGCAGAAGACACAGCATTTTTGGCTCTCAGAATGGCTTGCTCCTGATCGCCTTCCTCAAAGCCGTTTGTCACCATGACAGCCTGTTGAACAAATGATTTTGCCTGCTGAAACAGTTCATTTCTCATTAATATTCATACTGCCTTTCAGCCGAGTCTCGTGCCGCGGCATGCTGGTGAGCTTCTTCTAAAGTAGACCGATATGGAAATCTTGCGGCGTGTTGCCCGATGGAGTCTTTACCCTGGTGAATAAACCTTCTGGATTTGCTTCGTTTACCCATTGTGAGACTGCCCCCTTCCATACTTTGACGAGATGAGTCGTCTTCAATAGTATGGTGGGGCGAAGTAACGTTTATGAGTGGGAAAAATTATTATGGACGGTCTTTAAAGTGAGAAATATTCTTTTAAAAATTTTGCCACGCCGTCCTCTTCATTTGTAGTCGTTGTCCGGTTGGCAATTTGCTTGACCTCGTCAATTCCATTTCCCATCGCAACGCTGCAGCCGGCGAATTCAAGCATTTCCAAATCGTTATCCTCATCCCCGAAAGCAATGATCCGCTCCCTCGGCACGTTGTAATAATCGCTTATTTTCTGAAGGCCGACCGCTTTATTCATGCCGCTTTTAATAATTTCTATCACATGCCACGGCGCGGCCCATCTTCTGTGATCGATCACCTCGGCGTGCACATCCGATAAATAGGAGCGTATGGCCGGCACATCTTCTTCTTTTGCGTGGATGAGTACGGATGTAACATCCTCACTGAGATTTTTCCGCAAGTCTCCGATCGTCACATTTGTTGTATTCATATTAAAGGCATCAATCAAGTGCTCATCATGGTAATGAAAGTACACGTCATCAATGACTTCGGCAAGCACATTATGTACGTTGTACCTCTCACTGATCTCGACTAGTTGTTTGACAACATCAAGCGGCAGCGAGGTATGATATCGTCCCCAGCTGTCGTCCTGCGGGTGATGGACAAACGCTCCGTTAAAATTGACAATCGGCGTTGTCAGCTCCATCTGCTGATAGTACATGGAACTTGAACGGTATGGACGGCCCGTTGAGATGCAGACATAATGCCCGTCATCTTTTAGGCGCTGTATCGTCCGAAGGGTGTATTCTGATATGGTTTTGTCATCCTTTAATAACGTTCCATCTAAATCTAATGCGATTAAATAGGGTTTTGTCTCCATGAAAAGCTCCTTTAACCTTAGAATTTGCTTGTTTTGCCTTACTTACAGTGTAGCTTTTTACCATCTTTATTGTCTACATGTTACACTTATGATTATGGTTATCCTAAGGAGGGGCACATTGTGATTCAAATTGAAAATCAAACTGTTTCCGGTATTCCGTTTTTACATATTGTAAAGGAAGAGAACAGGCGCCGCGCTGTTCCTCTCGTCATCTTTATACATGGTTTTACGAGCGCGAAGGAACACAACCTTCATATTGCTTACCTGCTTGCGGAGAAGGGCTTCAGGGCCGTTCTGCCGGAGGCTCTGCACCATGGTGAACGGGGAGAAGAAATGGCTGTTGAAGAGCTGGCCGGCCATTTTTGGGATATCGTCCTCAATGAGATTGAAGAGATCGGCGTACTCAAAACGCATTTTGAAAAAGAGGGCCTGATAGACAGCGGTCGTATCGGCCTCGCAGGCACCTCAATGGGAGGTATCACAACGCTTGGCGCGTTAACTGCTTATGATTGGATAAAAGCCAGCGTAAGCCTGATGGGAAGCCCGAATTACGTAGAACTGTTTCAGCAGCAAATTGACCATATTCAATCTCAGGGTATTGATATCGATGTGCCGGAAGAAAAGGTAGAGGAGCTGATGAAGCGTCTCGAATTGCGGGATCTTAGCCTTCAGCCGGAAAAACTGCGACAGCGCCCGCTATTATTTTGGCACGGCGCAAAAGATAAAGTCGTGCCTTACGCGCCGACCCGGACATTTTATGACAAGGTCAAATCTCATTACAGCGAGCAGCCGGAACGCCTCCAATTTATCGGAGATGAACATGCTGACCATAAAGTCCCGCGGACAGCAGTGTTAAAAACGATTGAATGGTTTGATACGTACTTATAAAGCACAATGGTGTGAAGAAGGGCTTGATTTACGTTATACTGTAGAAAAAAGGAGTGAGGGAACGTGGAAGAAGCATTAAAAGAGAACATCATGGGCGCTCTGGAACAGGTTGTTGATCCTGAGCTTGGTGTTGATATCGTGAATCTTGGTTTGGTATATGATGTTGATATGGATGAAGATGGCTTAACGCACGTTACGATGACACTGACATCAATGGGCTGCCCGTTAGCGCCGATTATCGTTGATGAAGTGAAAAAAGCATTAGCGGACATTCCGGAAGTGAAAGAGACGGAGGTTCACATTGTATGGAATCCGCCTTGGACAAGAGACAAAATGTCCAGATACGCGAAAATCGCGCTTGGCATTCAATAAAACAAAACAAAAAAGGACAGCCTTACTGTGAGGCTGTCCTTTTTACAACTGAAAGGAGTGAGGGAAAATGATGTACCTGCTTGCTGTCCTATGCCCGCCGCTTGCTGTTTTGTTTTCGGGAAAACCGTTTCAGGCATTGCTGAATCTTATATTGACCTGTATCTTTTGGCTGCCGGGCGCGATTCACGCCTGCTTTATCGTGGCTGACCGCCGTGCCGAAAAACGGGCAAGATAATCTGGAAATATGAGGGCGCAGACCTGGTATAATGGTATAAAAAAACAGCAGGGAGAGCGCCATGAAAAAGAAAATGCTTGCATTCGCGCTTTGTATAGGCGCGTATGCGGCCCTGTTTGCATACTCTGTGCATTCAGATCAAAAAACAGACACAAGCGAAATGACGTATGTCAGCCGCCTAATGCCTGTGAAAATTAAGCAGACAGTGAAAGGGCAGGAAGAGGAAACGCTCATTGACACGATCAAAGAGGCAAATCGAAAAAACATAAAGATCTCAATCGCCGGGGCCCAGCATTCCATGGGCGGCCATACATATTATGAGGACGGGATCGTTCTCGACATGACAGGCTACAATAAAATTCTGTCGCTTGATCAAGAGAAGAAAACCATCAGAGTGCAAAGCGGCGCGACATGGAATGACATCCAGAATGACGTGAATCCATACGGACTCGCGGTAAAAGTCATGCAGTCACAAAACATTTTTACAATTGGAGGATCTCTCAGCGCCAATGCCCACGGACGTGATATCCGCTATGGCTCGCTGATTGATACAGTCAAATCATTTCGGCTTTTAAAAGCGGACGGATCAATTGTCACCGTCACTCCAAAAGATGATTTGTTTACGGCAGTCATCGGAGGGTACGGTCTTTTTGGCGTGATTCTTGATGTAACGCTTCAGCTGACGGATGATGAGCTGTATGTCATGCAGACTGAAACAATGAATTACAGTGCATACGCGGACTATTTTACAAAGCACGTAAAAGGAAATCCGGATGTCCGAATGCATCTGGCGCGAATTTCAACAGCGAAAAAAGGATTTCTGAAAGACATGTATGTTACAAATTATGAATTGGCTGATCATCAGGATCAGCTGCCATCATACAGCGATCTCAAAGCAGAAGAGTATACGGGGATCACAAAGTTTGCACTCGGCTTGTCAAGAAGATATGAATGGGGAAGGAATTGGCTTTGGAACACGCAGCAGTCCTATTTTCTGAGTCAAAACGGCACAAAGATCACACGTAATAATGTTATGCGGTCCGAATCAAAATTTCTCGAATATGAAAACAATGACAACACAGATGTTCTGCAAGAATACTTTGTGCCGGTGAAGGAGTATTCGTCCTATATTGACGACCTGAGACAAACTCTGTCGGACGAGGATTTAAACATGTTGAACATTACGATTCGTTATGTGCAGAAAAATGAAAAAGCCGATCTTTCCTATGCGAAGGATGATATGTTTTCGCTTGTGCTTTTAATAAATGAGGGCTTTTCAAAAGAAGGCCAGGCAGATACTGCCCGGATCATCAGGCGCATGACAGACGTTGCCATCAAGCACGGCGGGAGCTATTACTTGCCGTATATGACTTACCAGACAAAAGCGCAAATGAGACAGGCATACCCGAAAAGCGAAGCGTTTTTTCAGAAAAAACGAACGTATGACCCGGATGAGCGCTTTATGAATTACTTTTATCAGAGGTATAAATAATGGGGAAAAACAAATTAAAATGGCTGACACTATCACAAAGCAGCGTGTTTTTTGCAAGCAGCTTAATCTTTCCGTTTTATATTCTGTTTGTGAAAAATATTGGCTCCAGCTACACGCAGTTCGGTTTTTCCTACGGATTGTTCGGGCTAAGCGGAGCGCTCATTTATCCGTTGCTCGGACGGCTGTCTGAAAGGTTCGACAGCCGTTATTTTCTGCTTGCAAACTCTTGGGGCATGGCTGTTCTGCTTTTATATGTCCCGCATATTGGAAACGTCGTTCAAGTGTATATCGTTCAAGTTCTTTTAGGGCTCTTTGGTGCGTTGCAAAAGCACGGAGAAAAAGTGCTGATCGCCGATTTTACAGACAGCGGAGAGCGCGGAAAGAAGATTGGGAATTACCATTTTTGGACAGCTGTTTTTTCAGCGGCAGCCATTATGCTCGGCGGCTTTCTCGCTGACTTTTTTACAGTAGAAATGATTTTTTATGCAAGCTCTATTCTATATTTTTTGAGTGGATTGATGATGATGAAAACAGGCTGATGCGATCAGTCTGTTTTTTTATGCGGCTGAAATAAGGCGCCAGATCAACGTTTTCTGGTGAATCACTGCCATTTTTTTCGAACAGATTTTTTATTGAACAGAAAATTTATAAATGAATAAAAATATTAAATATACGATTGAATTTATTTTTATTCATGTTATAATGTTAAATAATTTCACAAAGACCAAGAAGGTGAACTTGATTTGAAAATAGGAATTGTAGGCGCTACAGGATATGGAGGCACCGAACTTGTCAGGATTCTCTCACATCACCCTCATGCAGAGGAATGTATACTCTATTCATCCAGCGGAGAAGGGAATGTCTACAGCGAGGTTTATCCTCATCTTGCTGGCTTAGCGAATCAAAAGCTGAAGCCGATTGATATGAATACGATCAAACACGAAATAGATATCATGTTTCTTGCTGCGCCGCCCGGGGTATCAAGTGAATTGACTCCCCAGCTGGCAGATGCAGGGATTCCGGTTATTGATCTGTCAGGTGATCTGAGGATACAAGAGCCGGCTGAATATGAAAAATGGTATAAACGGACAGCTGCACCGAAGGAAGTGATTCATGAGGCGGTATACGGTCTGGCAGAACTCAATCAAAAGCAAATTCAACAGGCGAAACTCATTGCCAATCCTGGTTGTTTTCCAACTGCTGTTTTACTTGGCCTCGCGCCATTGGCTCAAAAGAAACTGCTCAATGAATCTTTCGTTATCGTTGATGCAAAGACCGGTGTTTCCGGAGCGGGAAGAAAAGCATCCATGGGAACTCATTTTTCTGAGCTGAACGACAATTTTAAAATTTATAAAGTCAATGAACATCAGCATACGCCGGAAATTGAACAGGCGCTGCAAGAATGGCAGCCGGGGCTCGGGCCTATTACATTTTCGTCTCATTTGGTGCCGATGACAAGAGGGATCATGGCAACGATGTACACACAATTAACCACTGAACTATCGGCAGATGACCTTCATCATTTATATTCG
Organism: Bacillus sp. C28GYM-DRY-1; assembly: GCF_030519405.1. Lineage (NCBI taxonomy): Bacteria > Bacillati > Bacillota > Bacilli > Caryophanales > Bacillaceae > Bacillus > Bacillus sp. C28GYM-DRY-1. The sequence continues at coordinate 87,645 of NZ_JAUMKF010000003.1, forward strand.
GAATTTTACCAAAATTCATATTTTGTGAGAGTAAGGCCAAAAGGGCAGTATCCGCAAACGAAGGAAGTGTACGGCAGCAATTTCTGTGATATCGCTGTTACCTTCGACGAGAGAACGAACAGAGTCACAATCGTTTCGGTAATCGATAATTTAATGAAGGGTGCCGCCGGTCAGGCTGTGCAAAACTTTAATTTGATGAATGGCTGGAATGAAGAGACTGGACTCACCATGACGCCAATATATCCATAGAACGGGAGAGAATCGAATCATGATTCAGTTAAGTGAAGATCAAATTGTAAAAGTAACAGGGGATGTATCCTCGCCAAAAGGGTTTCAGGCAAAGGGCGTGCATTGCGGGCTGCGCTACTCGAAAAAAGATCTCGGCGTCATTATCAGCGAGACACCGGCCGTAAGTGCAGCCGTTTATACCCAGAGCCACTTTCAGGCCGCCCCGATCAAAGTCACACAAGACAGCTTAAAGCAGGGGGCAGCGTTGAAAGCCGTTATCGTCAACAGCGCGATTGCCAATGCCTGCACGGGAGAACAGGGCATAAAGGACGCATACACAATGCGGGAGAGTCTTGCTTCACAGCTTGGCATTGAGCCGGAGCTTGTCGCCGTTTCATCTACAGGCGTCATTGGCGAACATTTAGACATGGAAAAAATTCAGGCAGGCATCGAGCTGCTGAAACAAACACCTGCGGGTTCAGGAGATTTTGAGGAAGCGATATTAACAACCGATACAGTGATCAAGCAGACGTGCTATGAGCTGACAATCGGCGGCAAAACAGTCACGATCGGCGGAGCGGCTAAAGGCTCGGGAATGATTCATCCGAACATGGCCACGATGCTGGGGTTTGTCACAACAGATGCAGCAATCGAAGAAAAAGCGCTGCAAAAGGCGCTGCGTGACATCACTGACGTTTCATTTAACCAAATCACAGTTGACGGTGAAACATCCACGAACGATATGGTTTTGGTCATGGCAAACGGCTGCGCGGAAAACGAGTGCCTGACGGAAGATCATCCAGAATGGCCGGTCTTTAAAAAAGCGCTCTTGCTTACTTGCGAGGATTTGGCTAAAGAGATTGCCAGAGACGGAGAAGGCGCGACAAAACTAATTGAAGCCCAAGTGCAGGGTGCGAAAAACAATCTTGATGCAAACGTGATTGCCAAAAAAATTGTCGGGTCGAATCTCGTAAAAACGGCAGTCTACGGAACAGATGCCAACTGGGGACGCATCATCGGAGCCATCGGGCACAGCGCAGCTCAGGTGACGGCAGAAGAAGTTGAGGTATATCTTGGGGGCCAATGCCTGTTCAAACATAACGAACCTCAGCCATTCTCTGAATCTCTTGCCAAGGAATATCTTAAAGGAGATGAAATCACCATTGTCATCAAGATGGATGAAGGTGAGGGGAACGGAAGAGCGTGGGGCTGCGACCTGACCTATGACTATATCAAAATTAACGCGAGCTATCGCACGTAATAAAGGGGAGCACAATGAAGAAAACAATCGTTTTTAAATGCGGGGGAAGTGTCATTCATGAGCTGTCTGAGGAATTTTTTGATAATCTGAAAGATTTAATGGCGTCGGGATGGAAACTGGCAATCGTTCACGGCGGCGGCCCGGAAATCACAAATATGCTGAAACGGTTAAATATCAAAACAGAGTTTTCGGGAGGACAGCGGAAAACAACGAAGCCAGTGTTAGAAGTGGCGGAGATGGTTTTATCGGGTTCTGTGAATAAATTTTTCGTTGCTGAGCTTGCCAAACACGGACTGTGTGCTGCTGGCATCTCTGGTAAGGATGGCGGTCTTTTGGAGGCAGATTATCTCGATTCGGAAACATACGGGGAAGTCGGAGAAATCAAAAAGGTTGATGCATCCATGGTAAACGCGTTGATGGAAAAGGGCATCATTCCTGTTATCGCGCCGCTGTCTATGACGAGAGACTGCAAGACGCTGAATGTGAATGCTGATCTGGCTGCTTCCGCAGTCGCCGGAGCGCTTGAAGCTGATAAGCTGATGTTTGTCACTGATGTCGATGGGATCATGTTAGAAAAGCAGCGTCTTGACGTCCTGACCCCTGAGGAGGTTCAAATGCTGATCAAGCAGGAAGTGATCACAGGGGGGATGATTCCGAAGGTCAATTCAGCCTTGTCAGCTTTATCGGATCAGGTGTCTGAAGTCATGATCGTAAACGGTAAAGGATCATTCTTCACAGAACAAACCTTTCAAGGAACAAAAATTGTTAAAGCAAAGGAGGCTGTTTCATGAGCAGCTTGTTTCAAACCTACGGCCGCTGGGATATTGACATCAAAAAAGCAAAGGGAACGTACGTTGAGGATCAAAACGGCAAAACCTACCTGGACTTTATTCAGGGGATTGCGGTATCTAACCTAGGCCACTGCCATGAAACGGTTACAGAAGCAATCAAAAAACAGCTCGACAGCGTATGGCACGTATCCAACTTGTTTCAAAACAGTCTCCAGGAGCAAGCGGCACAAAAACTGGCGGCGCACAGTGCGGGGGATCTTGTCTTTTTCTGCAACAGCGGTGCGGAAGCAAATGAAGGCGCGATAAAGCTCGCCCGAAAAGCAACTGGGAAAACGAAAATCATCACTTTCCTACAGTCATTCCATGGCCGCACGTATGCAGGGATGGCTGCGACCGGACAGGAAAAAATCAAAACAGGCTTTGGCCCGATGCTGGAAGGTTTTCACTACCTGCCATACAACGAACCTTCCGCTTTTGAGGCTCTTGGGGAGGAAGACGGCATTGCCGCGGTGATGCTTGAGACAGTGCAGGGAGAAGGCGGAGTCAATCCGGCAAGCGCTGAATTTTTAACAGCTGTACAGTCGTTTTGTAAGGAAAAGCAAGCTCTTCTGATCGTTGATGAAATCCAGACCGGCATCGGACGGACGGGAAAGGGCTTCGCATACGAGCATTTCGGACTTTCACCGGATATTATCACAGTCGCAAAAGGATTGGGAAATGGTTTTCCAGTTGGCGCTGTCATCGGAAAGAAACAGCTCGGAGAAGCGTTTACCCCTGGTTCTCACGGAACGACTTTCGGAGGAAATATGCTGGCGATGGCTGCTGTAAATGCCACATTACAAATTGTATTCGAGCCTGACTTTTTGCAAGAGGCTGCTGGCAAAGGGGCGTTTTTAAAGGGACAGCTCGAGGCTGAGCTAAAGAGCCCGTTTATCAAACAAATCCGCGGTCAAGGATTAATGCTTGGAATTGAGTGTGATGGGCCTGTTGCTGACATCATTACTGAATTGCAGACATTAGGCTTGCTTGTGTTGCCGGCCGGCCCGAACGTCATTCGGCTGCTGCCGCCGCTCACCGTAACAAAGGATGAAATAGCAGAAGCTGTCAGCAAGCTGAAACAGGCAATCACTCATCATTCTGCTGTAAACCAGTAATTTTTTTTCGGTTTAAAAGTATAAAAATTCATTTTTATAATTAATTATTCATCAAGAGGTGGGCTGTGAGATGGAAGGTTATTTAGTGTTAGAAGATGGAACAGTGTTCAGCGGCGAGCTGGACAGTCATGAAAACTGCAGGGGAGAAGCTGTTTTTTTTACAGGAATGACAGGCTACCAGGAAGTGCTGACAGATCCATCATATAAAGGGCAGATTATCGTATTTACCTATCCGCTGATTGGCAACTACGGCATTAATGAAAAGGATTTTGAAAGCAAGAAACCGCAAGTAAAAGCCGCGGTTGTCTACGAGGCGTGTGATCATTTTTCTCATCATGAAGCGGTATACAGCCTCAAGGAGTATTTACAGAAATGGAATATTCCATTGTTGACCCATGTTGATACGAGGGCAGTCGTGAAAAAAATCCGTGCAAACGGAACGATGGGTGCGACTGTCACAGCCTCTAAAGAAGCAGCTGAAATCTCCCTTCAGCCAGAGAACGTGGCAGAACTGGCTTCCGCACAGGAAATCAGCACATTCGGCGCCGGAAATAAACATATCGCACTCATCGATTTCGGCTATAAAAAATCCATCGCGTCATCACTTGTCAAACGAGGATGCAAGGTCACCGTGGTGCCGTATCAGCAAATGGAAGCTGTCTACGATATAAAGCCGGACGGCATTGTGTTATCGAACGGACCTGGAGACCCAAAAGCCATTAAGCCGTATTTAGGGAAGATCAAAAGCATTGTCAGCCGTTATCCGACTCTCGGCATCTGTCTTGGCCATCAGCTGATCGCGCTCGCGTTTGGAGGGAATACATTCAAGCTGCCATTCGGACACAGGGGTGCAAATCATCCGGTCATCGACCGTGAAACAAAACGCGTCTTCATGACAAGCCAAAATCACAGCTATGTGGTTGATGAACAGTCCATTAATAAAGAAGAGCTCACTATCAGGTTTCATCATGTCAATGATACGTCAGTTGAAGGGCTTTCCCATAAAAAACTGCCTGTCATGAGTGTTCAATTCCATCCGGAAGCCCATCCCGGACCGGCGGAAAGCGAATGGATTTTTGATGATTATGTAAAGAATGTGATACAAGCAAGGAGAGAAATCGCACATGCCTAAAGACACCAGTATTTCAAGCATATTAGTAATCGGCTCAGGCCCGATCATCATCGGGCAGGCGGCAGAATTTGATTATTCAGGCACTCAAGGGTGCATCGCACTGAAGGAGGAGGGCTATCGGGTGATCCTCGTCAACAACAATCCGGCGACAATTATGACCGATGAAGCCTTCGCTGATGAAATTTATTTTGAGCCGCTGACAGCAGAAAGCCTGACAGCCATCATTAAGAAAGAACAGCCGGATGGCCTTCTTGCCAATTTAGGCGGGCAGACCGCGTTAAATTTAGCGGTGGAGCTTGAAGAAACGGGTGTTTTAAAAGAGCACGGCGTCAAATTGCTCGGCACATCCGTCGAAACGATACAAAAAGGTGAAGACCGGGAAAGATTCCGTTCGTTAATGAACGAATTGAATCAGCCCGTGCCGGAGAGTGAAATTGTTGATAACGAGACCGACGCCCTCCGTTTTGCGGAATCCATCGGTTTTCCTGTTATTATCAGACCTGCTTACACATTAGGCGGAAAGGGTGGAGGAATCGCTCCTAATAAAGAAGCCTTTACCGCCATGATCAAGCAGGCGCTATTAGCAAGCCCGATCAATCAATGCCTTGTAGAAAAAAGCATTGCCGGCTTTAAAGAAATTGAATACGAAGTCATGCGTGACAGCAATAACACATGCATCACCGTATGTAACATGGAAAATATCGATCCGGTCGGTGTGCATACAGGGGACTCTATCGTTGTGGCGCCGTCACAAACATTGACAGATGAAGACTATCAAATGCTGCGGACGGCTAGTCTGACGATCATCTCAGCACTTGATGTTGTAGGCGGCTGCAACATTCAATTCGCGCTTGATCCATTCAGCAAACAATATTATGTCATTGAAGTCAATCCGCGCGTAAGCCGGTCATCGGCTCTCGCGTCTAAAGCAACAGGCTACCCGATTGCGAAGATGGCTGCAAAACTGGCAGTCGGATATACCCTTGATGAACTGAAAAATCCGCTCACAGGCTCGACTTACGCAAGCTTTGAACCTGCACTGGACTATGTCATCGTCAAATTTCCGCGCTGGCCGTTTGATAAATTTAAAAACGCAGACCGCAAGCTCGGCACAAAAATGAAAGCCACCGGTGAAGTAATGGCGATTGAACGGAATTTAGAAGCGGCGATACAAAAGGCCGCCGCGTCCCTCGAACTGAAAAATATCGGTACGCACCTTCCAGAGCTCAGCGGGTTGTCGATTGAAGCGCTATGGGAGTTGGCGGTCACTCCGGACGACCGCAGATTTTTCGTTGTCATGGAGCTATTAAGCCGCAGCGTGCGGATTGATGACATTCATGAAAAAACAAAAATTGATCCGTTTTTCCTGCACACCTTTGACAACATCATCAAACTGGAAAACCGCATGATGGAAGCGGGAAGCGATCTCTCTTTTGAATTATTGATAAAAGCCAAGGAAAAGGGATTATCAGACGCAACGATTGCCTCACTGATCGGCAAAACAGAAGAAGAGGTGCGTACGCTTCGCAAGGAGATGGGCATTACGCCTTCTTTCAAAATTGTAGATACGTGCGCGGCTGAGTTTGATGCGAAAACAAACTACTTTTACTCCACATATTTTGGAGAGACCGATGGGGACATCAGCCGTAAAGAGAAAAAACGAGCGCTGATTATCGGGTCAGGCCCGATTCGGATCGGCCAAGGCGTTGAATTTGATTACAGTGCTGTTCACGGCGTGCTGACACTGCAAGAGCTTGGATTCGAAACCATCATGATCAACAATAACCCGGAAACGGTCAGCACCGATTATGAAATTGCGGACCGCCTATATTTTGAACCGATGACAACGGAGCACATTTTAAACGTGGCGGAGCAGGAAGATATTGATTTTGCAATCGTGCAATTTGGCGGCCAAACCGCGATCAATGCTGCAAAAATGCTTGAAAAAGCCGGCATTACCCTTCTCGGCACCTCATTTGAAACGCTCGACGTGTTAGAGGATCGGGATCAATTCTATCAGCTTCTAGATGAGCTTGAATTGAGCCACGCAAAAGGAGAAATCGCATATACAAAAGAAGAGGCTGTTGAAAAGGCAGATGAGATCGGCTATCCGGTGCTCATCCGTCCATCTTACGTCATCGGCGGAATGGGCATGATCATTGTTGACTCGCAAGCCCAGCTTTCTCAGCTGCTGAACGGTGAGGACAGCATGCCGTACCCGATTTTAATTGATCAGTATGTGTTGGGAAAGGAAGTCGAAATTGATTTGATTTCCGATGGTAAGGATGTCTTTATCCCAACATATACCGAGCATATTGAACGGGCAGGTGTCCACTCGGGAGACAGCTTTGCCATCCTTCCCGGACCGTCCATCACAAGCGAGCTGCAGCAGGGCATAAAAGATGCCGCGAAAAAAATTGCCCGAAAGCTTTCATTTAAAGGCATCATGAACATCCAATTTGTGATCGACAATGGAAACATTCTTGTTCTTGAAGTGAACCCGAGAGCGAGCCGCACGGTTCCTGTTGTCAGCAAAGTAATGGGCGTTCCGATGATCCCGCTCGCCACACGTCTGCTGGCAGGTGCGTCATTAAAAGATCTAAAACCGGCAGTTCAGAATCATCATGGGGTTGCCGTGAAGTTCCCTGTTTTTTCTTCTCATGCGATTCAGGATGTGGATGTCAAGCTTGGACCGGAAATGAAATCAACGGGAGAAGGCATGTGTGTTGCATATGATGCCGACAGCGCCTTGAAAAAAATCTATACACGTGTGTGGAATCAAAAAGGAAGCATTTATTTGCAAAACGGGCCGGACGATGTGAAGGAGTTAGCAGAAAACGCCGGTTTTACGGTTCATGAAGGGACATTTGCCTCATGGATGGAACAGGAAGGAAAAGCGCTCCACGTCAATTTAAGCGGCTCTGAAGAAGCGCGTAAAGAACGTTTGGAAGCTATGACGCATGGCATCAACGTCTTTACTGAAGAAGAAACCGTGCGGGCGTTTTTACAAAGCGGTTCAGGCCATCCGCAGCCTGTATCTCTCAAAGATCTCTATAAAAAGGAAGTGGCATCATGCACACAGTGACGCAAACCAGTTTATACGGAAAAGACTTATTAACGTTAAAGGATCTTAGTGAACAGGATATAAACGCCCTGCTTACAGAAGCCGGTGAGCTGAAACAAAACAAAATCCAGCCTATTTTCCAAGGCAAAACCTTGGCGATGATCTTTGAAAAATCATCCACGCGGACCCGTGTTTCATTTGAAGCCGGCATGGCGCAGCTGGGCGGGAGCGCCCTCTTCTTAAGCCAAAAAGATCTGCAACTGGGGCGCGGTGAGACTGTCGCTGATACGGCAAAAGTGCTGTCTGGCTATGTGGACGCCATCATGATTCGGACCTTTGAGCATGAAAAGGTCGAGGAACTTGCCAAAGAAGCTGACATTCCGGTCATCAACGGACTAACTGATAAATACCATCCATGCCAGGCGCTGGCGGATCTTTTGACGATTAAGGAAGTGAAAGGGAAGCTTAAAGGCGTGAAAGTCGCGTATATCGGTGACGGTAATAACGTGGCGCACTCATTAATGATCGGATGCGCAAAAATGGGCTGTGATATCTCGATCGCTTCTCCAAAGGGATACGAAGTGTTAGACGAAGCAGTTGAAGCGGCAAAAACATTTGCACTTCAATCGGGCGCTTCTATCACGCTTACAGCTGACCCGGTTGAAGCTGTAAAAGAGGCGGACGTGATTTATTCTGATGTATTTACAAGCATGGGACAGGAAGCGGAAGAGCAAGAGCGTCTCGCTGTCTTCGCACCTTATCAGGTGAATGCGGCGCTTGTCAGCCATGCCAAGCCTGACTATACATTTTTACATTGCCTCCCTGCGCACCGTGAGGAAGAAGTGACTGCGGAGATTATTGACGGGCCAAATTCTGCAGTATTCCAGCAGGCGGAAAACCGTCTCCATGTGCAAAAAGCATTGCTGAAGGCCATTTTATACAAAGGGGAATAATCAAAAAACTGCTGAGCCTGACTCAGCAGTTTTTTTGATGGCAACATATTCACAGCTGCTTAGGCGCATACTAAAGCAAAAAGGATAAGGAGGAAAAATAGTGGGACAGCAGCATCAATTCCGGCCCGGGCAGAAAGCGCCTAATAACGGTGTCTATGTAGAAATCGGCGAGACGGGAAGCATGGTTAAAAATCCTCAAAAGATCCATCTGTCAGCAGGAGAAATGTTCCCCGAAACATCAAATCACAATCGGCTGTGGACATATAAAAGAAAGCCGTGATCAAGAAAAAACCCAAAACATTTATAGTTTTGGGTTTTTGGCTATTTAATGCTGGCTTGCTTTTTTGTTCATAGGCATGATTTCGGCTAAAACCATGATTAAGACATACAGCACAACAGCAATGACAGATGATGTTGTGAAGTTATACGCAGCACTGTTCATGCTGGCAATCAAGTAGCATGCCATATGTGATAAAAGGAACGTCCAAATAAAGGCAATAATATATCGCACGTTTCCACCTCGTCCTTCTCATTCTATTCTAAAAGTTATCATACCATACAAAAAGCGAAGGGGGAATCAAATTTTAGCAGAAAGTGAGGTGACAAAAAAGTCTAATTCGTCACACTTTAATGGTAAAATATAAAAACATCAATCAGTATATTAGCCAAAACTGTAAAAGGCTAGGACTTTACCTTATTCGTTTCTTTTCTTTTTACATAAGATAGCGTGAGATGAAGTGTGAAAGGAGGCGGGCAAGCGATGGGAATAACGGAAAGGTACTTTCAATTGGGAACGGAGCATAATGTCATTCATCTGCCCTATCGCCCGAACGGCTTCGGCATCTTTATCTTGGGAGACAGAACCCACTTTGTCGGGAATCATTCAAGCTTTTGGCTTCAACATTACGGCAGAAATCAGCTTCTAAACATGCTGAGGAATGAAGGATATACTCTTTTTAACAGCAATCTGTTCGGAAGGCATTGGGGTGCGGAAAAAGCGGTCGCCTATGCCAAACAGCTGATACATTCCGTGCTGAAGCAGGAAATTCTCAATCCGAAGATTCATATTTTAGCAGAAGGCATGGGTGCTCTCGTGGCCGATGAACTGCTTCGTTTTTCCCCGGATCATATCCGCTCAGCCGCCATGTTGAATCCTTGTCTCGATCTTCAGGCACATTATGAATCAGAGAAAGAAAATAAATTTTTCTATAAGCAATTTTTAAAAGAAGTATCAGAAAGCTACGGAATTTCTGAAAAAGAAGCGGAAGTGCTTCGTTACAAAACCATTGAAAGCTATCCGAGCGGCGTGCCGGTTCATATATGGCAGCGAATGACCGGAGCTCCCTATCCATACAGCGTACATGCCGAAGTATTCAAGGGAAAACAGCAAAAGCAAGGGTCACCGGTTGACATAACATTTCACTTATTTGAGCATCCAAGCAGAATTTATGCATCAATTTGCAAATTCTTTCACAGTCATGAAAAAGAGTTATAAAGAATACAATAACAACAGCCTTCCCTTTTGTGGAGGCTGTTTTTTGCTTTGGGTAAAGAAAAACCGGAAGGGATGCAGATGCAATGGAGTCAACGCTGATTGTAGGTGCGGACGAATTTTTCGGCCTTTCATTATGCGAGCGAATGATCAATGAAGGCATACATGTTGACGTCGTTCTGGCGGAAACAAAAGATGAAATGAGACAAATGTACTTAGAAGAAAGACTCATGTGGCTTGGGAGAAATGGACTCTTTCGCCAGCTTGAACACATTGGAGAGCGAAAATATGATACAATTTGTATCCAGTTCGGCGGCTTTTTGCCTTTAGACCAATTTGATTCCCCTTATATATTAATATATGAACAAGACCGAAAAAAATGGGAGAAGTGTGAAAAGAAGGGTTCAGAAAAAACGGTGATTCTGCCGAAAATGTATGGGCCCTGGAAAGAAGAAATTGAGGTAGACGGCTATTACACAGACGATGTGGCTGACGAGCTGCTGAGATTTCTGCTTAAATCAAGCCGCGACAGCAAAGATCAGTTTTTTGATTTGCAAGTCACAGAAAAAACCTCAAAAGAAGCAGCAAAAGCAAAAATTTCCGAGTGGAAAAGACAATTTCCATCAATTTTCGACAAATATTAAGAAACACCTTCCATGTTTTGAGTTTTCTAGATACAATAAACGTATAAAATTGATACATGTTATAGCTTGTCAAAAGGAGTTGAACATGACTTGATCACAAGGCTTGTCATGATCTTTTCTGTCCTCCTTTTATTAAGCGGTTGTGGACAAACTCCGTTTAAAGGAAAAATTGAGAAGGTCGGCATGCTCTTTCCTGATACGATTAATGACCTCGTATGGGGCACAAAAGGGTATAAAGGATTACTGAATATACAATCAAAATACAATGTGGATGTCTACTATAAAGAAGGCATTAAAACAGATGAAGATATTATAAATGCGATTGAGGATTTTCATAAGCGGGGCGTTAATCTTCTCTATGGCCATGGGAGTGAATACGGAGAGGTGTTTAACTTGGTCAGCGAAGATTATCCTGATATGGAATTCGTCATTTCTAATGCTAAAGCAAAAGCTGATAATGTGACGAGTGTCCATTTTAGTGGCGAAGCAATGGGTTTCTTTGGAGGAATGACAGCTGCCCATATGTCGAAAACGAATCAAGTCGGCGTGATTGCTTCTTTTACGTGGCAGCCCGAGGTTGACGGTTTTATCAAAGGGGCCAAATATGAAAATCCGGATATAGAAGTAAACACAAAATATACGGATCATTGGGATGATGATACGACAGCAGTAAAGCTTTATCAAAAAATGAAGAACGAAGGCGCAGATGTTGTGTATCCCGCCGGAGATGGGTATAATGTTCCTGTCATTCAGCAAATCAAAAAAGACGGCCTTTATGCCATCGGTTACGTCACAGATCAATCGGATCTCGGCGAGAATACCGTTTTAACCAGCACGGTGCAAAATGTGGACAAGGCTTATGAAATCATCGCTGAGCAATTCAATAAAGGCACCCTCGAAGGCGGCGATCATTACTACGACCTCAAAACGGGGGTTGTTGAAATGGGAACATTCAGCCCGCTTGTCGATAAAGACTTTCAGCAAAGAATCGCCAAGCTGATCAAAACGTACAACAAAACAGGCGAACTGCCAAAAAACGAGTAATGGAGTGACGTTACATGCAGCATGAAAAATCACTTGAGTTCTTGCAAATTGCCATGAAGTATCTGCCTGAAGCGAAAGAACAGCTTGAAAAATCAGGCATTGAGCTGTCGATGGAGGCCTTACAGCCGTTTATGAATTTATTTACAACGGTAATGGCGGAAGCTTATGAGCTTGGCAAGTCTGACGCAAAATCTGAAACCGAATAAAAAGAAGCCACTTTTTCGAAAGTGGCTTTTCACTTGATTTTCTTTTTAATAGCGGTAACCATAGGCGCGAGCTCTTTGAGAGCGGGCTTAATTTGATCGATAGAGTTCATAATCGAACCGATTTGGTTCATAATATACATGTAATCAATCGTCTCTTCTTTGTTTGTACGGGAAACCTCCTCCTCCACTTCTTCCTTCTCTGGGTTTTGTTTTGCGTTATCGCCGAACATCATCTTTGAAAATATATCCACTGTATACGCCTCCTTTTCCATATACCATACTGTATGAGTAAGATGAACTGATAGTTTAGACGAATATATTGCCATGTGAAAAAAAATAGGATAGAATTAGTACCTGATACTAATAATTGATCACAACCTGATTGATCTTCTAAATTTACTATATAAAGGAGTCTTCCCTTATGAAAGCTGGAATACTTGGAGTGGGACGTTATATCCCTGAGAAGGTTTTAACAAATCATGATCTTGAAAAAATGGTTGAAACTTCTGACGAGTGGATTCGTACTAGAACAGGAATAGAAGAAAGAAGAATTGCCGCAGACGACGTCTTTTCATCACATATGGCTGTTGCAGCCGCAAAACAAGCGCTCGAACAAGCCGAGGTGGCTGCTGAGGATCTGGATATGATCCTGGTTGCAACTGTTACACCTGATCAGTCATTTCCTACGGTCTCTTGTATGATTCAAGAACAGCTCGGCGCGAAGAAAGCGTGCGCTATGGATATCAGCGCGGCTTGTGCGGGCTTTATGTACGGGGTTGTCACCGGTAAACAATTTATTGAAGCCGGAACGTACAAACATGTCCTTGTTGTCGGTGTAGAAAAGCTCTCGAGCATTACAGACTGGGAAGACCGCAACACAGCCGTTCTGTTTGGTGACGGAGCCGGCGCTGCGGTAGTCGGACCAGTCAGTGATGACAGAGGGATCCTATCATTTGAACTTGGAGCAGACGGCACAGGCGGTCAGCACTTGTATCTCGATGAAAAACGACATACAATCATGAATGGACGAGAAGTTTTTAAATTTGCAGTCCGCCAAATGGGAGAATCATGTGTTAATGTCATCGAAAAAGCCGGACTCTCAAAAGAAGACGTCGACTTTTTGATTCCGCATCAGGCGAACATCCGCATCATGGAAGCTGCACGTGAGCGTTTGGAGCTTCCTGTCGAAAAGATGTCTAAAACCGTTCATAAATATGGAAATACTTCTGCCGCATCCATTCCGATTTCTCTCGTAGAAGAATTGGAAGCCGGTAAAATTAAAGATGGCGATGTGGTCGTCATGGTAGGATTCGGCGGAGGATTAACTTGGGGCGCCATTGCAATACGCTGGGGCCGATAAAAAAAGGTGAGAGGTGCACACAAGATGAGTAAAAAAAGAGTAGTTGTTACAGGGCTCGGAGCATTGTCTCCGCTTGGCAACGATGTCGATACAAGCTGGAATAACGCAATCAACGGTGTATCCGGAATCGGTCCGATTACTCGTGTTGATGCTGAAGAATATCCGGCAAAAGTTGCCGCTGAATTGAAAGACTTCAATGTTGAAGATTATATGGATAAAAAAGAAGCCAGAAAAATGGACCGTTTTACACAATATGCGGTTGTAGCTGCAAAAATGGCGGTTGAAGACGCTAATCTTCACATTACCGATGAGATTGCGCCAAGAGTCGGTGTGTGGGTAGGCTCCGGTATCGGAGGACTCGAAACACTAGAGTCTCAATTTGAAATCTTCTTAACAAAAGGACCAAGACGTGTTAGCCCGTTTTTCGTGCCAATGATGATTCCTGATATGGCGACAGGCCAGATTTCGATTGCATTAGGAGCAAAAGGGGTTAACTCTTGTACGGTTACAGCATGTGCAACAGGAACGAATTCTATCGGTGACGCGTTTAAAGTCATTCAGCGCGGGGATGCAGACGCTATGATCACAGGTGGAACAGAAGCGCCGCTGACAAGAATGTCATTCGCGGGCTTCAGTGCCAACAAAGCGCTGTCTACTAATCCAGACCCGAAAACAGCAAGCCGCCCGTTCGATAAAAACCGTGATGGCTTTGTCATGGGTGAAGGAGCAGGTATTATCGTTCTTGAAGAACTTGAGCATGCACTTGCACGCGGGGCCAAAATTTATGGAGAGATCGTTGGTTACGGCTCAACGGGAGACGCTTATCATATCACAGCACCTGCCCAAGACGGTGAAGGCGGAGCGAGAGCGATGCAAGAAGCCATTAAAGATGCGGGAATTGTGCCTGAAGAAATTGATTATATCAATGCTCACGGCACAAGCACGTATTACAACGACAAATACGAAACTATGGCGATTAAAACCGTATTCGGCGAGCATGCGCATAAACTTGCGGTAAGCTCTACAAAATCGATGACAGGCCACCTCTTAGGAGCAGCTGGCGGTATTGAAGCGATTTTCTCTATCCTTGCTATTAAAGAAGGTGTGATTCCGCCGACAATCAATATTCAAACACCAGACGAAGAATGCGATTTAGATTATGTGCCAGATGAAGCCCGCAGACAGGACCTCAATTATGTTCTCAGCAACTCATTGGGATTCGGCGGACACAATGCAACATTAATCTTTAAGAAATACCAAGCATAATCACGCCAAACCGGCTGCCCCTAAAGGGTAGCCGGTTTTTTTTGTGCGCATAGGATAAAAAGAGGAGGCGATTACATGAGTGTGGAACAAACATATAGCTGGCTCGGGAAGGCTGCTTCAATAGATGATCTGGCCCATTACATCGTCCCGCTTTTTTCAGGTGCGGAGAAAAAGAACTGGAAAGGCATTCTGGGGCATCTCCAGCATCACGGGATGTTTAAAAACATAAAAGAGGGCATTCAGTCTGCTGCCAAGCTGAAAGATAAAGGTTTTTACGAGCATATTCAAAAGGAAGAACAGTACCTCAAAAACAAATGGCATGGTCCTGATGTGCCAATTGTCACACTGCCGGTTGATGAACAAAACAAGAGAATTCGTTTAGAATTCGGATCAAAATCAGGACTCGCCTTTCAAGACAAAGTGTTTCTCTTTCTCTCGTCAAATTTAGATCTCGCATCGGTGTCTGCTCTGATGACGCATGAATATCATCACGTTTGCCGGTTAGATCATCTGACAAAAGAGGAAAAGGATGTCACATTACTTGATACAATCATCATGGAAGGGCTGGCAGAATATGCTGTTTATGAGAGGTTCGGCCGAAGTCAAACGGCTGAATGGACGTCTTGGTATACCCCGGAGCAGCTGCAGGCTTTATATGAAAAAAAGATTGCGCCCCATCAGGATATCAAACGGGACAATCGATTATTCTCACAGCTGTTATTCGGTAAAGGATATCAGCCCAAAATGCTTGGATACGCCGTCGGATTCAATATTGTGAAAAAGTATTTAACGGTCAACAAAGCAAACACGGCAGACGGGCTGCCCATTCCTGCCGAAACCTTTTTGAATGCAACGCTTTAAAAGAATAAAATAATGGAATTTCGTTAATAATATTACATTTATCCTAAAAAATTCTTGATTTTGCAAAATGATTGTAATAATATACAACTATAAAATTTTTCGATAATTCAATATTATTTATTATTTCTGAATAAAGGAATTGCTTTCTCTTGAAAATGTTTGACAACAAGAGGGGGAAGGGGAGCTAGCATGAGCACACTTTTAGAAGTGAATAATTTAAAGACTTATTTTTTCAGGAAAAAGGAGCCGATCCCTGCCGTTGACGGAGTCGATTTTCACATCAGCAAAGGCGAAACCGTCGCGCTTGTAGGTGAATCAGGCTCGGGAAAAAGCATTACTTCTTTATCAATTATGGGCCTTGTCCAAAGCTCAGGCGGAAAAATCATGGACGGCTCTATTAAACTTGAAGACAAGGACCTCACCTCATTCACTGAAAATGACTATTGCAAAATCCGCGGAAACGAAGTATCCATGATCTTTCAAGAACCAATGACCTCCCTTAATCCGGTGTTAACGATCGGAGAACAAATTACTGAAGTGCTGATTTACCATAAAAACATGAAGAAAAAAGAAGCTCGCCAAAAAGCTGTTGAACTCTTGCAGATGGTCGGTTTCTCCCGGGCCGAGCAAATAATGAAAGAGTACCCGCACCGGCTGTCCGGCGGAATGAGACAGAGGGTGATGATTGCCATCGCACTCAGCTGTAATCCTAAACTGCTCATTGCCGATGAACCGACGACAGCGCTGGATGTGACAATACAAGCCCAGGTGCTGGAGCTCATGAAAGATCTCTGCCAGAAGTTCAACACGTCGATTCTTCTCATCACACACGACTTAGGTGTCGTGTCGGAAGCAGCCGATAGAGTGATTGTCATGTACTGCGGACAAGTCGTAGAAAACGCCACCGTTGACGACTTATTTTTAGAGCCGCTTCATCCTTACACAGAAGGACTGCTTACGTCGATTCCCGTCATAGATGGAGAGATTGATAAATTAAATGCGATTAAAGGCAGCGTGCCGACACCAGATAATCTGCCGCCGGGGTGCCGGTTTGCCCCAAGGTGCCCGAAAGCCATGGATAAATGCTGGACAAATCGGCCTGCGCTTTTGACGCACAAAAGCGGAAGAACGGTCAGATGCTTTTTATATGAGGAAGAGGGTGCCGAACAATCATGACAGCAGCTAATCAAGAAACAATCTTAGAGCTTCGTGACGTAAAAAAATACTTCCCGATCCGCTCAGGCCTTTTTCAAAGAAAAGTAGGCGATGTGAAAGCGGTGGACGGTGTTTCATTTTCATTAAAAAAAGGAGAAACACTCGGAATTGTTGGAGAGTCAGGCTGCGGGAAATCGACTGCCGGCAGGACGATGATCAGGCTGTACAAACCGACAGAAGGCCAAATCCTTTTTAAAGGGCAGGATATATCCAATCTGTCAGAGGAGAAGCTGCGGAAAAGTGTCCGCAAAAATATTCAAATGGTTTTCCAAGATCCATTTGCCTCTTTGAATCCAAGAAAGACGCTGCGTTCCATCATAAAGGAGCCGTTTCATACGCACCACATGTATACGATGCGTGAACGAAACGAGAAAGTCGAAGAATTGCTTGCGAGAGTAGGCCTTCACCCGTCGTTTGCCAGCCGTTATCCCCATGAATTTTCCGGCGGCCAGCGTCAGCGGATCGGCATCGCCAGAGCGCTTACATTGAATCCGGAGCTGATCATCGCAGATGAGCCGGTTTCCGCACTTGATGTATCCATTCAGGCCCAAGTGATTAACTTAATGGAGGAATTACAGGAAGAATTTAATCTGACGTATCTATTTATCTCTCATGATCTAAGTGTCGTCCGCCATATCAGCGACAGAGTCGGAGTGATGTATCTCGGCAAAATGATGGAACTGACCGGAAAGCATGAGCTTTACGACAATCCGCTACACCCATACACCCAAGCACTTTTATCATCCGTTCCGGTTACAAGAAAAAAAGGATCTGTCAAACGTGAACGCATCGTCCTGAAGGGAGAACTGCCGAGTCCGGCCAATCCGCCAAAAGGCTGTGTTTTCCACACAAGATGTCCTGTTGCAAAACCGATATGCAAGGAACAAATACCAGAATTTAAAGAAGCTGCTCCCAGCCATTTTGTGGCTTGTCACCTTTATAGCTAATGTTGCCCGCACAGCTTTGAGAGGGGGTATGCACACTACATAAACAACAGCTGAGAAGCACGAACATTTCAAGAGGGGGAATATTGAATGAAAAGACGTAAAACCGCACTGATGATGCTAAGTGTATTGATGGTTCTGGCCATCTTTTTATCAGCCTGCTCCGGATCAAAATCGAGCAGCAGCAGTGAGAAAAAATCAAACGGAAAACCTCAGCAAGGCGGGGATTTGGTTGTTGGTTCAACTGGGGAGCCAACTTTGTTTAATCCACTTTATTCAACAGATGTCTCCAGTTCAGATATTGAAGGGATGATCTATAGCACATTATTAGAAACAGATGAAAAATTAAATGTAAAGCCTGCGCTAGCCGAGAAAGTGACGGAATCCAAGGATGGGCTGACTTATAATGTCAAGATTAGAAAAGGTGTAAAATTTCACGATGGAAAAGAACTTACAGCGGATGACGTTGTTTTCACTTATAGCATACCTTTAAATAAGGACTATAATGGTGAACGCGGCTCTGGTTTTGAATCACTAAAATCTGTTACAAAAAAAGGTGATTATGAAGTCGAATTTAAATTAAAGAAAAAGGATGCGTATTTTTACAATGTTGTTTTAGATAGTTACGGTATTCTGCCTAAACATATTTTGGGGAAAGTACCAGTCGCTGAATTAGGTGAAAATGAATTCAACAGAAAAAATCCAATTGGTTCGGGTCCATTTAAGTTTGCTGAGTGGAAAAAAGGAGATTATGTAAAACTTGAAGCTAATGAAGATTATTACGGCGGAAGGCCATATTTAGATACAGTTACAGTAAAAACAATCCCGGATTCAAATGCAGCTGTTGCCCAGTTAAAGGCTGGAGATATTGATTTCTTTGTTGTTCCAGGTACTGATTTCGAGACAGTCAAGACATTTGATAATGTAGAAGTTAAATCAGATCTTGGTTTGAACTACAGTTATATTGGTTGGAATGAGAAAAATGAATTATTTAAAGACAAAAAAGTCCGCCAAGCTCTTACGCATGCACTTGATCGAAAAGCAATGGTAGATCAGGTGTTAAACGGTGATGGTGAAGTTGCAAACGTTCCTGAAAGTCCGCTATCTTGGAATTACCCGAAAAGTGATGTGCCTACATTTGATTACAATCCTAAAAAAGCTAAGAAACTATTGAAAGAAGCGGGATGGAAAGATACAGACGGAGACGGTTACCTTGATAAGGATGGAAAGAAATTTTCGTTTACCATTAAGACAAATCAAGGCAATAAAATGCGGGAAGATTTAGCGGTTGTTGTTCAGCAGCAACTTAAAGAAGTAGGAATTGAAGCAAAACCGCAAATAGTAGAATTTAGTGCTCTTATTGAACAGACAAATCCGCCAAATTGGGATTATGATGCGTTGTTGCTCGGATGGAGTCTAGCTACGTTCCCTGACCAATACTCGATCTTCCATTCAAGTCAGTCTGAAAAGGGCTTGAACAATATGTGGTATAAAAACCCTAAAGTAGATAAACTTTTAGTTGAAGCGAAGTCAATCACAGACAGAAAAGAATATCAGAAAAAATACGAAGAAATTTATAAATTGATTGCAGAGGATCAGCCTTATTCATTCTTATTTTATTACAATTACCATAGGGCAATCCCGACAAACATGCATGGCTATGTATTCCATCCAAAGAATGACTTATATCATATTGAAAAATGGTGGCTTGAACAATAATAAAGAAATCCCTAGAGAGGTAAGGATCAAGCATCCTTTCCTCTTTATCCTATTTTAGAAAAGGGGACAAGAATATGGTTACATATATTGTTCGTCGAACATTAATGTCTCTGCCAATTCTTTTAGGCATTACAATATTATCATTTGCGATAATGAAAGCGGCACCAGGTGACCCGATGTCACTAATGATGGATCCAACAATCAGTCAGGCTGACAGAGCGAAATTTATTGAAAAGTATGGACTCAATGACCCGGAACCTGTTCAATACTTAAAATGGCTAGGAAATATGCTCCAAGGTGACTTTGGGACATCTATTGTGAAAAAGGGTACACCAGTTTCTGATCTAATCCTTTCACGTTTACCGAATACTTTGGTGCTTATGGTGTTTTCAACTTTTCTTGCTCTTCTGATTTCAATTCCTTTCGGAGTTCTTTCCGCGAAACGCCCTTATTCTAAACTTGATTATGGTATTACTGTTACATCATTTTTAGGGCTGGCAATACCAAATTTCTGGTTCGGATTAATTCTTATTATGGTTCTTTCTGTAAATCTCGGCTGGTTTCCTACAGGGGGTGTCAGCACATTAAACGCTGACTTTAGCATTTTTGATAGGCTCCATCATTTAATTTTGCCTGCATTTGTTTTAGCAACTGCTGATATGGCCGGTATTACTCGATATACACGATCAAGTATGCTCGATGTATTAAAGCAAGATTATATAAGAACAGCTCGGTCAAAAGGGTTTAAAGAAAATAAAGTCATTTTCAAACATGGCTTGAGAAATGGCCTACTACCTGTTATTACAATTTTCGGATTAATGATTCCATCATTTATTGGTGGTGCTGTCGTGGTTGAGCAAATTTTTACTTGGCCGGGATTAGGGAAGTTATTTATTGATTCGGCATTCTCGCGAGATTATCCGGTTATTATGGCTATGACTGTTATTTCTGCTGTTTTGGTTGTACTGGGGAACTTGATTGCGGATATTTTGTATGCTTTAGTTGATCCGAGAATTGAATATTAAAAGGGGGAGACACATATGGCATATCCAAACACTGCAGCTCCCTCAAATGAGGTAAAGCTAAAAGAAAATATTGGAAAAAAACCAGAAACAATGACTAGGATCTTTTTTGAGAAGTTTTTCAAAAATAAGCTTGCTGTTGTCGGTGGCATCATTTTAACAGTTATCATTTTAATGGCGGTCTTTGCACCTTTTATTGCGCCATACTCGCCTGAGAGTCAATCTCTTTTAAATAAACTAAAACCGCCAAGCTCTCAAAATCTCATGGGGACAGATAAGTTTGGGCGCGATATATTTACAAGGGTGTTATACGGGGCTCGTGTGTCTTTGTTGGTCGGTTTTGTTTCAGTGATTGGTGCCATTACTATAGGTACCGTTGTGGGCGCATTAGCGGGGTACTTTAAAGGGATAGTAGATGCTGTATTGATGAGGATAGTCGATGTAGTCCTATCTATTCCGGATATTTTTCTTCTTATTACCTTGGTGACAATTTTTCAACCGGGGATGGATAAATTAATTTTAATTTTTTCTCTGACGGGTTGGACTACAACGGCTAGGCTTGTCAGAAGTGAGTTCTTATCTCTAAGGTCAAGAGAATTTGTATTGGCCGCTAAAACAATCGGCTCCAAAAATTATAAAATTATTTTTTCGCATATTTTGCCCAATTGTATCGGGCCGATTATTGTTTCCGCTACTTTAAAAGTAGGCAGTGTCATATTAGCTGAATCAACCTTAAGCTATTTGGGTTTCGGTATCCAGCCGCCAATCGCAAGCTGGGGAAATATGCTTCAGGATGCTCAAAACTTTACATTAATGATTCAAGCATGGTGGTACCCGTTATTTCCCGGGCTATTAATTTTAACGACTGTTTTATGCTTCAACTTTGTCGGTGATGGTCTGCGGGATGCATTGGATCCCAAAAATATTAAATGACAATGAGAATAATATCTGTTATAAAACATAACGAAATCAGAAGAAAAGCAGATCTCTTTTTGTTAGAAAATATACAAAGAGATCTGCTTTTTTGATTTTTACATAAACCCAGTAATTCCAGATTTCCTCAATCTCTTTGGAATAATTTCTCTATGCCTTGCCTATACTGTGGACAACAGTTTTTATAAAAGTGAGGGGTTAGAGATGTTATTTCTTCATGATGTGTGGGTCAATTGGTTTGAAGGGGAAGAAAATGGCTACAATGTATGCCACTTTCACGAATGGCGCAAGGAAGATACGGTTGAGCTTTTGGATCAGGTGCCGCTGTTAAGGGTGCCGTCGATACTGTTTCATTACATAGAAAACGATTTGTCTGAGCTTCCGAAAGGTTTGCTTGACGACGTACACCAGAAATCGTACATTCGGAAAAATCATGAGCGGACAAAGCTTGAGTATTGTTTTGTTGTAACAGACGGAATCGGCATTTTGGCTGTCGACACGATCGGCTACACAATCCCTGTCAGAAAAAGCCGTCTGATCCCAAGGCAGGAGCAGCTCGTTTATGAAATGGTAAAAGATGTAGAGCCTGTTACATATGAATTTGAGGCAAAGAAGCTGGAATCCTCTAAAGAATATCACATTTTATCATTAGCACCAGAGCATGTCAGAGGGCTGACAAGAAAAGAACGGCAAATCAAGCAGCTGATGTTTATGGCGCTGGATCAATTAAAAGGGTTGAAAAACCGCGCTGAAATCGGCTACTGGTACACAGAGTGGAACCCACATATGTATGAACAAATCAAACTGATGAGCTTTGAAGAGATTTGGGACATGCTGTATAACGAAACCATTGAGGGCTGGTCGGACAAGCATCTGGCATTTTGTGAAAACCTGATAAAAGGACAGCCTTTTTTCGAAAAGCTATGGGAAATGGAAAATGAATCAAAGGTAAACTGAAAAAAACCGCTCTTTATAAAGAGCGGTTTTTGTTTAGCGTCTTTTTCGGCCAAGACCCATGGCGTTCTCCATTTTTTTCAGCATTTTGTTCGCTGTCCGGTTCGCACGTTCCGCACCTTCATCAAGAATGCGATCTAATTCATCAGATTCAATCAATTCATGATAGCGGTCCTGGATCGGTTTTAATGCGTTAACCACGACTTCTGCCAAATCACCTTTAAACTCGCCGTAGCCTTTCCCTTCGTACTTTGCTTCAAGCTCTTCAATTGTCGTATTGCCGAGGATTGAATAAATCGTAAGAAGGTTGGAAACGCCTGGTTTGTTTTCTTTATCAAATTTTACAATGCCTTCAGAATCTGTCACAGCGCTTTTGATTTTCTTTTCAAGAAGCTTTGGCTCATCCAGCAAGGTAATATAAGATTTCTGGTTCGGATCGGATTTACTCATTTTCTTCAGCGGATCGTTTAGAGACATGATGCGTGCGCCGACTTTTGGAATTTTCACTTCCGGAACCGTAAAGATATCATTATATTTTTTGTTGAAGCGTTCTGCGAGATTTCGCGTCAGCTCAAGGTGCTGCTTTTGGTCCTCGCCGACAGGCACAAGGTCCGTTCCATACAAGAGAATATCAGCGGCCATCAGTGGCGGGTATGTTAATAAGCCGGAGACAACAGCTTCATTGCCTTTGGATTTGTCTTTAAATTGGGTCATCCGTTCAAGCTCGCCGATATATGCGACACACTGCATCATCCATCCGGCCTGAGCATGCGCGGGAACCTCTGACTGAATAAACAATGTTGCTTTTTCTGGATCAAGTCCGACAGCTAAGTAAAGTGCCGCCAGACTGCGGATATTCTTCCTTAGCTGAAGACGGTCTTGAGGCACGGTTATCGCATGCTGATCCACGATGCAAAAATAGCTGTTATAATCATGCTGCAGTTCGACAAACTGCTTCATTGCACCGATATAGTTGCCGAGCGTAACGGAGCCGCTTGGCTGAATGCCTGAAAAAATTGTTTGTTTCATGAAAACATCAACCTCATTTCTTAAAACATAATAAAAAAGGCTCATTCTTCCCCAAGAAAAAAGGGACGAATGAACCGTGGTACCACCCTGATTATTCCATTAAAATGGAATCACTCTGACGTTTTTAACGGAGACTGCTCCGGCTGAGCCTACTTTTTCGGTTTCGGTCAGCTGCTCCAAAGTCCATTCCACATTGCCTGTTATCTGCTCCCAGCACCGCAGACTCTCTTTAAACAGGTGAAATGTGTACTACTCTTTTTCATAGCACGCTTTTCTTTTGATTGCTTCATTATAAATCAATTATAACCAATTGTCATCAAGAAAAAACATTCTTTTATCCAGTAACATTGTAAAGATATAAATACCATAAGTGCTGTAAAACCCCTAAATGATAACTGCTATCAGCGTGAAAACAGCTAGATATTATATGTAAAAAGCAATATGGACAGAAAACTCATAAAATAGTTTTTAATCAATTTATGCTTTAAATGGTAGAAGGATATTATGTTGGTGGAAGAAAAACTAACGAAGTTCTAATATTTTAAATTGATAAAATAATATTGCAATAAATTATTTGTTTCATTATAATGAACTTGTTCACTCTATTGTTACAGCTTTTTTACAAAAATAATCAGAAAAGACGGAACAGAATAAAAGTTACGGAAACTCAGGTTCATTTGTCTGATATTTCTGAGGATTTAGCCGTAAGGAGCTGAAAAATTATTATTAGGGGGTTTGCGATAATGAATAAGCGTTGGTCGATTGTCACGTTGATGCTCATTTTCACTCTCGTGTTGAGCGCATGCGGCTTTGGCGGCAGCGGATCAAACGGTGAAGGGAAAAAGGACAGTAAAGGAAAGACGACACTTAACATTAATATTAAAACTGAGCCGTTCTCCTTACATCCGGGATTGGCAAATGATTCAGTATCAGGCGGTGTCATCCGTCAGACTTTTGAAGGATTGACACGCATCAATGCAGATGGTGAGCCTGAAGAAGGCATGGCTTCTAAAATTGAAACGAGCAAAGATGGAAAGACATATACATTTACCATTCGTGATGGTGTGAAATGGTCTAATGGTGACCCTGTAACAGCACAAGATTTTGAATATGCCTGGAAATGGGTGCTTGATCCTAATAACGAATCACAATACGCTTACCAGCTTTACTACATAAAAGGTGCTGAAGCGGCGAACAAAGGAAAAGGCAGCCTTGATGATGTGGCTGTAAAGGCTGTAAATGACAAAACGCTAAAGGTTGAATTAAATAACCCGACTCCATATTTCACTGAATTAACAGCGTTCTATACGTATATGCCAATCAACAAGAAAATTGCAGAGAAAAACAAAAAATGGAACACAAATGCCGGAGATGATTATGTATCGAACGGACCGTTCAAAATGACGGCATGGAAACACAGCGGTTCTATCACTCTTGAAAAAAATGACCAGTACTGGGATAAAGACAAAGTCAAGCTGAAGAAAATCGATATGGTGATGATCAACAATAACAATACTGAGCTAAAAAAATTCCAAGCTGGCGAACTTGATTGGGCCGGTATGCCGCTCGGACAGCTACCGACTGAATCTCTGCCTACCCTGAAAAAAGACGGTTCTTTACATGTTGAGCCGATCGCTGGTGTGTATTGGTACAAATTCAACATTGAAGCTAAGCCGTTAGACAATATAAATATCCGTAAGGCTTTAACATATTCTCTTGACCGTCAATCGATTGTTAAAAACGTTACACAAGGAGAGCAAATCCCGGCAATGGCTGCGGTGCCGCCGACAATGAAGGGATTTGAGGATAACAAAGAAGGCTACTTCAAAGACAACGATATCAAAACGGCAAAAAAATACCTTGAAAAAGGCCTGAAAGAAATGGGCCTAAGCAAGGCATCCGACCTGCCGAAAATCAAATTATCTTATAACACTGATGATGCACATGCGAAAATCGCTCAAGCCGTACAAGAAATGTGGAAGAAAAATTTAGGCGTGAATGTTGAGCTGGATAACTCAGAATGGAATGTATATATTGATAAGCTTCACAGCCAAGACTATCAAATCGGCCGTATGGGCTGGCTGGCCGACTTCAATGATCCTATTAGTTTCCTTGAATTGTTCCGTGACAAAGACGGAGGAAATAACGATACCGGCTGGGAAAATCCAGAATTCAAAAAGCTTCTGAACCAGTCACAAACAGAAACAGATCCAACAAAGCGTGCAGAGCTGCTGAAAAAAGCAGAAGGTATTTTCATTGATGAAATGCCAGTTGCCCCAATCTATTTCTATACTGATACTTGGGTACAGGATGAAAATTTAAAAGGTGTTATCATGCCAGGTACTGGTGAGGTTTATTTCAGAAACGCATATTTTGAATAAGGTTTCGTCTGAAAATAAAAGACCTCAAGGTATATGGGGAAAAAAGCCCCATATACCTTTCTTACTGAAAGAGTATAAAAATGTAAAAAACATGGAGGTGTTCCCCCTTGCTAAAATATATCGGAAGACGCTTAGTCTATATGGTTATCACATTATTTGTGATTGTTACAGTGACATTCTTCTTAATGCAGGCAGCACCGGGCGGGCCATTTTCAGGTGAGAAAAAGCTACCGCCTGAAATTGAAGCAAACTTAAATGCACATTACGGCTTGGACAAGCCGCTGTTTGTACAATACGTCAGTTATGTAAAATCAGTTGCAATGTGGGATTTCGGACCGTCATTTAAATATAAGGGTCAGAGTGTTAACGACCTGATCAGTTCAGGTTTCCCCGTTTCATTCACTCTTGGAGCAGAAGCTATTCTCCTCGCTTTAGCGTTAGGTGTATTGTTTGGGGTTATAGCAGCCCTTTACCATAATAAGTGGCAGGATTATACCGTTGCGATTTTAACAATCTTCGGCATTTCAGTTCCAAGCTTTATCATGGCGGCTGTTCTGCAATATGTGTTCTCCATGAAGCTGGGGCTGTTTCCAGTCGCGGGGTGGGAGTCCTGGGCATACACCTTTTTGCCTTCAATCGCACTTGCTTCCATGCCGATGGCGTTTATTGCCAGACTTTCCCGTTCAAGCATGATCGAAGTGTTAAACAGTGATTATATTCGCACAGCGAAAGCAAAAGGGCTGTCCCGTCCAGCCGTTACAGTGCGGCACGCCATTCGAAACGCGCTTTTGCCAGTCGTTACATACATGGGCCCGATGGCCGCGCAGGTCTTAACGGGAAGCTTTATTATTGAAACGATTTTTGGTATCCCGGGGCTTGGTGCACACTTCGTAAACAGTATTACAAACCGTGATTATACAGTCATTATGGGTGTAACGGTGTTCTTCAGTGTCATCCTACTATTGTGTGTATTAATTGTAGACGTGCTATACGGCATTATTGATCCAAGAATTAAGCTTTCCAAAGCAAAGAAAGGAGCCTAGGCCATGCAGAACATTCCAAAAAACATGTTTGAGCCAGCCGCAGCGAATGCCGGCGATGCTGAGAAAATAAGTAAAAAGAGCCTTTCCCTCTGGAAAGATGCGATGCTTCGCTTCCGCAGCAATAAGCTTGCAATGGTCGGGCTTATCATTATTGTGTTCATTATCCTTATGGCCATTTTTGCGCCGATGTTCTCAAGATATGATTATTCAACGACTAATCTCTTAAATGCGGATAAGCCGCCTTCAAAAGATCACTGGTTCGGAACAGATGATCTTGGACGGGATATTTTCGTCCGCACTTGGATAGGTGCGCGAATTTCAATCTTTATCGGTGTTGCAGCCGCTGTTCTTGATTTGCTGATCGGCGTCATTTGGGGAAGCATTTCAGGATTCCGCGGAGGCAGAACAGATGAAATTATGATGCGTATTGCCGATATCCTTTGGGCTGTTCCTTCATTATTAATGGTTATCTTACTGATGGTTGTTCTTCCGAAAGGGCTATTTACGATTATTATTGCCATGACGATTACAGGCTGGATTAATATGGCCAGAATCGTACGCGGACAAGTGCTGCAGCTGAAAAATCAGGAATATGTGCTTGCTTCACAGACACTTGGCGCAAAAACATCCCGTCTCCTGTTTAAACATATCGTGCCAAACGCTATGGGTCCTATTTTGGTCACGATGACATTGACAGTTCCGACTGCGATTTTTACAGAAGCCTTTTTAAGCTATTTGGGACTTGGTGTGCCGGCTCCGCTGGCAAGCTGGGGAACGATGGCTTCTGACGGATTGCCTGCATTGACATATTATCCGTGGCGTTTATTCTTCCCTGCCGGTTTCATCTGCATTACGATGTTTGGCTTTAACGTTGTCGGCGATGGATTAAGAGACGCATTGGATCCTAAGTTACGTAAATAAGGGAGTGATACGGGTGACACGCCTATTAGAAGTAAAAGATTTAGCGATTTCATTTAAAACATATGGCGGAGAGGTTCAGGCGATCCGCGGAGTGAATTTTCATCTCGATAAAGGAGAAACGCTGGCTATCGTTGGAGAATCAGGTTCCGGAAAAAGTGTGACCTCTCAAGCGATCATGAAGCTGATCCCAATGCCTCCGGGTTATTTCAAACGCGGTGAGATCTTGTTTGAAGGAAAGGATCTGGTGCCGCTGTCCGAAAAAGAAATGCAAAATGTCCGGGGAAAAGAGATCGGGATGATATTCCAGGATCCGATGACCTCTTTAAATCCGACGATGAAGGTCGGCAAACAAATTACGGAAGTGCTTTTTAAACACGAAAAAATCTCAAAGGAAGCGGCGAAAAAACGCGCGGTTGAACTGCTGGAGTTAGTCGGTATCCCGATGCCGGAAAAGCGGGTTAACCAATTTCCGCACGAATTTTCAGGCGGGATGAGGCAGCGGGTTGTCATTGCGATGGCACTTGCGGCGAATCCGAAGCTGTTGATCGCCGATGAGCCGACCACTGCTCTTGATGTAACGATACAAGCGCAAATTCTCGAATTGATGAAGGATTTGCAAAAGAAAATTGATACGTCCATCATCTTTATCACACACGACCTTGGTGTTGTGGCTAACGTTGCTGACCGGGTCGCTGTCATGTACGCAGGACAGATTGTAGAAACCGGTACGGTAGACGAGATTTTCTACGATCCGAGACATCCGTACACGTGGGGGCTTCTTGCATCCATGCCGACACTGGAAAGTTCAGGAGAGGAGCAGCTGACTGCAATTCCGGGCACGCCGCCTGATTTGACAAACCCGCCAAAAGGAGATGCTTTTGCGCTGCGGAGCTCTTACGCGATGAAAATCGATTTTGAACAGGAGCCGCCAATGTTTAAGGTATCCGATACTCATTATGTCAAATCGTGGCTGCTTCATCCTGACGCGCCAAAGGTAGAGCCGCCTGAAGCGGTAATAGCGAAAATGCGTAAACTGGCAAATACGTATGAAAAACCTGTCTTAGTGAGAGAAGGTGAATGAATTGACTGAGAAACTATTAGAAATCAAACATTTAAAACAGCACTTTGTCACGCCAAAAGGAACGGTTAAGGCTGTAGACGATTTATCATTTGATATCTATAAAGGCGAAACATTAGGGCTGGTTGGAGAATCTGGCTGCGGTAAATCAACAACAGGCCGAAGCATTATTCGGCTATACGAAGCGACCGATGGTGAGGTGCTGTTCAACGGCGAAAATGTGCACGGAAAGAAATCGCGGAAAAAACTGCTGGAATTCAACCGCAAAATGCAGATGATTTTCCAAGATCCATATGCATCCCTGAATCCGAGAATGACAGTTGCTGATATTATTGCCGAAGGCCTCGATATTCATAAGCTGGCGAAAACGAAAAAAGAGCGGATGCAACGGGTGCACGAGCTCTTGGAAACAGTCGGCTTAAACAAGGAACACGCGAACCGCTATCCGCATGAATTCTCCGGAGGCCAGCGCCAAAGAATCGGGATTGCCAGAGCTCTTGCTGTTGATCCGGAATTTATTATCGCGGATGAGCCGATTTCTGCTCTGGATGTATCCATTCAAGCGCAGGTCGTGAATTTAATGAAAGAACTGCAAAAAGAAAAAGGGCTCACATACCTGTTTATTGCCCACGATTTATCGATGGTCAAATACATCAGCGACCGCATTGGAGTCATGTATTTCGGGAAACTGGTTGAGCTTGCGCCGGCAGATGAGCTTTATGAAAATCCGCTTCACCCATATACAAAGTCATTGCTTTCAGCGATTCCGCTTCCTGATCCGGACTATGAGAGAAATCGCGTCCGCCAGAAATACGATCCATCTGTCCATCAATTAAAAGATGGGGAAACGATGGAATTCCGTGAAGTGAAACCGGGACATTTTGTAATGTGCACGGAAGCAGAATTTAAAGCTTACTCATGATTCTTCAATCCTTCAAGAGAAACGTCTTGAAGGATTTTTTTGCGCAATTATAGAAATTGAGAGTGATAACATTTACAATTAGAGGGTATGTTTTTTTATTATCATTAGCGCTTTTGGTTAGCATGTTGCCTTTCAGCGCATCAGCTAGCACAGAATCGCCTAACTTGATAACTATGGAGATAAATTATAAAAACTAACGTAAATAAAATCTTGCTATTGGCATGAATACTGGATTTTTGGGTACGGCTACAGCAATTGCTGAAATTTTTGCTAAATGCCCAACTGCACTTACATTAATATTACTAAAATGGGTTCAGGAGCGACAAATTCATACTCTTGTAGATCTCAATAAAAAACAGTATGGGCGTATGCTTATACTGTTTTTTTATTTTTTGTTTGATTTATTTTTTTTGATATTTCGATATGAATTCACTAACAAAGAAAATTATTAATCCTGTTATTAATAACAAAACTGAATTTATCTTTATTCCCTTGTTAAAAAAATCAAGAATACTATTTACTAATAAAAATCCAGACCAATAAATAAATGAACAATAAAAAGCTATATTAGTACTCGTTTTATCTTTATTTTCACTTGGCTTAAAAAACAATAAACTATCCTCCCTTTATTCAAAGAAAGTATCTCACGTTCTTTTTTTATCTTTATTTTGATTTTAGCATAACATTTTATAGAGTGTATAAGTACTGAAGTATACGTGAAGCTATGTGATGGAACAAGAGGTTATGGCATATTGGCATCTTAGAATTAAGAATTACATAATTACAAAATAACTGACCATCCTTATTGAAGTTCGGTTCATATGATATAAATACATTCAGTGTCGCTTATTGTTTGACAAATGCCAATAATGGTAAAATGACACTGAAAAGGGGTGGGATTCAATTGGGAGGATTTTATTTCTTTGGTGGCTTGATTTTGGTATTTTTACTAAGTCTCGGTTTATTGTCTTTCGGAGTTTTTACGCTTTGGAAACTTTTTGTTAAAGCTTAAAAGGTGAGGAAGCTTCTGCGTAAGAAGTTTCCTTTTTTGTATTATGGAACAAAAAAACGGAGGCGGCATAAGATACAATTTCTGCATAACAAACATGTTTTTGCACTGCTGCTGTCTCAATCTCTTCAATCTTTAGCAGGAGTCCTTGTCACTATTGTCTTAATGGTCCGGGTCTATCAAATGACCGATTCCGTCTTTTTGGCGGGTCTTGTTTTATCGTTCATGTCGTTTGCGAGTATAGCGGCAAGCTTTTGCATCTCTGCGGTGCTTCGCAATCTCGGTTTGAAGGTTCTTGCAGGCGCAAATCTGCTGAGAGCGGTCTTTACAATACTGATGGCTTTTAGCGTCAATCATCACGGACAGGTTTTCTTTTGGGTAACGCTGCTGTTTGTGTTCTGTTTTTCTTACGCGGGCGCCTTTTTTCAGCCGGCAAGATTCGCGCTGCTGCCGATGATTGTTCCAAAAGAGCAATATGTGAAAGCGAACGGTGTGATCTCCCTCTCAAATCAATTGTTTTTAACAGCAGGATGGGGGCTAGGAGGTCTTCTGACGTATGCCGTGCCTTTTGAACTCGTTGTCGGTGCAGCTATTTGCCTGTTTGTTCTTTCGGGTGCTTCTATCCGTGTGCCCCATGTAACTGAAGCAGGGAGTGATGGAACACCTGAAACAGCCTCTGCCGGAAGTATGTGGAGGGATGTAATGATTATCCTTATTGTAAGAGACATTACGATAATGGACTCGATAGAAGCTTTGGCGAATTCTGTTTGGTCGTCTGCTATTCTTCTCGCATTTACTGCGGCTGTTTTGCATGAAACAGAGGTGTGGTGGGGGGTGTTTAACGCTTCTTATTTTATAGGTGCAATTGCCGGCAGTGTGATTGCCATTCGTTTTTCTGCTTTCTTTAAGCGGAACATGGGCTGTGGAATGATTTTCTGCTCGCTTGTGATGTCGGCGCTGACCGTTTTGTTCTCATTTTCCCCAATCCCGTTTTTATGCGCTCTGGCTTGTGCTGCAATGGGGCCTTTTTATCAAGTGCGTGATATTTGCCAGGAAACCATGCTGCAAGAGGTCATTCCCAAGCAGAAGCGTATCGGGATCATGGCTGCCAAAAATGCGATTTTGACTCCTTGGTCAGGCGTCACCTACTCCATTATGGGGCTCGTGGCTGATGCTGCGGGTGCGAAAACAGCTTTTATCGCGGCAGCTGCATTATATATCATGACGTTTCTTATTGCACTGGTGCAGCCCCGCCTGCTTCATTACAAGCAGGAAAGCCAAGCTTAATGAAAGCTTTTTACATACACTTCAAAATGAACGGAGCATCTGGCTCCGTTTTTTGCTAAAAAAAATGAAACCATGGCGGAAGTTTGTACGTCTTTATAGATGTAAAGTTGTTTAAACAATATGAAATGGGGTATATCTAAAAGTATGAAGACAATGAACTCATAAGGAGCAAATCAATGAACTGGTATGAAAAGCTTAGCGAGTACTTTCCAATTGAAGAAATGAAATCAAAAGCGCATATGGAAGCTCTTATGAAAGAGCGGAGCGATATTTATCATAAAGATGAAGGCAAACATCATATTTTAATGTTTGCGGAATTCGATTCTTTTATATTCGTTGATTATCTGTATGTGTCTAAGGATGCAAGAGGGCAGGGGCTTGGCGGTAAATTGATCGCGAAGCTGAAAAAGAAAAATAAGCCGATCTTGCTCGAGGTGGAGCCTGTGGATGAAGATGACACTGATACAGAAAAACGCCTGAGGTTTTATCAAAGAGAGCATTTCAAACATGCTCAGTCAATTGGGTACCGGCGCCGGTCATTGGCTACGAATGAAGTAAACAAGATGGAGATTCTGTACTGGTCACCAAAAACAGAATCAGAAGAAGAAATTCTTGAAGCCATGAAACAGACATATGAAAACATTCATACTTATAAAGATGAGAAATGGTACGGCGAATCGTACGAAAAAACAGATGAGGTCCTGAAACTCATTGATGCAGAAAAACAAAAAAATATTTTCGATCAGTTAAGCTAATTGAGAATTAGAACATATCATTAAAATTAAAAATTTGCCGGATTGACACATTTTTTTCTTAGGATACTGTTCACACTTACTTTTTTATAGTATAATACCTATAAAGATTCCTTTTTTAGAGTAATTTCAATTTAAGAATAAAATAGATGTTCATCCTACTAATTAGAGGAGTGAAGATGAATGGTTACACTATACACATCACCAAGCTGTACTTCATGCAGAAAGGCGAGAGCGTGGCTTGAGGAGCACGATATTCCATTTGAAGAAAGAAACATTTTCTCTGAACCTTTATCAATTGATGAAATAAAACAAATTCTTCGAATGACTGAGGACGGAACAGATGAAATCATTTCAACTCGTTCAAAAGTATTCCAAAAACTGAATGTGAACGTTGAATCTATGCCGCTGCAAGATTTGTACCGCTTGATCAACGAGCATCCAGGTTTGCTTCGCCGTCCGATCATCATCGACGAAAAACGTTTGCAGGTCGGGTACAACGAAGACGAAATTAGACGTTTCCTGCCAAGAAAAGTCCGCTCTTTCCAATTAAGAGAAGCACAGCGTTTGGCAAACTAATAGATCGAATCATCAAAAGAAGGCTGAGTGATCAGCCTTCTTTTATTTTTCCACCTGCTGATAATAAATACTCGCAAGAATAACAAACGCGACCGTTAAAACGGGGAGGAGCGTTTCGACTACGCCGTGCTGTGCCATAAAAAAAGACAGCTTCTTGTCCCTGACAATCATTTCTCCCCCTGTATAAGCAAGCAGACCGCTTCCCGCGTAAATCAGAACCGGCATTTTCTCAAGTGCGATATGGATGAGTTTACTGCCCCAAATAATAACCGGCACCGATACACACAAACCTATGGCCACGAGAGAAAACTCACCGTGTGACGCTCCCGCAACTGCTATGACGTTGTCAAGAGACATAAAGAGATCTGCAAGCACAATCGTTCGTATCGCTCTCCACAGGGAGGTGCTGCTTTTGATGTGCTGCGTGTCTTTTTTTTCAATCAGCAGCTGATACCCTAAATACAGCAGGAAAATTCCGCCGGCGCACTGCAAGAACGGAATGTTCAAAAGGTAAACCGCTGCGCTTGTTAATCCGATTCTCATGGCAACAGCGATAAATGTTCCGAGAATAATAGCTTGCTGTCTTTGCTTGTCCGGCAAATTTCTGCTGGCCATGGCAATGACGACCGCATTATCTCCGCCGAGGATCAGGTCGATCCCAATAATAACAAGCAGAGAAATCAGATAGTCGTACTCCATAAATCGGCACCTCGCTTTCGTTCCATCGCTTGTACTACTACTATATGAGACAGGTTATATTTTATGATATGAGCCGCAGATCTGCCGTTTTTTAGGTGAAGGTGCATTTTTATTTCTTTTGTGACTGTTTTATCATAAAATAGAAAATACAAAGGAATTCACACTGGCCTTCCATTAAGGTTAAGATGTGGACGGAATGGGTAAAGTGTAGTAAAGTACTTATTAATCGGGAGCTTAGATGTCCCTTCAACATCTTATATAGAAGGGAAGGTTGGCAAATGGAAATTGAAAGAATTAACGAGCATACAGTAAAATTTTATATGTCTTACGGAGATATTGAAGATCGCGGTTTTGACAGAGAAGAAATTTGGTATAACCGTGAACGCAGTGAAGAACTTTTCTGGGAAGTCATGGATGAAGTTCATGAGGAAGAGGAATTTGCTGTGGAAGGCCCTCTTTGGATTCAAGTGCAGGCACTCGACAAAGGATTAGAAATCATCGTCACAAAAGCCCAGCTTTCCAAAGACGGACAAAAGCTCGAACTGCCGATTCCTGAGGATAAAAAGCAAGAACCAGCATCTGAGGATCTTGACGCCTTGCTGGATGATTTCCAGAAAGAAGAGCAAGCCGTCAATCAGGAAGAGAAGGAGCAAAAGCTTCAATTTGTCTTGCGGTTTGGCGATTTTGAGGATGTTATTTCTCTATCTAAATTGAACGTTAACGGAAGCAAAACGACTTTATACTCGTTTGAGAACCGATATTATTTATATGTAGATTTTGGCAATATGACTGATGAAGAGGTTGAAAATCAGCTAAGCATCCTGTTGGAGTACGCAAATGAATCCTCAATCAGCATACACCGTCTTGAAGAGTACGGCAAGCTGATTATTTCAGAGCATGCTCTGGAAACAATAAAAAAACACTTTGCATCATAGCAAACCGATTTCTTTCCGGAAATCGGTTTTTTTTATGCAATGAAAGGCCATTTTGAGACGTGAAAAATCATAAACATACATACATGAGAAATGACGGAGAACAGGAGTTATTCATCTTTTCCAGAAAATATACCTCATCTGGAAAGGAGAGATGACAATTGTTTAGTGCTGTGACTGAAGACGGCCAATTATTTCACCTTCTAGGCGCTCGGCAAACCCGGAAATTAAAGGGGAGACGATTCTTCTGTCCGGTTTGCGGGGGTGAGCTTGCTGTGAAGCTCGGCCTCCAAAAAGCACCGCATTTCGCCCATAAACAGAACAAATCCTGTTCGATAGACATAGAACCGGAAAGCGCCTATCACTTAGAAGGAAAAAGACAGCTGTATGTATGGCTGAAAACGCAACAGGCTTCCCCGATATTAGAACCGTATATGAAAAACATCAATCAAAGACCAGACATCATGACAAAGATCAAAGGACGCATGCTTGCTGTTGAGTATCAATGTGCCACTATTGCTCCAGATGTCTTTCAAAAGCGGACAGAGGGCTTCAAAAAAGCAGGAATCATCCCGCAGTGGATTGTGGTGCACAGCCGCTTAAAACGCTCTGCACCGTCCTTTTATCAGCTTTCTGCTTTCCATTGGCAATTTATCAATGCAAGCCCATATAGGGAACTGATATGTTATTGCCCGGAAACACGTTCTTTCCGCCGGCTCAGCCACATCATTCCGTTTTACACAAACCATTCTTATTCCTTTGTTCAAACGATTCCTATCCATCGGGCTGCTGCAAACGATCTTTTTTTTACTGAACCGACGCCTGCATTTCAATATTCCGGCTGGACGAAAGCGATTCACCGTTTTCGCCACCATCGGTTTATCTCCAAGGAAACAAATCGCCTCAGGCTGCTGTTTTATGAAAAGCGGCAGACGCCCCTTTCTTTTCTTCCGACGGAAGTGTTTGTCCCTGTTATAAAAGGGGCTGTTTTTAATAGCCCGGTCTTTGTGTGGCAGGGGTTTCTATATCTGTTTATTACGGATCTGGGATATAAACGCGCGCCAATCCGCTTTTCAGCTGTTTTACAGCAGTGCAAACTGCACATCCATAAAAAGAACATTTCGCTCAGGTACAAATGCAGCGAAGATTGTCTTTCTGAAGCGGTGAAGCAGTACATTGATTTTTTGTGCAAGAAGGGATTTTTAAGGGAGACTCAGAAAGAAGTATATGTGCTGAATCAGCCTGCAGAGGGCGTACGCTCATTACAGGATCTCATAGAAAGTGACCGCAGCTGTTTTATAGAATGAGTTTGTCTCATTTGGCTCACCCTAAGACAAAGGTGGTGGGCTGGCTGTGAAAGGCACAATAAAAAAGGTTTTTCGTGTTTTTACTGCTTTATTGGCATTCGTTCTCTTCATTACTGCATATGATTTGACAAAAGGCAGTGAAAAGCCGGAAGATATTCACAACACAAGTTTATTGAGAAACAGCGGTTTTTTCAATTGGCTTGAATCAAAGAAAACGAGGGGGATCACCATGGCTGAGGAAAAAAAAGCAAACCAACTGCCTGACAGAAGTGAGGTAAAGGCAGAAGACACATGGAGACTTGAGGATATTTTTCCTAGTGATGAGGCCTGGAATAAAGAATTTCAAGCTGTAAAAGAATTAATTCCAAATTTATCTAAGTATAAAGGAAAGCTGGCAGATTCAGCTGACCATTTATACGAAGCTCTTACGTTCCAAGATAAAGTGATGGAGCGGCTGGGCAGGCTTTACACATATGCGCATATGCGCTCTGACCAAGATACCGGGAACTCTTTTTATCAGGGGCTGAATGACAAAGCGGGAAACCTATATACACAGGCCGCAAGCGCGACAGCTTATTTGGTTCCGGAAATTTTATCCATAGAAGAAGACAAACTGCAGCAGTTTATTCTTGAAAAAGAAGAACTGAAGCTGTACTCTCATGCGATTGAGGAGATTACAAAGGAACGCCCGCACGTGCTGAGCGAGAAGGAAGAGGCGCTGCTTGCTGAAGCTTCTGATGTGCTGGGTTCATCTTCCAATACGTTCAGCGTGTTAAATAACGCCGAAATTACATTCCCGTCTATTAAGGATGAAGAGGGGAATGAAAAACAGATCACTCACGGGAATTTTATTAATTTCTTAGAAAGTGAAAACCGTGAAGTCCGAAAAAATGCCTTTGAAGCAGTATATAAAACATATGGACAATATAAAAACACAATGGCCACGACGCTAAGCGGCACTGTGAAAAAGGACAACTTCTACGCAAGAGTGAAAAAATACAAATCTGCACGTGAAGCTGCACTTTCTAACAACAGTATTCCTGAGGAAGTATACGACAACCTCGTTAAAACGATTCATAAGCATTTGCCGCTCCTGCACCGCTATATCGCGCTGAGAAAGAAAGTGCTTGAGCTTGATGAGGTGCATATCTATGATCTATATACACCGCTTGTGAAGGATGCGGGGATGAAGGTCACGTACGAGCAAGCCAAAGATTATATGCTGAAAGGTCTGGCACCTTTAGGGGAAGAATACGCCTCCATCTTAAAAGAAGGGCTGGAGAACCGCTGGGTTGACGTTTATGAAAATAAAGGAAAACGCAATGGCGCTTATTCATCAGGAGCTTACGGCACGAATCCGTATATCTTGATGAACTGGCATGATAACGTCAATAATCTCTTTACGCTTGTGCATGAGTTTGGACATTCCGTGCACAGCTACTATACGAGAAAGCACCAGCCATATCCATACGGCAATTACAGTATCTTTGTAGCGGAAGTTGCGTCTACGACAAACGAAGCGCTTCTTGGCGAATACCTGCTGAACAACTTAGATGATGAAAAACAGCGCTTATATATTCTCAACCATATGCTTGAGGGCTTCAGAGGAACGGTCTTTAGACAAACGATGTTTGCTGAATTTGAACATCTGATCCATACAAAGGCGCAAGAAGGGGAGCCGCTTACACCTGAGCTTCTGACGAATGTCTATTACGATCTGAATAAAAAGTATTTCGGAGACGGCATGGTCATTGATAAGGAAATCGGCCTTGAATGGTCACGGATTCCGCACTTCTATTACAATTACTATGTGTATCAGTATGCGACAGGGTACAGTGCTGCCCAAGCGTTGAGCAGCCAGATTTTAAAAGAAGGAAAGCCGGCGGTTGACCGTTATATTGACTTCCTGAAAGCGGGAAGCTCACAATACCCGATTGATGTCCTGAAAAAAGCGGGCGTTGATATGACGTCTCCAGAGCCGATTGAAGCTGCGTGCAAAATGTTTGAAGAAAAACTTGATGAAATGGAAGAGCTGCTGATGAAAGTCAAGCAGTCTTAAAAAAGAAAGCCTGTGCAGAAATGACGCACAGGCTTTTTAAAACCCTTTAAAGGTTTTCCGGTGGTTCAGGCGGTAGAGGGTAAACAAAATAGACAGAAACAGCAGAGGAGAGGTAATATAAAGCGGCAGTATATGCATCATGCCCAGTATATTCAAGCAGAAAAAAACGGCAATGCACACAATTGAGATCATAGTATACATCATGGCGGTCCCCCTCGTCCTTTTTCCTTATTAGGATATGAGCGAATGTACTTCGTTATGTTTTGTGACAAAAATATGAACATTAAGCATAGAGGTTGTCAACAGTCGACATCTTTTGTTATCATAAGGATGTGAAATTGATCACAAACAAACATTACCCCTTTGTTTGACCGTGAAAAATTTCTCCCATCCCCTTTGTTGTCGTTAAGACATATGAAACCGCGCTTATCCCGGCGCGGTTTCTTTAGTGTTATGAACAGAACGTATGTTTGATGCCGGTGCAAAAAAACAGCCTCAAGCATATACACGCCTGCGGCTATTTTTCACATGATTGATACTCATCAGAATAAGTGCTGAGAGACTTCCAAAACATTCCGTGTTTGGCTTCCACTTTGGCAACCTTTTTAGCAAACGCCAATTTTTTCATTTCTTTTTCTACCTCTTCAAGGCTCAGGTCATAAACTAGAGCAATTTCCTTGGAGGCAACGAAGCGGAAATATTCAATAAAACATTCCAGAGGCGGTGTTTCCGACGGCGTCGGCTCGTCGCCAAGCATCTCAAATAAGATTTCTTCATATACGTCATATGAATAGCTGCCGGGTACTTTAAGACCTTCGTCCTCATGCTGTGTATTGAAAAACGTCAGCGTCGGATTGACGGAAACATCCATCTCAGCGGCAATTCTCATGTCACATTGAAGCGCCTTGACCGCACTTTGAGAATGCAGATCATTTTTGAACTCTTCAAGATCGAGACTCGTTTTTTCTGCGATTTCCAATAGCACGTTTTCATCCGTAATATTTTTCTTTGATACAAACAGACTTTCCTGCATATTTCTGAGAAATTGCATGCCGGCTTTTCTTCCTTGCAGTTCGGCTGCTTTAAAAGCGAGAGCAGCCATATAAGGCGATGAAAGCGGCTGATCTTGCTCGAACCAGACATTGCCGTCACACGACATGCCAGAGCGGCTCGCGATCTTTTCCCATGCTTCTGCGAGAAGATGCTTTTTCCGTTTCTTATTTAACGCGGTAAGGCTTGCGGAAGCTATAATGCGTAATGTGAAAAAGCGTCCGTATCTAATTTTCAGCTTTTTAATAACGGGCTCTAAGGACCAGCATTCAGGACATAAAGGGTCTACAAACATGTAGATTTCAAGCGGTTTTTTTGGATGGCCGTGGCAATGGGCGAAGTATTGCTCATGCTGATAGTTTGTCAAGATGATCGATCCTCCGCTTCATGATTCACCATATGCCTTGCTGTCAATTCCAGCCGGCCAAACAAAAATTCACGAATATCGCCCTCCAGCCCTACATGGTCCATTGCGTCCTTCATACAGCTGAGCCACGCATCAGCTCTCTCATTTGTAATTGGAAAGGGAAGATGCCTTGCTCTGAGCATGGGGTGGCCGTGTTCCTCAGTATAAAGCGGAGGCCCGCCTAAATATTGAGTCAAAAATTGCTTCTGTTTCCTGGCGGTTTCTGTTAAATCGCTCGGAAAAATTGGCTTCAGCAAAGGATGAGACGCGACACGCTCATAAAAAGTATCAACAAGTTGCGATAGAAGTTCTTCTCCAATCGCTTCATAAGGTGCGTTAAACGATTGTCCCATGTTGACTACTCCTTTAAATATGGCTAATAGGAATCATAAATCCTATTGCAAAAAGTAATTTTCTGTATGTTAGCATTTCATCTAAATTTATTTTAGCAACAAGGCATCATTTCTACAAACAAACTGCCTTTTATGTGTTTGATGACAAGTTTCGGCTGTAAGCCAGGGGTTGTATTTCATATCATATCACATAAAAATCAGGAATGCGTAAGATTTCACTTCGCAAAAAAACCAGAGGGCAGAAGCCGCTCTGGTTACGCGTAATAAGCTGAAGTTATTTTTTTTACATAGTTTTGCGTTTCTTGGAAAGGAGGAATACCTCCGTATCGGTCAACATTTCCCGGCCCGGCGTTGTAAGCCGCTAATGCCATAGACACATTGCCGTCGTATTTATTCAGCATTTGTTTTAAATATTTCGTTCCGCCCTCCACATTTTGCTGCGGATCCAGCGGATTAGTAACGCCAAGTGAGCTTGCCGTTGACGGCATGAGCTGCATGAGGCCCATCGCACCTGCTCCGCTGACCGCTTTTGCATTAAAGCCTGATTCCTGCTTGATGACGGCACGGATTAGTTTTTCATCAACGCCATATTTATCAGCTGCTTTTTTTATAGCATTGTCAATGGAGAAGTCTCCCGAACTGATCTGTTTTGTTTCACGCTTGTTTGAAGAGGAATTTGCGGCAGCTGTTACGGTGCTGTCTGCCGTGTTTGTGATATAACCTGAATTGCTATTTGTATATGAGTTGAGCCCATAAGCTGAAAACAATGGCGGCGCTGTTGAAGAAGCGCTGTTCAGTAGACTGAGCGGACTTGACGTTGCAGAAGATGCTGTTGGTTGCTGAGTCGTCAGGCCGTTTGTATATTGGCTTAGCAAAGAGCTGAAGTTTGAGAGCGGGCTTTCCGCATCATTTTGAGTGCCTGTGCTGCGTGCATTAGATATGGACTGTAATGCCTGAAGCTGAAGTAATGCTCCCCAATTCGTTACATTCACGATGTCATTCCACCTTATATAGACTTTCGTTTTTCTTCATAAAATCGCAGAATTTTATTTTTGGTTTCTCGCCGAGGAATGCTGAATTGCTGAAGCAGCTCCTCAAAGGCCTGTCTGCCCTCATGCCAGTCTGCCGCCTCAAATTCGATTTCATAGTCCTCTTTATTTAAATATCGGCTGTGGTCTAAAACTATTAAGCCTTTTTCTGTAACTTTTTCCGCGCGATTTGTTGCTAGAGATCCAAAGTATTGAATGGCATCTGTATCAATCCGAAGCTTGTGCAGCTGGTCTTTCACAGGGCCTTCGGGAACTGAAAAGCCAGTAAGGTCTGAAACCGCTGAAAGCTGCTGGTGCGTTTCCAGAAGCCCTACATCTGCCGGTTCTTTTAATGTCAGAACATACTCTCCGTTTTTTCTGCGGATTCGCAGCGCAGCGTGTTTTTGTTTCAGCGCAAAGCTGCTTGTGTCAAAATAATGATTCTTTTGATCTGTAAAATCTTTTTCTGTCAGCTGGAGTGCGGCTGTTATCGTTTCAAATTCTTGTTTGGTCAGCATGTTTTTAAATTCTATTTCAATTTCTTGGCTCATGTTGCTCTTCCTTTCCGCCCTGAAAATCTTATTTTTCCTATTATCTCTTTAGATGTTAGGTTTATCAATATCCAGCTTGGTATGATAAAATGAATCTGTACTTTGTTTAAAAAGGAGAGCATTATGCAAAACAGAATCGAAATCTTGAACGCAACATTATCGGATGATCAGCTTCGCCTTACCTGTGAGACGGAAGGAAACGAAGCAGAACGCAAACCGTCAGGTCAAATGCTTGTTGATTCTGACCACTTTGCTTTTGTATACATACTTGAATTAGCTGATTCTTTTGAATATGTCATGATAAAGGAACATGTATGGCCCGAACTGAAGAAGGCCCATGCACAAAGAGTCCCGGTTGTTTTAGAGGCCGGAAACAAAACCATTGAACTGGCAGGCCTGCATGAGGAATTGGAGTATCTTTTAGAAAATATTAAAGATAATGCAAACTACGGAGAAATGGAAGAAAAAGTGAAGCGCGTGTTTTGATAGAAACTGGTTCGGAATTGGGGGATGTATGATGGATGACAAACAATGGGAGCGTT
Source organism: Bacillus sp. C28GYM-DRY-1 (assembly GCF_030519405.1). Taxonomy (NCBI): domain Bacteria; kingdom Bacillati; phylum Bacillota; class Bacilli; order Caryophanales; family Bacillaceae; genus Bacillus; species Bacillus sp. C28GYM-DRY-1. Next base: position 129,816 of record NZ_JAUMKF010000003.1, read on the forward strand.
TTTTAGTGCCATACCGCCAGGCTGTGGAAGAGTTGAAAGTGAAACTCAAGGGGATCCGCACATTATATGAATACGAGGATGACCATTCTCCGATCGAATTTGTGACCGGGCGCGTCAAACCTGTGGCGAGCATACTTGAAAAAGCGAGACGGAAAAGCATACCGTTACATGAAATTGAAACCATGCAGGATATCGCAGGCCTTAGAATCATGTGCCAATTTGTAGATGACATCCAAATTGTTAAAGACATGCTGTTTGCCAGAAAAGATTTCACCGTTGTGGATCAGAGGGATTATATTGCAGAACATAAAGAGAGCGGGTACCGGTCATATCATCTTGTCGTGCTGTATCCTTTACAGACGGTATCCGGAGAAAAACATGTTCTCGTCGAAATACAGATCCGCACGCTGGCGATGAATTTTTGGGCGACCATTGAGCATTCACTGAATTATAAATACAGCGGAAACATTCCTGAAAAAGTAAAATTAAGGCTTCAGCGTGCTTCTGAAGCGGCTTCCCGGCTTGATGAAGAGATGTCGGAGATCAGGGGTGAAGTGCAAGAAGCTCAAGCTGCCTTTTCTAGAAAGAAAAAAGGAAGCGAGCAACAATAGGTAAAGGGGAAGAAAAGCATGAAATTTGCCGTATCATCAAAAGGAGATCAAGTTTCTGATACGCTGAAAAGCAAAATACAGGCGTATTTATTGGATTTTGATATGGAACTGGATGAAAATGAACCGGAAATCGTCATTTCAGTCGGAGGCGACGGAACGCTTTTGTACGCCTTTCACAGGTACAGCGACCGATTGGACAAAACAGCTTTTGTCGGCGTTCACACGGGTCATCTGGGGTTTTATGCCGACTGGGTTCCTCATGAAATTGAAAAACTTGTTCTAGCGATTGCGAAAACGCCGTATCATACAGTCGAATATCCGCTTCTCGAAGTGATTGTGACCTATCACGAAAACGAGCGGGAAGAAAGGTATTTAGCATTGAATGAATGCACGATTAAAAGCATAGAAGGAAGCCTTGTAGCTGATGTGGAAATTAAGGGACAGCTCTTTGAAACCTTCCGGGGCGACGGCCTCTGCCTGTCAACGCCATCTGGCAGCACAGCCTACAATAAGGCGCTGGGCGGAGCGATTATCCATCCGTCTATCAGAGCGATCCAGCTTGCGGAAATGGCTTCTATTAACAACCGCGTATTTCGGACGGTTGGATCGCCGCTGCTTCTCCCTTCCCATCATGATTGCATGATTAAGCCGAGAAACGAAGTTGACTTTCAGGTGACGATTGACCATTTAACCCTTCTTCATAAGGATGTAAAGTCAATCCGCTGCCAAGTTGCTTCCGAAAATGTGAGGTTTGCGAGATTCCGTCCGTTTCCATTTTGGAAAAGAGTCCAGGATTCGTTTATCGGTAAAGGCGAATAGAAAGAGGACGTAACGTGGATCATTTTTTTATCAGAAAGAACATTACTTCCGCCGAAGACGGGATGACGCTTAAAGAATATGCGGGTGAACTGGGAATTTCAAAACGTCTGCTGACCGATATCAAGTTTGGCGGTGGAGACCTGTTAATCAACGGTGAGCATGTGACGGTCAAATACGTTTTGAGAGAGGGAGATCTTCTTACTGTGAAGTTTCCTGAGGAACTGGTGAGCGAGACGCTATTGGCAGAGCCTGTTCCGCTCGATATCCTGTATGAGGATGAACATGTGCTTGTGATAAACAAGCAGCCGTATGTGTCATCTATCCCCTCGAGAGAGCACCCGACCGGCAGCATTGCTAATGGAATTATCCATCATTATCAAAAAAACGGAGTGAGGGCGACAGTTCACCTTGTCACACGGCTTGACCGGGATACATCAGGTGTCATGCTTGTTGCCAAGCATCGGTTTGCCCACTCCATTTTATCGTCAGCGCAAAAAAACGGGCTTGTGAAACGCCGGTATGTGGCAGTGGTCCACGGGCGGTTGACACAGGCGGAGGGAACAGTTGATGCTCCGATTGGCAGACATCCTGACAGTATTATTGAACGGACAGTGACACCGGATGGCCAGAAGGCTGTTACTCATTTTTATGTCACATGCCCAAATGACGATATGACCTTGGTGACATTGCAGCTTGAGACTGGACGGACCCACCAAATTCGTGTACATATGAGCTATCTCGGGCACCCGCTGTGCGGCGATACACTGTACGGCGGAACGAGACGGGAAATTGGCCGCCAGGCCCTGCACAGCGAGCAGCTTTCATTTATCCATCCGCTGACACAGGAGAACATGACGTTTCATGCGTCACTGCCTCAAGATATGAACGAACTGATAAAAGGAGAGAATCATTGATTCTCTCCTTTTTTATATGGAACGAAATCTTGATTCGTCATAAGGCAGGGAACTTGGAACTGAGACGGTTTCTATTTCTGGAAAGCGAAAGCCTGTCAGTTTATTTCCGAACACGCAGCCTGTATCAATGTTGATGGTGCGATTGGCTTTCCGAGGCTCTTTCACAGGTGTATGGCCGTATACGACCCAAGCCTTGCCGTTATAGGCTGCCGCCCAATCACGTCTGACGGGTCTGCCGTCCGGATACGTTTCGCCCGTCACATCACCGTAAAGCACAAAGTCTTTCACCCTGCGGGTATATTTGCCGATATCGTCAGCCTTTATGCCAGCATGGGCGACAACTAATTCTCCGTTATGTAAGATGTCGTAAAGCGGCGCTGTTTCGTATAGCTTCATAAACTGTTCGCTGACTGCTGTTCTTTCTTCTTTAGAAAGTTCCTCAAGCTCTGCCGCTGTTGTTTCGAGACCGTGCATCACTTTCACCGGATTTCCTTTTAAGTAGCGGTACAGCTTATTGCAATGATTTCCCGGGACATAACGTACAGCGCCTTTGTCGTAAGCGCCCGCTACAAAGCGGATGACCTCTATCGATTTGGGTCCTCTGTCGGTTAAATCACCGGCAAAAACAAGCATCCTCCCTTCCTCGTGTTCAGGTACTCCATTTTTGATCGTATAGCCAAGCTTTTGGATTAATGCAGTCATTTCGTCATAGCAGCCATGAATATCGCTGATTATGTCGTAAGCCATGCGGCATCCTCCTTACCAATGATTTTAATTATTATGATGCAAAGTACTGTGAGTCATCACAAGCTTTTATGTGCAAATTATAGAAGAATCATTTTCTAAACAGGATTTAGACCATATTACTTTATTTTTTATCATCACCCTTGTTAAAATCGCGTTATGTTTTTTTAAAATTTGAGGTTTTGTTCTTTGATTAAGAACTGGTATAACCCTGATCTAAAAAGGAGGTTCTAATTATGGCGCATACATCTGTCGCATCTTTAGTTGTTGTACTTATCGTTGCATTTTTGACACCCATCCTTTTGCATCGGTTTAAACTCAGCATCCCGGTTGTTGTTGCTGAAATCATTATGGGATTGATCATAGGAAAAAGCGGCCTTAATTTAGTTGTGGAGGGTGACACATGGCTCCAGACGCTTTCTATGCTCGGATTTATCTTTTTAATGTTTTTAAGCGGGCTTGAAATTGATTTTTCATCGTTTGAGAAAGGAAAGAAAAAGCAGCTTATGCCGAACGGCAAAGAAGCGCCTAATACGTTTGCTGCGGCATCCATTATATTTGGCGGTATTTTTATTTTATCATTACTGCTGTCCTATGGGTTCGTCTTGGCAGGATTTATCGAAAATGCATTTTTAATGACGCTTATTATTTCAACGATTTCATTAGGCGTTGTCGTACCAACATTAAAAGAAGAACGGATCATGAATTCAAATATCGGGCAGATTATTTTGCTCGTTGCTGTTATTGCTGATTTGGCTACGATGATTCTTCTTGCTGTTTTTTCTTCTTTATACGGAGAGGACAGCGGAAACATGTGGCTCCTGATGATCCTGTTTGCAGCCGGAGTGGTGCTTTACTTTTTCGGCCGTGTCTTCAAACATCGCTCTTTTGTTCAATCCATGTCAAAAGGGACGATCCAGATCGGAACGCGCGCGATTTTTACGTTAATTATCGTACTTGTTGCCCTGTCTGAATCACTTGGGGCAGAAAATATTCTCGGCGCTTTCTTAGCAGGGGTTCTCGTTTCCCTTCTTTCGCCAAACAAAGAACTTGTTCAGCAGCTGGATTCATTCGGCTACGGGTTCTTAATTCCGATTTTCTTTGTGATGGTCGGTGTGAAGCTGGATATATGGACCCTTTTCCAAGACCCGAAAATATTAATCATGATTCCACTTCTGCTTCTGGCGCTGTTAGTAAGCAAAATCCTTCCTGTTTTGTACTTGAGGAAGTGGTATGATAACCGAACCGTTTTGGCATCTGGTTTCCTGCTGACATCAACGCTTTCGCTCGTGATTGCCGCTGCGACAATCGGCGAGCAGCTTCACGTGATCAGCGCAAATATGTCAGGAGCACTGACGTTAGTAGCCGTCATTGCAAGTATTTTTTCGCCGGTCTTCTTTAAAAAGTTGTACAAACGGGAGGAGCAGCCGGAGGAGAAAAAGACGATTACGTTTATCGGTGCAAACCAAATGACATTACCTGTTACTCTTGAACTGCCGGAGGAAGAGTATGATGTGCGTGTTGTACACGTCTACCAAGAGAATGCGGAGGAAAAGCTTTCAGAGTCAGTATTTACTATCGAAACGATTTCTGACTATGAACACGAGACGCTTGAATCACTCGGCATTTTTGATACGGATATCCTCGTTGTGGCGACAGGGAATGAAGACATGAATGCGGACATTGCATTACTTGCAAAAGAAAAAGGCACAGAGAGAGTCATTGCCAGTGTAGGATCACCGGAAAATGAAGCAGCTCTGAAGGAGCAGGGAATCAGTATCTTTTCTATTCTGCTTTCAACAAAAACACTGCTTCGCGCACTGATAGAAGCGCCTGGAGTCATGAGGCTCCTCACGAACCAGGAGTCTTCGCTGTATCAAATTAATATGGATAATAGCACTTACGACGGTGTGATTTTGCGGGAATTCCCTTTAACAGGCGACGTCATCTTTGTCAGGATTTTCAGAGGTGTTGATAGCATCGTTCCTCATGGGGACACAAGGCTGAAACTGGGAGACCGCTTAATTGTTACCGGATCTCGCGGGTACGTAACGGAGCTTAAGAAAACATTAGAAGGATAAACCTTGACCAAATAGGGATTCGTGTTAATATAGAGGTGCAGAACAATTCAATATGTATTCGTATTACCACTAGGGGTGTCCTTTTTAAGGGCTGAGATAAAAGTGTGACTTTTAGACCCTCATAACTTGAACAGGTTCAGACCTGCGTAGGGAAGTGGAGCGGTATTTGTGTTATTTAACTATGCCAATTCCAAACCACTTTTCCTTGCGGGAAAGTGGTTTTTTTATTTATCAGACAGGGGGAATGACGTGTGAAGTTTTCAGAAGAATGCCGCAGTGCAGCCGCAGAATGGTGGGAGGGGAGCTTTGTCCATCCGTTCGTTCAGGGAATCGGTGACGGAACGCTTCCAATTGATCGTTTTAAATACTACGTGCTTCAGGATTCTTATTATTTAACGCATTTTGCGAAGGTGCAATCGTTTGGCGCCGCTTATGCGAAGGACCTTTATACAACGGGACGGATGGCAAGCCACGCTCAAGGTACATATGAGGCGGAAATGGCGCTTCATCGCGAGTTTGCGGAGCTGTTGGAAATCAGTGAGGAAGAGCGTAAGGCGTTTAAGCCGTCTCCTACGGCATACTCTTATACATCCCATATGTACCGTTCGGTTTTGAGCGGGAATTTTGCTGAGATCTTAGCGGCCCTGCTGCCATGCTACTGGCTTTATTACGAAGTTGGGGAGAAATTGCTGCATTGTGATCCGGGGCATCCGATTTATCAGAAGTGGATCGGCACATACGGCGGTGACTGGTTCAGACAGCAGGTCGAAGAGCAAATCAATCGGTTTGATGAGCTGGCGGAAAACAGCACAGATGAAGTGCGCGCCAAGATGAAAGAGAATTTTGTTATTTCCAGCTTCTATGAATATCAATTTTGGGGAATGGCCTACCGAAAAGAAGGCTGGTCCGACCGCGGCATAAAAGAGGTGGAGGAATTTGGAGCTTCACGCCATAACTGATGACTGCAAGCCGGTTGAAGAGTTAGCCAGAGCAATCATAGCTATTCGTAATGAAGTTGATTTTATACACATTCGGGAACGGTCAAAATCGGCAGCCGACATTTTGAAACTGCTCGGGCTTATTTCTGAAGGCGGTGTTGATAAACGAAAGCTGGTCATGAATGGGCGGGTGGATATTGCGCTTTTTTCTACGATTCATCGTGTGCAGCTGCCGAGCAGCAGCTTTTCGCCGAAGCAGGTCAGAGCCAGATTTCCTCACCTTCATATCGGCCGGTCGGTGCATTCACTTGAGGAAGCGGTTCAAGCAGAAAAGGAAGACGCTGACTACGTGTTGTTCGGCCATGTGTTTGAAACGGATTGTAAAAAGGGCCTTGAAGGCAGAGGTGTGTCATTGCTGTCAGATATCAAACAGCGGATTTCCATCCCGGTTATTGCGATCGGCGGAATGACGCCGGACAGATTAAGAGACGTAAAGCGTGCAGGAGCAGAAGGTATTGCAGTCATGTCGGGAATTTTTTCTTCCGCGGACCCTTTGGAAGCTGCCAGACGATATTCCCGCAAGCTAAAGGAGATGCGCTATGAAAAGGCATTATGAAGCAGTTGTCATTGGAGGCGGAATTATCGGTTCCGCGATTGCTTATCATGTAGCAAAGGTAAACAAAAACATCGCACTGTTTGAAAGTGGCATAATGGGCGGCAGAACAACAAGTGCCGCTGCCGGAATGCTGGGCGCCCATGCCGAGTGCGAGGAGCGAGACGCGTTTTTTGACTTTGCCATGCACAGCCAGCGTATGTACAAAGGTCTTGGAGAAGAGCTTTACGCATTATCCGGTATTGATATCAGACAGCATAACGGCGGTATGTTTAAGCTTGCGTTTTCTGAAGAAGATATGCTGCGGCTGAGGAAAATGGACGACTTGGATTCTGTCAGCTGGCTTACAAAAGAAGAGGTTTTAGAAAATGAGCCGTATGCGTCTGCTGACATTTTCGGGGCAGCCTTTATTCAGGATGATGTGCATGTTGAGCCTTATTTTGTTTGTAAGGCATATGCGAAAGCAGCAAAAGCGCTTGGGGCGGAGATTTTTGAGCATACTCCTGTCCTGCAAATCGAACGTGACGGTGAAGCGCTGTCCATTGAGACGCCGAATGGCAATGTATGGGCAGATCATGTCGTTGTCGCCAGCGGGGTGTGGAGCGGAAGGTTTTTTAAACAGCTCGGGCTGAACAATTCATTTTTCCCTGTAAAAGGGGAGTGCCTGTCTGTTTGGAATGATGAGATACCGCTGACAAAAACACTTTACCATGACCATTGCTATATCGTACCGAGAAAAAGCGGCAGACTGGTTGTCGGCGCGACGATGAAGCCGGGTGACTGGAGTGAAGCACCGGATCTTGGCGGACTGGAATCAGTTATGAAAAAAGCAAAAACGATGCTGCCTGCCATTCAGAATATGAAGGTGGATCGTTTTTGGGCGGGACTGCGGCCGGGAACAAAGGATGGGAAACCGTACATCGGCAGACACCCTGAGGACAGCCGTATTTTATTCGCGGCAGGCCATTTCAGAAATGGGATTCTGCTTGCTCCTGCAACGGGCGCTTTGATTGGTGATCTCATCATGAATAAAGAGGTCAATCAAGACTGGCTGCACGCATTCCGAATTGATCGCAAGGAGGCGGTTCAGATATGATGCTACAGCTGAACGGTAAAGAAGTGAAGTGGGAGAAAGACACAGGTACAATTCAAGACCTGCTGGCGTCTTATCAGCTTGAAAATAAAATCGTTATTGTTGAAAAAAATAAAGAAATTATCAATAAAGAACATTATCACGAGGTAGAGCTTTGTGATCGCGATGTCATCGAAATTGTCCATTTTGTAGGAGGCGGATGAGCATGTTAACAATAGGCGGGAAATCATTTCAATCAAGATTGCTGCTTGGCACGGGGAAATACCCATCGTTTGACATTCAAAAGGAAGCAGTGGCTGTTTCTGAGTCTGATATTTTAACATTTGCTGTGCGGAGAATGAACATCTTTGAAGCGTCTCAGCCTAATTTTCTGGAACAGCTTGATTTATCCAAATATACACTTCTGCCGAATACAGCGGGCGCCAGCACCGCTGAAGAAGCGGTCCGGATTGCAAGGCTGGCGAAAGCATCTGGCCTTTGTGACATGATTAAAGTTGAAGTCATCGGATGCAGCCGTTCCCTGTTGCCTGATCCTGTTGAGACATTAAAGGCGTCTGAACAGCTTCTTGAAGAAGGATTTATTGTGCTCCCGTACACATCGGATGATGTTGTGCTGGCAAGAAAGCTGGAAGAGCTTGGCGTTCATGCCATCATGCCGGGTGCATCTCCGATTGGATCGGGGCAAGGGATTTTAAATCCTTTAAATCTGTCATTTATTATTGAACAGGCGAAAGTGCCGGTCATTGTGGATGCTGGCATAGGATCGCCAAAAGATGCGGCATATGCAATGGAGCTTGGAGCGGACGGCGTACTTCTCAATACTGCTGTATCAGGCGCGAATGATCCTGTAAAAATGGCACATGCCATGAAGCTCGCGGTCGAAGCAGGGCGCCTTTCTTATGAGGCGGGGCGCATTCCGCTTAAGCAATACGGAACGGCAAGCAGTCCGGGAGAAGGTCTTCCTGTATGACGGACAGGTATTCCAGACAGGAGCTGTTTGCTCCGATCGGCCCAGCCGGCCAGAAGAAGTTGAAAGAAGCGCGCGCCGTGATCATCGGCGCCGGCGCGCTTGGAACAGCGAGTGCTGAAATGCTGGTCAGAGCGGGAGTCGGCTCTGTGAAAATTGCCGACAGAGATTACGTTGAATGGAGCAACCTGCAGCGCCAGCAGCTGTATACAGAAGATGATGTCAAAAAAGAAATGCCGAAAGCGGCCGCTGCTGAGCATCGTCTCCGTTCGGTTAACAGCGATGTCGATGTGACTGGCCTTGTTATGGATGTGACAGCGGAAAATATCTTCGAGCTGATTAAAGGCGCTTCGATCATTGTGGATGCGGCTGATAATTTTGAAACCCGCCTGATCGTTAATGATGCTGCGGTCAAAGAAGGGATTCCTTTTCTCTACGGTGCCTGTGTAGGGAGCTACGGCCTCACCTTTACCGTAGTGCCGGGATCAACCCCCTGTCTGCATTGTTTGCTCGATACACTTCCGATTGGCGGAGCGACATGTGACACAGCGGGTATCATCAGTCCGGCTGTTTTGCAGGTATCGGTCTTACAGGTGACAGACGCGCTGAAGCTGCTGACGGGAGAGGAATGTGAGCCAGTGCTGCGCTCCTTTGACTTGTGGAAAAACGAACGGTCAGAGGTGAGAGCGGCGGGTCTCAAACATGACGCATGCCCAAGCTGCGGCACAATGGATTTACCGTTTTTGTCATATGAAAACCAAACAAAAGCGGCTGTATTGTGCGGCAGGAACACGGTGCAAATCAGATCCTCCTTTACAAAGGAAGCGAATCTTGAAGGGCTTGCTGGTCAGTTGAAGCAAGCAGGGCTTGAAGTAGCCGCGAACCCGTACTTAATTTCCTGCCGCTCGGCTAATATGAAAATGGTGCTGTTCCGGGACGGCAGAGCTTTAATCCATGGAACGAATGATATTGCCCGGGCAAAATCTATTTATCATAAATGGATTGGGTCATAAAAGGAGTGTAATGTAATGAGTATATATAAAGCATTGACAATTGCCGGCTCTGATTCAGGCGGCGGCGCAGGGATACAGGCCGATATTAAAACCTTTCAAGAGCTTGATGTTTTCGGAATGTCTGCGATTACGGCGGTAACCGCCCAAAATACGCTTGGCGTCCATGGGGTGTATCCGCTGACTGTAGAAGCGCTTAGACAGCAAATTGACGCTGTTGCCGAGGATTTGAGACCGGATGCCGTAAAAACGGGAATGCTCTGGAATGCCGAAATGATTGAAGAAGTGGCCAGAAAAATTGACGAGTACGGGTTTAACCGCGTGATTGTTGATCCGGTTATGATCGCAAAGGGCGGTGCATCCTTGCTGCACGATGAATCAGTTGCGACCTTAAAGGAGCTGCTCATTCCGAGGAGCTACGTGATTACGCCGAATGTTCCGGAAGCAGAAACGCTGACAGGAATGACAATCCGCTCGCTGGATGACCGAAAAAAAGCAGCGGAGCAGCTCGTAAAGATGGGAGCGCAGCATGTGATTATCAAAGGCGGCCACCAGCCTGAGGATCATCACATTACTGACCTTCTTTTTGATGGAAACATGTTTATGCAAATCAGCCATCCTTATATCGATACGGAGCATACCCATGGCACAGGCTGTACTTTTGCTGCGGCTTTAACAGCTCAAACCGCTAAAGGAGACAGCATTCATCAGGCGTTCGAGGTTGCGGCCAACTTTGTCCGCGAAGCGGTGGAAAATACGCTCGGCATCGGATCGGGCCACGGGCCGACAAACCATTTCGCCTTTAAACGAAACAGCTTAAACACAAGCCGATGAGATCACCAGTTGATGGTGGTCTCTTTCACGTTTGTCTATGGTAGCGCTTTTCATCTGGACAAGGTTATGATATGATAAGAATTAAGATCAGGTACTAATACTATGTCTTTATTAAATATAGGAGGCTTTATACATATGAATTTTTCACTTGAAGGCCGCAACATTGTTGTGATGGGGGTAGCCAACAAACGCAGTATCGCGTGGGGAATTGCGCGCTCTTTACATGAAGCAGGCGCACGTTTGATTTTCACATACGCAGGTGAACGCCTTGAGAAATCTGTTCATGAGCTTGCCGGAACGTTAGAACGCGATGATTCCATTATCCTTCCTTGCGACGTAACAAACGATGCGGAAATCGAAACTTGCTTCGCAAGCATTAAAGAACAGGTCGGTGTGATCCACGGTATCGCGCACTGTATCGCATTTGCCAACAAAGAAGAGCTCGTCGGCGAATACTTAAACACAAATCGTGACGGTTTCCTTTTGGCTCATAACATCAGCTCATACTCTCTGACAGCAGTTGTGAAAGCGGCACGTCCAATGATGACTGAAGGAGGAAGCATTGTCACTTTGACTTACCTTGGCGGAGAGCTTGTGATGCCGAACTACAACGTCATGGGTGTAGCGAAAGCTTCTCTTGATGCAAGTGTGAAATACTTAGCTGCTGACTTAGGAAAAGAAAATATCCGCGTTAACAGCATTTCTGCAGGTCCAATCAGAACATTATCTGCTAAAGGCATCAGCGATTTCAACTCTATCCTAAAAGACATCGAAGAGCGTGCGCCGCTTCGCCGTACGACAACACCTGAAGAAGTGGGCGATACAGCTGCGTTCTTATTCAGCGATATGTCCCGAGGCATTACAGGTGAAAATCTTCACGTTGATTCAGGTTTCCATATCACTGCCCGCTAAGCAAGCAGGATCTATGTAAGGCAATCCCGAAAAGGGATTGCTTTTTTATTTCTTCTGATTTTCAGCTTTCTGTCATATAGATAGAATATGACACAATCGGAGGGATGAAGATGTCTAATAAGAAACGAAACGCGGATAAAAAACCGCTCATGTATATTGTTCAGCCGGATTATGCAGAAACACGCTCATCCATGCAGGAGATTGTTATTAAAAAGAAAAACAGGTTTGCACCAGCAAAACCAGAATCAGAATCAGAACCAGAACAATCATTAACAGATGCAGAAAATGACACAAAAGAGAAAGAAGCAGAAATCGTTCAAAAAGCACGTCAAGTGCCGGATAAAACGGTCAATCAACAAGAGCAGCTTTTGAACGCAATAGAAAAGCAAAAGGAACACCTAATGAAGATTTCGGAGGGAAAACAGCGTAGATCTGTCGGTAAGGAGGATAAACGAATACAAGAATTAACAAAAAAGCAAGAGGATAAACTGCAAACCTCGAATAATATGGATGATCATTCACATCACACAAAGAATTCGGAAACTAATAATCAAGAATCCTCACATAAAAGCGAACGATCTGAATCTAACGGAGCTGACCTAATTAAAGGTGATGAAAAAAATATCAAAGGACCTGAAACTAAAGCTGAGCATCCAGAAAAGCAACCGGAAGCTGTACACAATATAAAAGCCGATGAAAAAGCTGTTTCGCATAAACGGATAAAAAAGCCAATGAGTAAGATGTCCATCCATGAAAAAATCGATTTTTTAACAAAGCTTCCGCATAATATGCCAAGAGCTTTGTGCCTAATAGAGTCTAAGGGCAAAACTTATAGAGGGGTAATTGTTGGTCGTAGAAACAATTCTGTCCTAGTTCGGACTACAGGAAATGGCGCCCCAACTGAGTTGTTGATAGATGATATTACGTCCTTACATCCATTAGGGTTTTAATAAGTGAGTACACTGCAGAAGTCCGCTTTTATAGAAAGCCAGCAAACCTGGCAGACAGATTTAAAATTAACACTCATGTATCAGTGTGTTTCGGTAAGCTCTTCCGAAACACACTGATTTTTTTGACTTGCGTCATCAAACATCACATACAAGGTTCAATTTGATAAAAAGTGACTGTTTTCGATCGAGAACATTTAGGACAACCTTTATGGGAATATAAAAGAACAAACAGGAAAAGCGTATCTTTCTTGGAATCACTTTTCCTGTTTGAGGTAAAATATCTTTTCTAATCATTATACCTTTATGAAACAAATGTCGTTTAAATGAAGGTCAACGATATCTTTTTTGGTGTTGATTTGAATTGAATCATCCTCTACACATTGTAAAGTGCCATCCATAAGGATGATTTGGCCTGAATCACCTTCTGCTAATTTGACTACAATCTTACAGCCTATAAAACTCTCTAAAAACAGATTCAGCTTAAGTCCGAAAAATAAATTGATTAAATATGGGCTTTTTGAGACGATCTCCCCAAAATGTAAGATGATTTCACGTCTCAAGCAAGTGTCAATATCAATTAACTCCTGAACGTGCCCCATGTGGCTACCATGATCATTAGTGTGCTGAACAAACCGAATTCTATTAAAAGGGATAAGGATATTCTCCTCAAAATCATCTAAAATAATGAAATCTAGCCCTGAATCAACAAAACCAGCAGTCACTATGTCTATTTCATCTCCGCATATCATCTCTACTTTTACATATTGGTTTCGAAGTGTTTGCATTTTTTGCTGCAATGCTCTGGTTTGATCTGGTTCCGGCCTATTTCCTACTGTTCTCAGCAGTTCGTTAACCTCTTCAATACAGGCCTGAAGCTCTTCGAGTTCTTCATGTGGCAATATGCTAGTTGGAGATGGGAATCTGGGCTGCGGTATTTGTTCCTGACATTGTTGTTCCTGACATTGAAACGGGGAACAAAAAAAACCTTCCGCTTCATCTGCAGATACACATTCAGGACAACGGAACCGATACCGAAAAGGGTGAAGCAACGGATCCGGACAATCATGTTCGAAAGAATGGCTGCTCTTATTCATTGTCAATGCCTCCATCCGCTGTTTTTAACGGAGCAAGCAGATCTGGTTTTATCTCATCTAGTACACGAATAATCCCCCATAATCCCAGTTCAATGTCCCAACGAATATTTCCAGATCTGTACATATAGTCTCCTGGGGTCCCGTAGTGACCGCCTGCTCCATTAATCAGTTCGAATGTGTCTTGCGAACCGGCTATATTTTGCCCTTTCATCGATACAACCTCTGAATTCAAATCGTTTCTGCTTCTTTGCCATTTGTGGCCATGAATTAAGAAGGTATGAGCTCTTGCCCGGTCTGCCGGTAAAATAAAGCGTACTTTTATTGGATCATCGGGATAAGCATAAAATATAGGTGTTGATGGGTCGCCGTGAACTTTAGAACTAAACACTTTATGAACATCTGGATCTTGTGCCAGACGATGGCTGAATCGTTCATTCCGGTAATTAAATCCGCGAGAACCTTGATCTTCAAAATCCTCAATTTCGTCGCTCTCCGGATCTGCGAATACGACTTGCGGATCGAGTATAAGATTATTATTCGCATCAAGCAATCTTGCTCCATCATGCATAATGATGGCAAATTCACGATATTCACCGATAAATGGATGGGAAATAATAACCTCCTGCCCCCCTGGGTTTACTTCTTTTCGTGTGATTGGATCTAAATAGGCTGAGCCTTGAGGTTCTGTAATTAACATTCCAAAAGCTCCATGGTGACGATGATTTCGAAGATCAGCCATATCCCATAGGTTGCAGGCTCCCACATCTTGATCGATAAACCACCTATAAGTGATACACTCACCTGGCCCAACGGTCTGATCCGGATTAAAACCGACTGTCGCTCCGTCTGAGCCTAAAACATCATATTCAACCAATTGCGGATGCATCGAGATTCTGCAAGACGGTGCAAATGGAGCTTCAACAGGAACTTCAGGATATTCATGAATAAGTTTATTGTGAAATTGATCAGGGTCAAGCTTGTTGTGTAATGTGATCTCAACACAATCACCAACATTTGCCCTGAGGATCAGCGGCTCTGGGTTACATGTCCCAGAACGTATATCTTCCTCCTTTTCAGCTAAGGCAAAAACAATGCCATGAGGGTCATGATCACCAAATTTGTTATACACAATATCTGCTTGTAACGCCACCACTTCAAACTTTCTCACTGGCGCATTTGTGTCACACGGCTGCCCAGGGGAGTCAGCTGGTGGCGGCAATTCACCGGTAGGGCAGGGGAGTTCCTTCGTTCTTTCTTTTGGGAAAGGCTGGTCAGGCAGCGGCATTAATTCAGGAATATATTCTTGATAAGAGCGCAGCAACCCCCATAATCCAAGCCATAAATCATCAAGAGCCCCAAAATGATAAAGGGTATCAAAGTCTCCCTTACCATCCATAAAAAATTCAAAGGTAAAGGCTTCAGCTATTCCGATATGCTGTTGCTGAACAATATCTGAGTCTAGGTCAGCGCGTTCCCGATGCCATCTCATTCGGTGCAGATTAAAGCTATGCGATTCTTCATGAGCGCCTTGAATCAAACGAAAACGGACCGGGTCACCATTATAGGTAGACAAAATTGGCGTAACCGGATCACCGTGAACGTAAGAGCTAAAGACATACGCAGGGTCGCATCCCGGCTGTTTTAAGCGGAACTGAAGAGGCTCATTTCGATAATTAATTCCCATAACGCCGGGATCGTCATGCGAGCTTGGAAAAGGCGGCGGATTAAGCGGACAACCATCTTTATCGAACAATAAAGCAAAGTCATGAACTTGAAGCATGAGCTCACGAAAATCAGGAATAAACGGATGCACGATCATTGCTTGAGTGCCTGATTGGATTTCTTCGCCAGTTTTGTTATCTAAGAAGGTTGAACCTCTTGCTTCGACCAGAACGGAAGCAAATACCCCATGCTGCTGGTGTTCATTGGCAAATAAGTGATCATGGAAAAATGTCGCTTTTAATTCTACGTCTGCAAACCATTGATAATGGATTGTCTGGCCGGGCAATACACTTGTATCATAATTCCATCCCACATTTGAACCGTCAGCACTCAGCGCATCAAATTTAACGAAATGGACATGCAGACCAGCTTCATACGTCCGTATGACAAGCTGAAATGCGTCTCCGCCAATCGTTTCAGGCAGTTTATTGGTAAACCTTATTCTCACACACTCCCCGGCATTTGCACGTATTGTTAACGGTTCCGGCGGTTTGCGTCCTGATAAAACATCCTCCTCATCCTCAGCAAGAAGGTATAAGCGTCCTTGGGGGTCATGCCAGCCTTCTTTGTTATAGACAATTGGCATTTGAACGAGCACAATATCAAAGTCCCTGACAGGAGCGCCCGGAGGGCATGGATTCGTAAAGGCGGCACCCGGAACAGCACGCGGATCAAATTGCTTAACCTCCAACTCAGTAGAAGGGCGTCCCCCTTCAATTCCGAGTGGAGGCCTCGGTGCTTTGCACCCAAAAGAACCCGGAATAAAATTAGGAAAACCCGGACGCTCTGCATTTGGCCTTGGCGGGGGTTCCCGATCAGGCAAAGGCTGTAGGGATGCGATGGGAACCCCATTTGGGTAACACTGGCTGCCATCTTGAAGGGTGTTAAAGGTTCGGTGTAATCCCCACATTCCCTCAGTGAAGTGTGGATATAAATGACAGTGAATAATAGAATCGCCAAAAGAGCCATGCAAGCTTCCAGCTCCATACAAAACAGCAATGGTATAAGAATTTTGCGGCGACACTGCTTGAACATCCAAAATCTCGGAGTCTTTGTCATGTTCCTCAAATTGCCATTGGTGAACATGCCAATGGAACGTATGGGTTTCTTTTGTTCCTCCATGGATCAGCCTGATTTTTATCGGATCATCTCTATAGGCACGCAAGATGGGAGTATCGGGGTCACCGAAAGTCCATGAATCATGATGCACCTCTTCACCGTCACAATCAGGACAAACGACGCCATGATGAATTAAGTTCACTCGATTTCGGTGAGGCTCTGAACGATAATTAATTGGGAATGTGCTTTCTGGCTGGAGTGTGTGTGGCCCAATAGGTGTTTGGCCAGCAAGATTCTTCACCTCAGTTTCATCATGAAAAAACCAAGCTAATTCACGAAAAGAGGGCAAAAATGGGTGATGAATATCAGCAGATACACCGCTGTTTATTGGCTCTCCTGTAATTGGATCTGTCCACCATGACCCGGCCGCTTCCACGATAAGGCTTCCAAACAGGCCATGGATATTGCTCCCTAACTCACTGGATAATGGATTTCCCAAGTCTGTGAAAATATGGATTCCTTCCTCGAACACTTCCCAATGGTAAACCTGTATCCCGCCGGGTGGACAGGGAGGTGCAGTTGAATCTTTATTGCAGCCTACAAAGGCGCCGTCAGACGTTTGAACATTGTACTCAGCACTCTGAATATGCATTGAAGTGTTAAAGGGAAGCTGGTTTTCAAATAAAATTTCTACTTCATCGCCAACATTTGCTCTAATGGTTAAAGGCTCAACCAAATCAACGGGCATAAAGGGGTTTTCAGCCACACATCGTTTTACTTTTTCTTCATTCTCTTTTAAGACATACATCATCCCGTTTGGATCATGGTCGCCATATTTGTTCATAACAATTCGTATGGGAATCGCGACAACATGGTACTTTCTTAGCAAAGTCAGTACCCT
This sequence comes from Bacillus sp. C28GYM-DRY-1, assembly GCF_030519405.1. Lineage (NCBI taxonomy): Bacteria > Bacillati > Bacillota > Bacilli > Caryophanales > Bacillaceae > Bacillus > Bacillus sp. C28GYM-DRY-1. The sequence goes on from NZ_JAUMKF010000003.1 coordinate 147,078, forward strand.
CCTTCCATCGTTTTATGGCATTAGCAAATATCTGGAATGGTAAATTCTTTATTCTCAATAAAGAAAACAGCTATATCATCGATATGAATCCTGAATACATGACCATCCAATTGTGTGACATTTGTTGTTTCTGATTCCAGTATGATGAAATCCCCTTCGACTTCTATAATTTCTCCGATAAAGGTGAAGGGATATTGTGCAGTTAGAATAAACGCTCTTTCTCCGATTCCTTCTTCAAACGCTTCACAAACAATGACTCTGCGAATGGCATTTATGCTTAATAAACGATCGACTTTATTTAATGACATGGAAAAGCTGCCCCCTGTTCTTTACGTTAATGAAATCCGTGTGCTGCAATCAAAGCGTGTGAAATGTGAAATTCTTTCTAACGGAAACGTTAAAGGTATTGGAAAACGGTTATAAGGAGCATTTGGCATTTTGATTATAACAGGGTTCAACGTAATAAAACCGTTTGTTACCTCATCAATAGTCCCGCAGAAAATCGGCCGGAATGTCTGCCCAAATAAATTCAACTGATCTTCTTGCATCACGAGTAAAATATCTTCACCTAATAAATCTAAGAAAATTTCATTTTCAGATAAAATTTCATTTGAGTGAATGAGATCACTTATTTCACTTACCGTAGATGAAAGTCTAACCGATTCATGCCTTGAACGGGATGAACTCTTTGAACGCTTGGGATGTTCCCTCTGATATCCTTCCTCAATTGTTGTTTTCACACTTTCCTCTCCAACACTTACACCATCAGGGAAATCAGGAACAAAAATTTTTGAAGGTCTCGCTCTTTTCATTGCTTCTTTTGTCCTCCTTCCAATTACCATCTAAATTTGATATTCCGCACCTATTGGTTATATATGTTAAGAACCCAATAGGGGTTCGCCTATTCAATATGTAAAAGTGGTAATAAAAATGTTGGATTTCATTATTTTATGAAATAAAAAAAGTGCGAATTCGCACTTTTACAATGGATGGGGTGAAAAGGCCGTAAAAATTTGAGTAATCAGCACTCATACATCAAGTGAGAGCCAGTTGCGAATCCGCACACCACCTAGCTATTTAAATGTGTTTAGTGGAAAAATCCTCCGCAGCGATTGCAAAAACGCTTGTTACAACGATGACATGATACAACCCAGCAATGACGGAAATCATGATGATCTTTGCATCGGCAGTCATGATGACGGTCTTTGCAGCTGCAGTCATGATGATCTTTACGACGGTCGTGATGATCATCTCTGCATCGGTCATGATGATGGTCTTTACAACGGTCGTGGTGATCGTCTCTGCATCGGTCATGATGATGGTCTTTACAACGGTCGTGATGATCATCTTTGCAGCGGTCATAATGGTGGTCTTTACGATGGTCGTGGTGGTCTTCTCTGCAGCATCGGTCATGTTTATCTCTATCAAACCGGTCAAATTTTACTCTATACATCCTTTTCCCTCCTATTCTAAGGATCTCTATATCATATGAAGTTAAAAATTTCATGTATCAGCAGTTATCTATTAATTACCATTTTTATTAAAAGTTTTATAGAATTTAGGAAACATATTATATATGCCTTGGCGCTTATGGTTTTTACTCATACATTAGGAATAAATAGAAAGAAGGAGAATGATATATGAGTTATGTCAGGAAGAAGAGAAGAATGTCATCAAATGAAAAAGTGCTAAAAGGAGTCCTCTGCAACGTAGGAACAGATTTTGTAGATATCCTGTTAACGGATCATACCGTTATGACTATCCTTAGAAGCCAAATCAAAAAAATTAATTGGTGTGATTCAGAGTGCCGTCCTTGCCCAATTTGTCAACATAGTGATTGTAGTTGTGAATATCATCATAATTGCCAGGATGATGTTCACCACGATGAGGATTGCAGTTCACATCATGAACACGACTGCCCGCGAAACCCACATCATCACTGCACATGTATGGATTATTTGCATCATCAACCAATTAGAAACCATGGTATTCCTTTGTGTGACGATAGGGTTCAATTAAGGCTGGCAGGATTAACATCAAATTTTAACTTTCAGTTATTTCGATTTAAAGGCTGTTTAGTTGAAATTGAGCTTCTGGATAAGATGGGTAATGGACAATAGTTGGGGGGACAAACATGAGAAGAATCAACCGGCGTAAACAAGAGGCGGAAGATAACACCAGTACAGTGAAAGGAACTATATGTAATGCGGGCATTGATTTTGTAGATGTGTTATCTAAAGATGGTCGTGTGACAACAATATTGGTTGATCGAATTGATAAAATACATTGGGTTGATCCAGATTGCAACCCGTGTGACGGTGTTTGCTGCATTGAATGTGACATTTGCGAGCGCTCAAACTGTGATGGCCACAACTGTAGCTGTTATCAATACTTTCACGACCAGCCGGTGGAAACAATCTATTTAGACGGACACCGCATTCCTAATTGTGATCACATCCAGTTTAGAAGACACAGAGGAGTATTTCCGCATTTAAGTTTTGAACTGTTTCGTCATATTGGGTGCGAGGCAGAAATTCATGTTTCGGGATAATTAAAACGTATGTCTCATATGCATTCTTTCAGACTGTCGCTTTGGCAGTCCTTATTTTATTCAATTGAGTATACATAACTCCAAAGGAAACATCACCCTGGCTTTTTGTTTGTGAGCAGCTTTACATCGTGCTGTCTTTTGAATTTGTTTCTGCATGCAGATGACTTGCCTTTCAGTTTGTCGATATTCTCCTTGTCTTTCCCGTCATGAAAGGATCCTATTTACAGGCTGCATTTCTGTTTTTGTTTATTCTTCTATATTATTATTGAGTTTTTTTCACAATATAAAAACTTCCCTCTAAACCATCTGTCTGTTTAGAGGGAAGGATATCAAATTGCGGCTCTTCCCCTTTTCATTAACCAAGATTGCGGTTAATTAATCGTGGGTTTAGACACTTAATAGCACAAAAATGATTTAAATCCACTTCGATGCAGTAATGTGTTTTTTCCAGTCTGAATAATTCACAGACTGTTTCTTTTTCGGCGAAGTCCAGGATTTCTCTTTGTTCATTAAATGCAATCAGTAAGGAGAGCGTTGCACAGCAACCGTTGACCTTTTCTACCTTGAAGAAAATCGTATTAAAGCATGGTCCGTTATCCAGTCCGCCAATATTTCCGAAAGCGAGAAATGGTTTTGATTTTGATGTGAATAGAACAAAGGGCACAGTATCGCCTAAGTTATGGTTGGGAGAGAGGAGTTTTGTATCGCAGCCTGTCGGACAATCCTCTTTAACTGCATTTTGAAGCTCATCAATATTTTCTATTGCTTCACATACGCAGTTTACTGATTTTTGACTCATATTATCCCTCCTGTCTATAGAGTTTGATGATCTGTTATATAATATTGAGCTTCAGCTGCTCTTTCACAAGGCAGCTGAATCATTCGAGATTCGTATCAGTAGAAGAGGCTGGAAGGGGAATTCTTATAAAGATACAAATCATTGTCGCATAAGCCCTTTGCTATTATCTAGGAGGCGTACGGTCAACTAATTCTGGCGAGAGGCATTGAATAGCACAGAAGCATTCGAGATTAACTTCGATACAAAAGTCAGTCTTTTGAAGCCCGAAAAAGTCCTCATCGCAAGGGTGGCAGACACTCAACGTTTCTCCATCAGCATCGACAGGCCGTAAAATCGTCAATGTCGCACAGCAGTCGCATAGTTTTTCAACGCGGAAGAAAATAGACTCAAAGCATTGTAAATCATCCACAAAACCTCCAATGTTTCCGAATGTGGAGAACAATCCGCCTTTTTCATCGAACAAGAGAAACGGAATTGTGTCTTTACCGATAATCATCGGATTTAAAAGGTTAGTATAGCAGCCAGTCGGACACTGTTCTTCAACTGCCTCCTGCTCTGCTAAAATCTTCTCGACTGCATCGCATACGCAGTTTTCATTCCGGCCATGGTTTTTTCCGCAGCTCATTGATTTCAGCTCCTTCTTTATAGGGTATTTGACTTTAGTCCTTAACAACATATGTACCCGTGCCCCACTTGGTGTGGGTGAACGTCTATATATTCATCATATGCTTGGAAAATAAAAAAAGCAGAGCTTTTTTGCTCTGCTTTTAAGTTTAGAGGATTCCGATAGCGATGATAACTGCAACAAGAATTTGTACAAGTAGCTGAATTGATAATGCAACATCTGTATCCTCAGTAGTAACGTTTACATTCCGGGAGTTCTCGATAACAAGTTTTTGGCGGTTGGCCTGTTTGTTTACTGTTTTCTCCATTAAGTCTTGGATCACTTCATCTGCTAGCTCGCCGTCTGCGATAGAAATATTTACAATAACAGCTATAGCTACTTGAATCGCTAATTGAATAGAGACTGCAACTTGTGTATCACTTGTTCGTACATCAATATCACAAGAATCCCTAACAATAATCAATTCCTCTGAAATTTGCTTGTTGATATTTACCAAATCAGCATCTTGCAGAATATTGGGGTCATTATGGTGGCCGCTAGAACAATGATTTGATGCACAGACAGACTCCCTTTGATTATTTTCCCCAGGGTGTGGACATGTACGGTCTAGCGCCACCCATGAATATGGCTTAGATTCCATTTTTATTTCCTCCTTCCGTTTACTTTTAGTAAATGATGAATCGATTCATTTTGTGTAAGGCATATATCATGGTAAAAACAACCATTTTTATTCATTGCCTTTTTCACGTGCTTTCTTTTGTCTGATACGTTCGCGAAGTGCATTTTTTCTTGATGCTTTAACGGACTTTTCGTTATTTTGATCATTATCCTGCTGCCTATCCTGTGTCTTTTTAACAAATTCATCTGCTTTTCTTTGTAAGTCCTGAACCATTGCTAAAATGGTTTCTTTTTGGCTATTTGTCAATTCTCTCTTCGCTTCATCTGTAATATTGTGTTTTGCAAATACATCTGAAACTAATAATTTTGTGAGAGGGTCTATATCAACATTAATGCCACTGTTTGTTGTTTGGTTTTTTTCATTTTCGGCCACTTCAATTCACCTCATCTTTTAAAGATTTAGAAAGAAAGGGCTAAAGAATGTCGGCTTCTACCATAAGTGCATTTAATATTCCGATTAATAGGTTGACAGATGCCATGATATCAATTGCGGAGAGTGTGATTGTCACGTTATAACAATTTTCAATTTTAATTTTTACCCTTTTTTGAATACGTGATCCGGTCCGTGTCAATATATCGCTAGCTACAAGATCAGCCACATCTTCATCTGTAATCAAGAGCTGGACAATAGCTGAAATTAAGGCTGATATAGCCGATTGAATTGAAAGGGCAATCGCAGTGGCTGATTTATTAATTGTAATGTTTTCAGAATCAACGATTTCAATATAATTGTCTTCTTCATTGGATAATTCCTCAAACATTTGTAAGTAGAGTGAGTCGAATTTTTCTTCAACAGACAAAACCTTCACTCCTTTCTTATCTATACCATAGTAAATGCAACGACAACCTAAAGTGGAATAAGAAAATTAACTATTTTTTTAGAGGACAAGATACAAAATCATGAAAGCTAGGGATTCAGCATATATGTGAAAGGGATAATGAAAGGAGTGAACAAGTGGTTACTAATTGGCTGTCTCTTTTCCTTCTTTCGCTTGCGGTCTTTCGGCTGACTCGACTCTTGGTGTTTGACACGATAATGACGCCACTTCGCAACCTGTTTCATGAAGAGAAGGAGGAGAAGGATGCGGACGGGAATATGGAAACGTATATTGTCATTAAGGGAACAGGCATGAGGGCCTTTATCGGTGAATTGCTGAGCTGCTATTGGTGTACAGGTGTGTGGTGTGCCGGTTTTTTGATTTTGTCCCGGGCTTTGATCCCGCAAGTGGCGCAGTGGCTGATTTTACTGCTGGCGATCGCCGGTCTGGCCGGTATTATTGAAACCCTTATATCAAAATGGCTGCAGGAATGAGGCGTTCCCTCCAGCAACATTCCGTCAGTATCCACATAAAGTAGCATATATGACATAAGGAAAGGAAAGGATCAAAGTGAATCAATCCAATAAACCTTCCCAAAAAACTCCATATACAGATTCATCGTCTCAAACAAAAAAGATCAAAAAGAAAGGCTGCGGGTGCGGAAATAAAAAGAAAAAGCCTCAATAGCGTGGCAACGAAAACCGGAGATCTCCGGTTTTTTGTTTTTTTAACGGAGCGGTCTCGTTCAGCATATATCTAAGTGGGGGGATAGCAGTGAATGAGTTCGAAAATTGGATAGAAGGAAAATATGAACCTCACGAACAAAAGCAAAAAAAGCATGAAGACATCTTGAGCAACATCAGAAAAGAATTGGATGCATTCGACGAAGCAGGCCTGGCGTTTGAAGAGGAGATTGAAGAGCTGACAGAAAAAACCGAAGCTTTACTAAAAAAACAACAGGCTCAGCATGACCCATCGTAAATCCGCAAGCGCCCTATGCGAATATCCAAGCCGAATAAAATGACTCACATAGTGTATAAAGAGTAAAGGAGGTGCTTATCTATGGGCTATGGATTCGGAGGCGGCTACGGCTGTGGCGGCTACAGCGGTTATGCTGGCGGTTACAGTGGTGGCGGCTATGGTTCAACATTTGTTCTATTGGTCGTATTATTCATTCTGCTTATCATCGTGGGTGCATCTTTTTGTAACTTCTAAGGTGAATTGAGGAAGTGCGGGTAACACCCTGTGCTTCCTTGCCTTGTTTATTTTTTTATGGAAGCACATTGAATAGTGTACATTCATACAATACCATATCACTCCGCCAAAAGGAGGCGCATTATGGATAATCAATTTTTTAAGAACATCGAAAAGAAAACAGGCGTCAATATGCAGGATGTCATGAATCTTGCCGGCTCTCTTCAAAATGCCAATTTTAAAGACGAAAACACAGTGCGCAGCGTGATTAGCCGTGTAGCACAACTGGCAAACAGACGCGTGCCGAAAGAATTAGAAGATAAAATTGTGCAATCCATTACAAGCGGTAAAGAAAAGCTTGATTTTGGAACCATTTCTAAAATGCTGGATAATAAATAAGCGAATGGCCTGGCTGACTTTTTCAGCGGGCCTTTTTTACAGAAGAAAAAACCCAGCAGATCACTGCCGGGCTGTTAGTTGTGCAAGGGCTGTCTTACTTGCTGTAATAACGGATACAAAAATCTTGAACGGTGAGCCGTTTTACCGCGCCTGTTGGCGGGACAAGACAAATATAAATGTTGTTTTGCCCGGGTCATCGCTACATATAAAAGGCGCCTTTCTTCCTCAAGTGGAGCTTCATCTCCTTTTCTCGCTGTTTCTAATGAGAAATCGTGAGGAATTGAGCCATCTACCGCGCCTAACACGTAGACGGTTTTAAATTCAAGGCCTTTTGACCGGTGAATGGTCATTAGCTGAACGCCATTTTCAACTGTTTTGTTTTTCTCAGAAGCTCTCATATGGTCAACGTGGGCGAGAAAGTCAGGAATCGTTTTGAATTTCTTGGCGACGACCTTGATGTCACGCAGGTCGTCGGATCCTTTTTCCAGCTTATTGCCCTCATTACCCCGTTTTTTTAAATACTCCGAGAAGCCCATTTTTCCTTCTGCAAAGGTGATCGCTTCCACCGGCTTCATCGTGCGGAGGCTTGCGAAAAACGGTACAATCTTCTTGATTTTGTCCAGCTGGAACGGCTTTAGATCAGGCAGTTTGACCAGCGCTTTAATCATGGTGCAGTCCTCGGTAATCGAGAGCGCCTTCAGTGTGTTCAAAGCAGACTGTTTTAAGAACAAGGCTGGCAGCAAGTGCTTCATCGCCTCAGTGTCATCCTCATTTTGGCTGGCGTACAAGTATGCGAGAATCTGGCGGACAATCCGTCTGCTGTAAAACGACTGTACGCCGCGGTCTGCTGTATACGGAATTGACGAATGATGAAGCCTTTCGTATATGGCACGGCCTCCGCTGTTTGTGCGGTAGAGAACTGCAAAGTCTTCAGGGCTCGCCCCGTTTTGGATTTTTTCTTTGATATCGGAAACTACCATTGTGGCTTCTTCCTCTTCGTCATAAGGATAAAACAGCACAGGGGCCTGGACGTCATCACGCGCCGCTTCAAGCATTTTGGCATACCTGTTTTTGTTCTTTTTCACGACGGTATCAGCGCTGAATACGATCGGATGCGTAGACCTGTAGTTTGCAGTTAAATAGATCGTCTTCGCTTCAGGATAATCCTTTTGAAAATCAAGAATAAAGGACGGATTACTTCCCCGAAACGCGTAGATGGACTGGTCATCGTCCCCGACACAGCACAGATTTTGCTCCGGACTGGCGAGCATTTGCATGATTTTATATTGAACCGGGTTAATGTCCTGAAACTCATCAATTAAGATATAGGTAAACCGAGATTGATATTGTTCGAGAAGATCCGGCCGATCGATAAACAATTCATAGCAGGCGGATGCCATATCATCAAAATCAAACTGATTGTGTTCTTTTTTTTGGCGTTCATAATGTTCATATAAACGATAGACTTGTTTTTCCCACTCATCTTGCAAAGGAATGCGTTCATTCGGCACATAAGTGTTTTTCCAGAAACCGATCTGCTGCAAGGCCTGATCAACGGGGAACTCCTTCTCATCTATGCCTTCTTCATAGAGTGCTTTTTTGATATATTGTTCCCGCTGCCATTCCATTTTCAGCAGATGCTCGCCGTTCCATTTATTAGAATCATAGTGATACAAGATTTTATAAAACAAGCTATGGAATGTTCCGGTGACAAGCCGTCTCACTTTTGCCGGCTGTAATCCGTACTGCTTCGCCATACGATCTTTCATTTCAGCGACAGCTTTTGTTGTAAAGGTGACGAGCAGCATGTGTTCCGGCGGTATGCCCAAGTGTTCGATCATGTGGGCGGCGCGCGCCGTTAACACCCGTGTTTTCCCGCTTCCCGCACCTGCAAGCACTAGCAGCGGGCCTTCCGTTTCTGTGACAGCTTTCAGCTGATCCGAGTTCAAGCCGACAGACGGAAAAAGACTCGTATCAGGTTTTATTGTTTTTTGTACAAAGGGTGTTCCGGGTTTAATGCTTCTAGGCCGCTTCCATTCCGTGGCAGCTGAAGACGAGTCATCAGTGATCGCTTTTCCCTTGGGTAAACGAAAGACACCGAATTCCTGATCATCTTCTTTTTTCTCTTCTTTAATGGGTTTCGTTTCGCAGGCCTTTTCACATGCCGGAAAATCGCCTGGCTGGCGGTGGATAAACTCCGGCGGATCGGCGATGTTGAGCCTTAACAAGACGGGTTTTCCGCAATGAGAACAAAATAAACGTCCTTTTATTCCTTCTTCAAAGAGGAATTGGTAATGTTCTCTCGAATATGTATGTAAATGGATGGTTCGATCATTCAGTCGGGCGCATTTCAAACAGGGATCCTCCCAATCAAAAAAAGGTGTTCATTACAGACAAAGACTATCATATCAAAAGAAACGCGTTTCAAAAAGTCAGTTTAAGGGAAAAGGAACAGCAGAAGGGTGGGTATCGCATGATATATGCAGGTCAAATTCAGAACCAGCAATACGCTCAATATGCAAATAGGACGATTGGACACAAGCAGGATTACGCCGGAACCGAAAAAATCAATTATGTCTCGTTTCAGCGGGTATACAAGGAACTTGAAAAGCAGCAGGAGAATCAAACAGCCGCTGAAAGAAAAGTAAACGAGACAAAACGTAAGCGCTCTCTTTATAAGAGATTTCGAGAAAAAGGGATGGGCACTTATATTAATCGATATGTATAAAAAACCGTTCATATCCAGAGAGAACGGTTTTTAATGTGCGGAAAAAATCCGGATCTCAATAGACCCGGATGCTGTTTAGTCCTTAATCATTTGTAAGTGGGGAATGCCGGCATCGAAAAATTCTTTTTCAGAAAGAACGCGATACCCGTGTTTTTTGTAAAACGGCACGGCCTGCGTTTGCGCGTTTAAAATGAAACCGGAAGCGCCGCCGTCTGAAGCCGCTTTTTCGAGTGCCTTCATAATGATGCCGCCTACGCCGGAGGAGCGATGGCTTTTCAATACGCAAATCCGTTCTAGCTTGCCGTAGCCGTCCTTCATACGCCATCTTCCGGCACCGACAGGCGTTTCGCCGTCATACACAACGATATGCTCCGACTCATTTTCAAGTTCGTCAATTTCTTCTTCAGCAGGCACGTTTTGTTCTTTGACAAAGACTTCTTCTCTTACAAGAAATGCATCTTTCATTTGTTTTTCATTTTTTGCGATAACTGCTTCCAAATACTATTCTCCTTTGCCTAGCAAAAAGGTTTCATATACTGTCCACGATCCATTATCCAGCTGGTAAAGCAAGTGGAAACGATCAACGATTTCTTCATGCGACACTTCCTGCATTTTTAATTGACCGAGGACATCCGAATGCTCATCGTCGGAAAGGTTTTGGCCTACCGTCACATGCGGAACAAAAGCGTATTCCTGTTCACCAGCCAGCACACCGGTGTATAGCTTTTCATTGAGTGTTTTTAGTTCTTCCGTCGGCTCTGCTTTGATGTAAATGACATTATTAACAGGAGCAAATGAGCTGTATTTTGTCATTTTGAGAACGACCGGATGGGACTCCTTTGCGATGTTTCTCAGATGTGATACAAGCTGATCCGCTTTCTCCTCCGTCAATTCAAACGATGTTCTTAGCGTCAAATGGGGCGGGATCAGGGAATAGCTTGGATCATAGCGCTTTCTGTAAGAGTTCGCAAGGTCTTGGAGTTTTTTTGATGGAAATAAAACGATTCCGTATTTCATATTATGTCCCTCCTGGAAATAAAGTATGATTGAGTATTAAAGCATTTTTTTCAGGGCCGGCGTGATAAGCGGCTGCCAGTATGTCCACTTATGGTCTCCGTCAAATGGTTCAAAATCATAATCGGAAAGCTTCTTCTCCAGCAGCTGTTTCAGCTCACGGTTCGGTTCTGTAAAGTCCAGAATGTTCCCGTCAGTCGTGTGGACGTCAGTTTCTTTCGTGCCGATTTGGTGATAAATAGAGAGGTGTTCGATATTGTCCGACTGCTTCACGGCCTCCAATACATGCTTGTCAACATAGGGAGACTGCATAATGATGTTTCCGAACATATTCGGATAATCGAGTGCTGTCATGAGCGATATGGTCGCTCCGAGCGAATCGCCGATCAGCGTGCGTCCGTAGCCGACATGATAAGTAGGATACTCATCATCCGCAAACGGTACGAGCTCATGGGCGATGAACCGTTTATACGCTGAAAACTTGGAGCCCTCCGGATGATAGGTTTTTCTGCGTTCATCAACATCCTTATAAGGAACACCGATAATAATACTCCGGTCAATTTCACGTTTGGACAGCAATTCCTCGACCTGTCTGCCAATTCTCCCCAGCCTGAAATAATCGTGGCCGTCCTGCGCGATAATAACATGGTATTTATAAAGGGGGGAGTAGTTGGACGGCAGATAAACGAGCAATGTCATTTCCTCGTTAAGCTCTTTGGAAAAGAATTTCTTTTCTTGTACTGTGCCGTTTTTCGGTGCCATAATACATTCCTCCAGGACATCACTAGACTTTCTTGCTGTTTTCCATTATTGTACCATGAATTATTAGAAATTTCTCTCTTTAAACGGTTCGGAATTCGAAGAAAAAAGAGTTGAAATAAACTGCAAATTGCGCTAATATAAAACAATCAGAAAATTAAAACCGATATTTCTTATCGTGAGAGGTGGAGGGACTGGCCCTTAGAAACCTCAGCAACCGGCTTGTTTTGCATATGTGCAAAACGCCAAGGTGCTAAATCCAGCAAGCGTTTTTTATGCTTGGAAGATAAGAAGAAGCGTTAAACCCCTTCTTCTTATGAAGAAGGGGTTTTTATTATGAAAAGGGAAGGTGTCAGCTATATGTCACAGCACGTTGAAACGAAATTAGCCCAAATCGGGAACCGAAGCGACGAAGTCACGGGAACAGTGAGTCCTCCTATTTATTTATCAACAGCCTACCGCCACAGAGGGATCGGAGAATCAACCGGATTTGATTATGTCCGCACAAAAAATCCGACACGCCAGCTTGTTGAGGACGCGATCGCCAGCTTAGAAAACGGCGCGAGGGGGCTTGCCTTCAGTTCAGGAATGGCTGCCATCCAAACGATTATGGCGCTGTTTAAAAGCGGAGATGAACTGATCGTTTCATCGGACCTATATGGCGGCACGTACCGTCTGTTTGAAAACGAGTGGAAAAAATACGGATTGACCTTTCATTATGATGATTTCAGCGATGAGGACGGTTTACGCTCTAAGATTACGCCGAATACAAAAGCGGTGTTTGTAGAAACGCCGACAAATCCGCTCATGCAGGAGGCGGACATTGAAAAGATTGCCCGGATTACGAAAGAGTACGGTCTTCTGCTGATCGTTGATAATACATTTTATACACCGGTCTTGCAGCGGCCGCTTGAGCTGGGAGCCGATATTGTGATTCACAGTGCAACCAAGTATTTAGGCGGGCATAATGACCTGCTTGCGGGACTTGTCGTTGTAAAGGATGAGCAGCTTGGTGAGGAAATGTTTCAACACCAAAATGCGATCGGCGCCGTCCTGCCTCCGTTTGATTCGTGGCTTCTGATGAGAGGGATGAAAACGCTGAGCCTCAGAATGCGCCAGCATCAGGCAAACGCGCAGGAGCTTGCGGCATTTTTAGAAGAACAGGAGGAAATTGCCGATGTACTGTATCCCGGAAAGGGTGGCATGCTGTCCTTCCGTCTTCAAAAAGAAGAGTGGGTCAACCCGTTTTTAAAAGCGCTGAAGACCATTTGTTTCGCAGAAAGCCTCGGCGGGGTGGAGAGCTTTATTACATACCCTGCCACACAGACGCACATGGATATTCCTGAAGAAATCCGCATCGCAAATGGCGTCTGCAATCGTTTGCTGCGTTTTTCAGTTGGAATTGAACATGAGGAAGACTTAAAAGAAGACTTAAAACAGGCGTTATGTCAGGTTAAAGAGGGAGCTGTTTCATTTGAGTAATCACAATTGGACGCTGGAAACCCAGCTCGTGCACAATCCATTTAAAACAGACGGCTCAACAGGAGCGGTCAGTGTACCGATCCAGCACGCATCGACTTTTCACCAATCCTCATTTGAAGAGTTTGGCGCATACGATTACAGCCGCTCAGGTACGCCGACAAGAACAGCGCTCGAAGAAACAATTGCCGCACTGGAAGGCGGAACGAGAGGATTTGCTTTCAGTTCAGGCATGGCGGCCATCTCAACAGCATTTTTACTGCTGTCACAGGGCGATCACGTTCTTGTGACAGAAGATGTATACGGCGGAACCTTCCGCATGGTAACAGAGGTGCTGACCCGGTTTGGCATTGAGCACACGTTTGTTGATATGACGGATAGTAACGAAGTGGCGCGGAATATCAAGCCGAATACAAAGGTCATTTATATGGAGACACCCTCAAATCCGACACTTGGGATTACAGATATTCAAGCGGTGGTTCAGCTTGCAAAAGAAAACGGCTGTTTGACCTTTTTGGACAATACATTCATGACACCTGCACTGCAGCGGCCGCTTGATCTCGGTGTGGACATTGTGCTTCACAGCGCAACAAAGTTCCTGAGCGGACACAGCGATGTGCTGTCAGGCCTGGCTGCTGTCAAGGATGAAGAGCTTGGGAAGCAGCTGTATAAGCTGCAAAACGCGTTCGGCGCCGTCCTTGGCGTACAAGATTGCTGGCTCGTGCTGCGCGGCTTAAAAACATTGCAGGTTCGTTTAGAAAAAGCAAGCCAAACAGCGCAGCGGCTTGCGGAGTTTTTCCAGAAGCATCCGGCGGTGAGACGAGTGTATTACCCGGGCCTGGCCGATCATCCGGGCGCCGATACCCATAAAAGCCAGTCAACGGGAGCGGGCGCCGTGCTATCTTTTGAGCTTGAAAGCAAAGAGGCCGTTAAGAAATTAGTAGAGAATGTATCACTTCCGGTCTTTGCTGTGAGCCTTGGCGCTGTGGAATCGATTTTGTCCTATCCGGCAACGATGTCTCACGCGGCAATGCCTAGGGAAGAGCGTGAAAAACGCGGCATCACAGATGGCCTGCTTCGTCTTAGCGTGGGGGTCGAACATGCAGACGATTTAGAACGTGATTTCGAACAAGCGCTGAAAGAAATTGCGCCAGTGGCGATCCGTTAAAAGAAGCCGGGGATGGCCCGGCTTCTTTTATTGTTCATCATCATGATTCAGAATCGCGAGGACTTGATGATCCTCCCATTTTCCGTTGATTTTCACATTTTTTCGAGCGATGCCCTCTTTATGAAATCCCGCTTTTTCCAATACACGCATGGACCCGAGATTGCGGGGCATCACACCGGCTTCAATACGGTGCAGTTTCAATTCCTGAAACGCAAAATCAACAATCAATTTGACTGCCTCTGTCATAAGGCCCTTTCCATTATGGGCTTTGTCTAAAAAATACCCGATGAACGCAGTTTGCAGCGCCCCGCGGATGACTTGAAAGAGCGAAATCGTCCCGATTAATGTATCATCTGACACTGCAAAAATGCCAAAATGATACTCTTCATCTTTCTCCAGTCTTTGCTGATACTCTGCTATCCTTTTTCTTTGCCCCTCAACCGTATAGTAATCGTCTGCGCGTATCATGGAAAACTGTTCAAAAAAATTCCGGTTTTCGCTTTGCAGCCGCAGATTTTCTCCCGCATCCTTTACTTCTAAAGGTCTTATATAGATGTTTTTTCCTTTTAACATACCAGTAATCTCTCCGTTCCAATGTCAGCATTCCTCTTACATGATTCTGAGGAAAGTGCAAAAATCCTTTTTATAAGAAAGAAGAAAACCAGTTTCCCAAAAAGGTACCGACATAGTTCCCAATTAAGTAGCCGAGCGTACCGACAAGCATGATCGGGGCGACAAGCTCCCGCCAACCCTTGGCAATTGCCATCGCAGCCGCTGTTGTAGGCCCCCCGACAGCAGCGTTGACAGCGAGCAGAATTTCCTCAAGCCGCACGCGGAACAATTTTCCGACGGCTAAGGAAACAGTTAAATTGCTAATCGCAATGATAAACACAAATAATAGAATAAGAGGCGCATTGGTAACGATTAAGCGCAGATCTGCAGGAATGCCAATCACTACAAAAAACAAATAAATCAAAAAGGTACCAAGCTCCTGAGATCCATTAAGCCTTTCAAAAAAACGCGGGAAAAGAAAAATGATGAGAACAGTTAAAGACGTAAGCATCAGATACTGATCGCCAAGCGTTCCGGTCAAAAGGGGATGAGAAAAAAGGCTTTTAAATAAGCCGGAAATCTTCACACTAACCGCAACAAGCGCAAAAGCAGCACCGGCATTAAAAGCGATATCCTTTAAGGAAATGTCCTTCCGTTTCCAATAGCTTTCTGCACTGTTTCCGCTCTTTCCATCGGCTTTTACTTTTTCTTCAAACGGCATAGCATAATGCCGCTGAAACCATTGAACTGCAGGAATACTGATTACTATAAAAAACAAAATCGCCATCATCACATTGTCAGCCACAACGGTAGCCGACACATATTCCCCCGGCGTCTCAAATTTTGCCGCCATCGCCGCAAAGTTGATCCCGCCGCCGATATAAGAGGCGCTGATCATTCCGCCGATTTTATCGAGATAAGGAATATGCTGTTTGAATAGAAAATAAGAGAGAATGCTCCCAAGCACAGTGCCAGCGGAGCTAATCAGAAAAATAAAGAGCAAACGCCTGCTTTCCTTAAAAATCTGGCGCACATTGATCTGAAACAGCAAAAGAGGAATCGCCAGCGGCACCACATAAGACCAAACAGTATCATACACAGGCGATTCAACAGGAAGAACTCCTATATTTGTAAACACCATAGCACCTAAAAGCGCAATGATCGCTCCGGACACAGCGGACGCCCACTTAAAGCGCTGCTCCAGCCCGATGCTCACTGCCGCCCACACCGCAATAAATCCCCACAATACCCAAACATCATCAGAAGAAATCAAAGAACCCAAACCCCACCACCCCTATTGTTAGAAAATTAGACATATTATAATAGCCGAGGAACGAAACAGCAAGTCCGAAAAAAAGGTTTTTTAAAAAAAGCAGTTGACGGATTGAGGAGGAGGTTATATAATAGAACTTGTCAGAAAGACAACCACATACCCAGCAACATATACATATCATGATTCCGTAGCTCAGCTGGGAGAGCGCTACCTTGACAGGGTAGAGGTCGCTGGTTCGAGCCCAGTCGGAATCATAGCTTAAACCCTTGCATAGCAAGGGTTTTTTATTTTTCTTATTTATTGATTTTGTCATCATTCATCGAGTTGGGGACGAATTGGGGACGGAATTTATTTGAGCTGATTTTGAAGGGAAATTCAAAATCAACTCTGTTTTTGTGCTAGGTTTCTAGGATCGAATTGGTTAAAGTGTTTTACTGTGCTATTTTCGAGTTTCTCGGTAACATGGCCATAAATATCACTAGTTGTTCGAGCACTAGCATGTCCTGCTCTTCTTTGAATAGCACTGAGACTTTCACCAGCTTCCATAAGGAGAGCCACCATAGTATGCCGCAAGTCATGAAGACGAACATCTTTTAGGCCGTACTTCTTTTTTATTTTAGTCCATTTTGCGGTAGGGGTTGTATAGTAGTAAGGTTTTCCTTTACCACTGTGAAATACATATTGATGTTCTCCGCCTTCCCAGGCATCACCGAGCATAAGTTTTTCTTTCTTCCATATGCGATAATATTTAGCTAACTCATCCATATAAAAATCAGGCATTTTAACGAATCGTTGAGAACTTTTTGACTTTGGGCTTTTGACGTGAGGCTCTCCGTTAATTGTTTTAGAAATTGATCTATTTACGTATATTCCACCTTTGTCCCAATCTACATCCAAGTGCCATTCACAAGCAAGAGCTTCTCCTCTACGAAGCCCCCCGATCAGAGCTGCAAGATAATATAAGCGCCATTTAATGTCTATTTCATACAACACTTTAATACATTCAGCTGCTTCTTCCGATTCAAGAAAGTTCATTTCCTTATTCTCAGCTTCAGGTGAACTCAAACCCTCCATAGGATCATCTTTTATCAATTTCCATTCCTCTGTTGCGGTTTTAAACAATGCTTGCAGAATTTTAAATATATCTTTGATTGTTTGATCTCCTAATCCGCCAGGCTTTCCATCTTTTCTAGCTCCTTCTTTAGATAAATCATCAATAAAATCAACAATATGAAGGCTCTTTATTTTGTCTATTTTTTTATGACCTAATGCTGGGAGGATGTGATTGTTTAAGTGATTTGAATACTTAACAGATGTTGTATAAGAGTAAGGTTTGCCATTTTTATTAAAGAGCTTTTTTTCAATCCATTTCTCTGCAAATGATTCGAATGTTGATTTTTCAGGCGCAATATACTCGCCGGCCTCTACTTCAATTCTGAAACGGTGCAACTGGTCTTCTAGATACTCCTGTAATTTCCGTTTAGACTTTAATATTTTTGGATCTTCGATACGAATCGATTTCTTTTTTCTATCTCTTTTACCGTTTGCGTCATAACCATTTTCGACTATTAATCTAAAAGATTTTTCACTGCGTCTTTCAATACTAGCCATGTGGCTACCTCCTTGTTCTATTAATTTAGTTGATAGAGCTTTTGATGCCAGAGAATAGAAAACTGTTTTCTTTTGTACATTTCAAGCCGTTTAGCTGCGAAAGGGTATGTGACGTTAAAAGTATCCCCAATTAACTTTATAGCCTCGGATTGCATGCGAGGCAACGACATCTTTTCGAGCATAAATGTCGGTACACAAAAGTGATACATGAAACTATTGGCCTGATATTCTTGAAGCTCTCTAAACATTCTATTCATATTAAATTGGTTTCCGGCATGCTTCAGCACATGGGCGAGTTCATGAACGAAGTCTTGCCATTGCTCTTGTGGTGAAGCTCGAATATCCAAAACCATGCTGTAAAGACCATTGATACAAAACATGCTGCTATTAGCTTTCTCATAATGAAACCATATCTTAAAAGCAGCGGCAATGCGTTCAAGATCTATATCGTCAGGAGCGAGCATATTTAATTTTGTATAAATCTTTTTTACTTCTTCTTCTAGATGTGATAACTGGATTGCCATAATAAACACCGCCAAATGGGAATGTATGTTCTATTTTTAGTGTGAAAGAAAAGCCCAAAAAATCGGGCCTTATATGTTTAAAAGCTTTTTCTTTTTCGCTGTAAATTCTTCCTCTGTAATAAGTCCTTCATCTTTTAAAGTTGCATATTTTCTTATTTCGGAAGCAACGAAATCAAAATCAGAATTTATTGGCTTTTCGTCAGCCTTACGTTTAGAAATGTTCTCAGTAGCTGTTTTCTTGCTTGCTGCGATGATCGACTTCCTAACATAATTTATAAATTTTTCGTGATCGCCTTCCATGACGCTTTTAATTAGGTAATCACCATTAACTGTTTTAAATTCAAGTGTAAAACCAGTGAAAGCTTGTTTTAAAACTGAAATACTTTTAATCTCATCATAATTCCAACTAATTATTTTATGACCACCGGCTTTATCAGTTACAAGGTGTAAATTTTCTTTTGTTGCAATAAACAGACCTTGACTGCTGACTTGCGAACCAGTTAAGTATCCAAAAATAACTTCCATCATAACTTGATTTTTTTGTCCTAACAACGGTTGGGCTGCATAGTATGTTTTTCTAAATCCCCCAGATGCCTTTCGTTTCTTTTTAGCTACACTGTTATAAACTTCTTCATTTTTAAATAAAAATGCCAACTGTAATTTCCCCTTTTTATAAAAAAATGTCATCATAAAATTAAAAGAAGATACCCGTTTTTTTGGTACATCAATGGGATACGGATAGGAAACCAGTGGTACACCATTGGGAGACGGGCATTTCTTCAACCCCTTGCTACATAAGGGATTAAACTCTTGTAATTTTTAACTTTGGTACACGAATGGAATTACATTAGTTACCATTAGACTTTTTTGGGAAACTTCTATTAATAACTAAATAACTAAAGAATAACTAAATCAAAATAGATTAATCATTGCAATACTTTTGTTTGAAGCAATATCAATCGCTCTCCACATTCGGAGATTTACGACCTTTTGCTTTTTCTTTCTCTTTCAAATAATTAATGAAATCGATAGCTTGCTTTCGACTTTCTTCTGAAAAGTCCGAAGCTTCTTTAAAGGCGATTTGCAAATCAGGATCGTCAAAAAGGTCATGATTAAATTCATTTGGTTTTTTGCCAGTTAGAATATAGTCAGTTGTTACTCCATACAATTCAGCAATTTTAACCAGCATTTCTCCATCAGGTTTTCTTAAACCATATTCCCAATTTGCATAGGTGGACATAGTTTTAATGCCGAGTTTTTTAGCCACTAATGATTTACTCCAACCTTTTTTCTCTCTTAATTCAGTTAAGATTTTTCCTGTTATATTTTCCATTTTCAAACACCTTTTTCATTTGGTGTGTAAATTTTATCACGTTTTACACAATGAAGATAAATAGTTACACAAAAAGAATAAAATATTATTGACTTACCCCATATGTGTATATTAATATGGGTTTAACAACGAGTTACACAAAAAGAGTAAGGTGGTGTTGCAGTAATGCTTGAAAAATTACGAGCAGCTAGAATTTCTCAGGGAAAAACACAAACATATATGGCTAAACAATTGGGATACAGATATGCCAGCGGTTATGCGAATATCGAAATGGGTCGTACTAAGCCGAGCTTAGAGAAAGCACAACAAATTTCTGAGCTGCTTAACGGAGATGTGAAAGAGCTTTTTTTTGATGAAAAGTTACACAATATGAGTAATAAAACTACAGCATAGGAGGCATAGAAATGGCTCGCAATACAATGACTGTTCAAGAAGCAGCTGAATACCTTGGTGTTCACCACGACACGATTTACACAATGGTTCGCGAAAAAGAAATTCCACACTTTCGAATACGCACACGCATTTTCTTCACTAAGCACAACATAGATGCGTGGATCGAAGCGCAGGAACAAGCAAATATGAAGGAGGCTCTATAGAGTGAATCAGATTGTTTTTATTGAAGGCAACCAAGCCGTAACAGACAGCCTGACGGTGGCTGAGGTATTCGGAAAACGACACGCCGATGTAATAAAAAGTATTGAAACACTCAATTGCTCCAAGGAATTTACTGAACGAAATTTTTCGTTGAGTGATTATCAAGATGCAACTGGTCGAACGTTAAAAAAATATCTAATCAAACGTGATGGACTCACATTTTTAGTTTTTGGTTATACAGGCACAAAGGCAGCGATATTCAAAGAAAAATACATTGCGGAGTTTAACCGCATGGAAGCAGAGTTGCAAAAAATGACTCAGCCGTCCTACATGATCGAAGATCCAGTCAGCCGGGCAAAGCGATGGATCAGTGAGCAGGAAGAACGGCAGCAACTTGAACAAACATTGAAGATTCAAGAATCATTAGTCAACTTTGCACAGAGTTGTATGGCATCAGAAAGATCAATGCTTGTTCGTGAACTGGCAAAGCTTGCTTGTAAAAACGGCATTGTCATTGGTGAGAAACGGCTCTTTCAGAAGCTGCGCGAATGGAAGATGATCATGGCGAACAAAAATGAGCCGTACCAGGAATACATCGAGCGCGGTTACTTTGAAATCGCACAGGGGGTGCGAGATGTAAAAGGAACGCCGAAATCCTGGCTGACAATGCGCATCACTCCAAAGGGACAAGCTTTTATTATCAATAAGCTCAAAAAACAGCAAGTAAGCTAGTTCATTCATTACTTAAATTTTACCAAATAATTCCCCGTGAAACAGGAGGCGAACATATGTCGAACAACCCGTATAAACTCGATAATTTACCAAAAATTATGCGAGAGGTCAGAAAGGCAATCGGGCTTACTCAATTTCAATTAGGGCGGCTACTCGGCGGTAAAGATCAGCGATATGTGTCAGATGTTGAAAACGGCTTGACAGCATTGACACCTGAATTGTGTATCAAGTGGTTTGAGGCTTGCGGAGCTTATGAACACATTGATCTCGTTCATTACTTGTTTAAGCTGCATCCAACAGCAGCGGCACCTATTGATCCGGCATTAAATAGGAGTGCAAGTAATGCGGTTATCAATATGATTCATCAGCTTGAGGAAGCAATCCAAGCAACAAAACATCTATCCCGTTGGCTAGCAAATGATCGACCAGGAAGGTCAGAGGATTTACCTTTGGGGGATATCAAGCAGATATTTGATCTAATCCCAGCAAACAAAACTCTGATTTATTCGTTAGTGCGGAGTCATGGCCTAAATATGCAAGAACTAGCCGACAAGTGGACACGCAAAGCGTTAATGGATCAAGTCGCAATGTCAAAACAAGAGGAAAGGCAGGCAATGCTCGTATGAAACTCAATCAATTCCTGAAATCGGATGTAGAATCTGTAAAACGAAAATCAGATTCAGTTGAAAGTATGGCTGACCTTTTACTGGCCTCTTTAAAAGATGGGGATTACGAAGAAGCTTTAGATATTCTTGGCAGTATAAAAGCGAATATTGAGGATTTGAAACGCATTTCGAATAAAGGGCTATTATATGATACTGCATTAAAAATGCAACAGCGAGGCATTGATTTATCAGTGGTACGCAGGAGCTTAGGATAATGTTCACTTTGTCCATAAACCAGTAACAGCGATGGAAGTCAGAGCATGGTGTGAAATAATCCGAAATCATAGCGAACTGCAACTGATTTGGGATGATCGCAAAGCAAATTACAGAAAGAATGAGTCGATACGAAAGGCTTCTTGGGCGACGGAAGGGGCACCAAATCGAGCGAAGCTGTTCCGTGCTTATGTCGAAGGCTATCACAGAACAAATGAACCTGGGTTACGTTTAGTGCGCATCAGCGGAATGACAACACTGTGTGAAAGGAAGTAGGTGAGCGGCATGGATATGGAAGGTTGGGGTTACGTTATTGTACCTTCTCGCCAATTTACAAACAGGCGCGAAAAGATGATTTATATGTGCTTACTCGAAGAGGCTGCTTTCGCCCCATTTGGATCTCTAAAGATTGGAGAAACGATGATCAACGTTGCTGAATTGGCGAGAGAAGCTTCCATTGACGTAAAGAAGGTGCGTTATTCGCTCAGTAAGTTAGAAGAATCAGGCTTTATCAAAACGAGGCGCTTGAAGCAGAACAAAGGAATCATTGTCACCATTGTTGATTATGTAAAGCTTCAAAATACCAAGAATTACGGAAAGAAATCGGAGTCGGTACAGGACGAAACGCCAGCACAAGAAGAGCAGCAGGAGGTTGAGAAGAAAGTGAAAGGTAACGTATTTGCATTTTTTGAAGACGAGGGGTTCGGCCTTCTATCATCGTTCATGGCTGAGAAGCTTAATAGTTTGATAGACGATTACGGCGAAGACAAGGTGTTGGATGCAATGAAAGAGGCAGTAACGAGGAACGCTCGCAATCTTGCCTACGTACAGCGCATTCTCCAGTCAAACAAGAACAAAAGTAAGGAGTGGCAACATGGAAACACACAAAACGCAAAGTACAGACGCGGCAATGGCAGCAATACTGAAGAAGCTTCAGGAAAGGTCAGCCCGATTTTCGGCGGGGTCGGAAGGGTCAGAAGAAAAGGCTGATTATGAATGCACGAAATGCAAAGATACGCTTGGCTATATCGAAAACAAGGACGGACACGAGGTTTGGGTCCGGTGCAAATGCATAGAGCGCCGGCGCATCCGAAAACTGATGAATTCTAGTGACATAACTGCTGAATTTGAGAAGTTGAAGTTCAAGAATTTTATAACTGAAGGAAAGCCAGCTGTCGTGAAAGACACTTACGAAACTGCGGTGGAATACTACAAGGATTTTGACAGCATCCGTGGCACCCGAAACAACAGCATTGCTTTACTGGGGCAGCCTGGCTCAGGGAAAACGCATTTGCTGACAGCTATTTCAAACAAGCTGATTAAAGCGAAAAATATTGCTGTTCAGTATTTTCCATACGTGGAAGGATTCAACGATCTGAAGGACGATTTTGACAAGCTGGAAGAGAAACTCAACCGCATGAAAGAGGTTGATGTGCTGTTCATAGATGATCTGTTCAAGCCTGTGTACACAAACAGCAAAGAAGGCAGGGTTAAGAAACCGCGGGCAACCGATTGGCAGGTGGAGCAGACATACTCTGTCATCAATTATCGGTATCTGAACCATAAACCGGTTCTTATCTCGAGTGAATTGGACATCGAAGAGCTGGTGGATATTGACGAAGCGCTTGGCACTCGGATTTATGAAATGTGCGCGGACTATTGCGTGATCATAAAGGGCGACAGAATGCTATTAAATCATAGATTGGCAGGGTTGCGGAATGGATGAAAAAACGAACTTTAATGGATTCGGAGGAATGTATTTGTTCGGACCTGCTGAACAAAAGGGCGGCAAGGATCTCACACCGACTATCCGGGTGCTTGAGGAAAAGATCAGACAAATGGAGCTGATGCGCAGTGCTTAAAGCGATGATCCTGCTGCCGGCCATCATACTGACGGCGCCAGAAAAAGAAAAGCAGATTCAGCAATGGGAAGAGAATGACGGGAGGTAAGGAGAATGGACATTATCAAGATTCGTTACACATTCAGGCATAAAGGCAGCGGCAACCTTGAAATGAAATGGTACAGCATCGGGCAATTGGAAGAAAGGGCGGCCGCCAAGTTGTCTCCGGTATTCTCAGATGAATATGAATTAATCAGCCGGGATTTATACACCGGATTGAAGGATAAGAACGGCCAGGAGATTTATGAAGGAGATATTGTCCAAGGTTCGCATCATTACCAGAGGGACGATGAAATTATTCTAATTGAGCAACAGGTTAATTATCTTAATGGCTGCTACATGTTTGGAAATTGGAACGCACACGAGTATTTCAACAAACATCGAAATATCGAAGTCATCGGCGACGTTTCTCAAAATCCCGAGCTTTTGGAGGCATCGCATGCCAGCAAATAAGTACGGCGCCAGAAAAACACAGGTGGACGGCATCACGTTCGATAGCCGGGCCGAAGCCAAATACTATGAGCAGCTGAAATGGCTCAAGGTGAGTAAGCAGATCAAAGGTTTTAAGCTGCAGCCACGGTTCCTGCTGCAAGAAGCATTTAAAAAGAACGGAAAAACTTTTCGGAAGATTGAATATATTGCAGACTTTGAGGTTCATAACTTGGACGGCAGCATCGAGATCATTGACATCAAGGGCGCGGAAACAAAGGAATTTGCTATAAAACGCAAGCTGTATGAGCGGCTTTATGATACGCCACTCAAGGTGCTGGCTCTTGATAAGTCACTTGGCTTCATCGAGCTGGACGAGCTGAAAAAACTCAAAAGAAAGGCAGGAAAGTCCACTGTTAAACATGGTAATCGCAGACGATCGGCCGTTGTGGGTGCAGGAAGAAGATAAGCTCATGGCCTTTATAACACGTTGCTCTCAGTTTAAGGCATGCGCCAGCCGAATGGGTTCTGATTGCAAGAAGCTCGGCGGCACGGAAATTCCTAAAATCAATACAGGTGGCAAATACCATGCAACTGCAAAGCATCAATCCTTATAAGCCAGGACCGGTTGAAGAATGGGAGATGACGCCGGAACAGCTGGCGGAATACGTGAAAAAGCATCCGATCGTTTACCGGGAGGAATTGAAACCGTCTCCGGCGTTCACGATAGAGACAGATGGAGAATGGACCACTATTAAACACAAAAAAGCATCGAAGCGTTAGCCCCGATGCATTGATATGAACTGGTACTTCTATCATAGCACAGGGGGCGCTAAGAATGTACAATCCAAGAGAAATTAATTTAAGCAAAGATACAACAATTCAACATGCAATTGAGCCGGGCAAAATACAGATCATCGTTTTAGACGGGAGCCAGGGCACGGCACATGTTTTGGAAGCCCCGGAGCATGGCAAAACAATCATTCAAACGGCAAAGGGCAGCTTTGCTCGAGTCGATCACGAAATAGGTTTCAAAATCAAATAGCAGGGGCTTTCCCCTGCGGGGGAGGAACGGACATGAAAGATAGAATTGAACATTTGAAAAAACTGACATATATTCCTCAGAAGGAAATTGCTTGGCTTATTGAGCAAGCTGAACTTTCTGTTAAGCAGCAGGCAATCATTGAGGAAAACAAGCGTCAGCAGGAAGTAACGGTTCATCAATTCCGGCTGGCGCATAAGGATATTCAGCAACTAAGCGGGGATAGGAAACGATACAAACAGGCATTAGAGAAGATCATTACTAATCTCAACCTTGCGATAACAGTTGCCCAAAATGAATTGGAGGGTGATGTGAAATGATCCCTTTACAAGTTGAGCTTCAGCGGGCAGTCAAAGCCACGAAAGACGAAGCGATGACAGTTGAGCAGGCTGCGGAATATTTGAAAGTGCATCCAGATTACATACCGGTGCTCGTGGCAAAGTCAGACGATCTAAAAATGATCGGTGATGAAACTATCATTGCAAAGCGTGATAAGACAAACGGCTGGCTCATTGGGGCGATGGTTTTGGTTTTATTCTTTGCAATCGCAGTCGGCTGGGAATAGGGGGTGAAGGCATGGCAACAACTGTGCAAATAAAACGTATGAACGATATTAATGATCTGATAAAGCTTATCGCAAGCACAGACAGACGTACTTTCTACTGTAAGTCAAAGAATCGGATTGCGTATTTCAGATTTAAGAAAAAACTGTTCTTTGTTGATGATTACACGGGGGATGATGTTTACCCGTATGAATTGGGATATGGCAGTTCAAACGGCTTTTCGCATGGAGGCAACATGTGGCAACTGGTCAACAGCTTTCGAAAGTTCATCATAACAGGGAAATACGGCGAGCTGAGGGATTATAAAGAAATATGGGCTTACAGCTATGAAGGATGTATGAAGATCCGTCAGAAGGCGAAGGAGATCGGTTTCATTGAAAGCGTTGATTACGCCTACAGTTTTGATGAATGGGCTGATAGTAAATGATCGAATACAGCTGCCCTGAATGTGGCCACAACGAATTAGATATAAAAATCCGCCCAGATGCACGCTGCCCGAAATGCGGCTGCAGCATGGACGTTGAGGAGGAAATTTGTGAAGTGTAAGGCAAACCGAATAGGAATAGGAAGGTTGTGTCTCCTACGGAAGGGATAAAAGGGAATTCATGTATAATGGAATTGTAAGGTGAAAAGTAAAGAAAAAAATCAATTAAGAAAGGATGTGATAAGAAATGGAGAGAAGATTAATTAAATTCAGAGCTTGGGATCATGAGAATAACAAAATGCTTTCCTGGGAGGATATAAAACACAGTTTTTATGATTATTTGGATAACAACTTGTTCTCTGTTATGCAATGTATTGGATTAACCGATAAAAATGGAACTGAAATCTATGAAGGCGATATTTTAATAAGTGATTATATTTCAGGAGAAACTCTAAACGTTGGGTATATTTTTTCTCGTTTTGTGTTAGTTAGAAAAAATGACCAAGTATTTAAACCATACATTGACGAACTTACAAGCCTAACTAGTGAAATCGTAGGACATGTATATCAAGAATAAGAGGTCAACAAATAATTGAAGAAATCTAAAATGAGTAACGGTATTACATAAGAACAACGATATAAGTCCAAGACGGAAAGCCTGCGGACACTGAACTTACAGCATTAGCGCTGTTTGTTTGGTGTCCGTTTTTTATTTCGCAACTATCTGGATGTCTATTGCGATTACTAGCGGTGAAAGGAGTGATCAGACATTAAACAGTCCAAAAAGAAACCATCACAGAAGCAACAGGAGCGCTCAGATCGTTTCTGGCATTCAATGATGCACACGAACATGCAAACACTCAGACGCAGCAAAGGCGGCGCTTTTAAACGCAGAAAGTAAAAGGGGAGTTTCAGGATGAAATACGGATTCGCTTATAAAAACGGAAAGCTTGTAAATATCTTTTGCGGCAAAGAAGAGCTCTATAACGAGTTTAAAGCCTTCTTGGTCAAAACCTTCAGTATCAGTGTAAAAGAGGTATCAAGACCTCAATATATCGCAGAGCAAAAAGCAAACAACTGGAACGATACGTATTCAATTTGAAGTAGAGGGATGATGAAAAAATGCAGGATTTAATCATTGAATACAAAAGAGCGTTAAAAGAAACGAGAAAGATGTACCGGGCATTCTCAGAAACGCCTGAAATTGAAATGACTGCCGAACAAAAGAACGATAAGAAGATCATTGGCAGTATGATTAGTGATATTAAATTCACTCTTGAATGGCTGCAGAACGGAAGACAACCAGGAGCACGCCGGGGAGCTGATAGAAGGGACGTTTATCAAAGAACGATTCTTGCTGATCCTCATATCATTGATGCAATGCCAGAAGAATATGCGATCAATCTAGAGCCAGAAGGGGAGGCAAGCGATTGGGACAAAGAAAGAATTGCTGATGCCCTTTCTGTCCTTACTGAGAGAGAGAAAGACATTTTCATCATGCATACTGTGCAAAACATGTCTTTCGAGGAGATCGCCCAGCTGCTGAACATTAAAAAGGGAACAGTACAGAAAAACATTGAGCGTTCCCGTTTGAAAATGAAAAATAGAGCAGAACACAGCCTATTCTGTTTAGCATGAATAGGTTGTTTTTTAATAAGAATACAGGAAAAAATTCTCTAGTGTAGTTGACGTGAGTAAAGTATTCGTATATAATTAAAGTATAGAAAGGAGGGAACGAAAGTGGCTGAAATAGCAGTGATACTGGGCATCATACTTACAGCACTAACTATCTTTGAAAAAGCTCTTATCATAAGAGAAAAACTCAAAATAAAAAAGCCCAAAATCAAAAGACGCCGTCGACCAAGAAAGCGTAGATGATTTTGAGCCGAGGGAGAAGCTCCACCTTCTCCCTTGCTCTCAAGTATAACATAAGTGATACAAATTATTATATAACCATGAAAGCAGCCACTTTCAGACAATGGAAAAACTCAGAACGTCAACTGATATTTTTGTCCTTCTTGCTTTGGGATACATGTTATTTATTCGGCAGCATGTCGCAGCCAGTCCATTAAAGACAACTTTAGATATATGCATAATTGTTTTGTTTGCTGTTTCAATTGTGGAAAAGTCAATTTCCCTTTATCAAAAATATCGAGAAAAAAGAGGGTGATGTTTGGTGTACAGTCTTAAAGAGCGTGATGCAATTAAAAAGTTTTTGAATGAGGAAATCGTTAATACTAGTGAAGCGATTGAAATATTGGGCTTTACTCGTCAATATCTTAATCAGCTAATTAAAACGGGTCAACTTGAACCGGTTAAAGAAATGCCGAGGGACAGGCTTTTTATAAAAGAGGATATATTGGAATTCCAAAAGCATAGGAAGAAATGAGCACCCGAGCTAAAGGGTGCTTTTTGTCTTACGATTGCCACCTATTTATGAGAAGACAATTTTTTCTCTAAATTCAGGTGATAAAACAGCGCAGGAATACGTACCATGGAAATCCATCCCCTGACAAATTATTGGTTTATTCAACATTTTCGTTCGACAAATTTTGCAAATTATTTACTTTATTCTTACAATTACCGATAATATAGTCATAGGAGTAAATAACTAATCGGAGGGATTGAAAGAATGGACTTTAAAATTTACAGAGTCTTCGAAAAAGTGAATTATGAGGGCAAAGAACATGAGGTTCAGGATTATTTAAATAATTTAGACTTTTTTGATGCAGGACAAAACTTAAAATACGTAATAAATAGTGGCGTAGAGTATGAAAGAGGCGTTTTGGTTGGAAGTATAAGTGAAGAATTCATACCAAACTCATACAAAGTAAATGAAGACAGGACGCTAGGAAACTTAGAAGGTTTCGAACCTTATGAACGCACTATTTTTGCATATGATTTCAATACGAACATTTTCTTAGTTCAGAATAGAAAATATCCACCAAAAAATTTAGATCCAGGAAGAACATTAAACAGACTAACAGACATTATGAATGATGCATTCAGAAGCGTGTTTAATGATAGTTTTACTGTAATACAAACGACTTTACCTGAAGGAAATGAAATGTTCTTAAACTGGTTTAAAGTGAATCGCGTTACTGAAGTAGAGGTAAGTAATATTAATCAAAGAGGAACGCTTAGGGAAGATGTTTATGCAAAACCAAGTCTGAACAGTTCTCTAAAAGAATTTTGGAATGTTGAAGACGATTCCAAAATGGACGTTTTAAAAGTGAGATCTACAATGGATGGAGAATTGAATAACAATCCAATAGTTCTTGCTGCTATTCATTCTCCTGATGTAATTATTGATAAGATCAGATATTATGACGCAGAAGAAGATAAACAGGTCACTGTTCAAAGAAGTAAACTTGATAAGTTTGTTGTGAAAGATGTAGCAAGAGATGAAGAGTCAGTTACTGCTTTTCAACAAGTGATTAATCAGGTAAACGAAAACCGACGTATACTTAGAAACATAAGATCTGAGGAGTAATTTATAATTTAAATTTGTTATTAAGGGCATCCTAATACAAGGATGTCTTTTTTATATTTTTAAAAGGAAAGGGAAGATGAAAATGAATGACATGAAAAATGAAATTAAAAGAACCGATCTTATTGGGAAAAGTGGAGAAATAACAAAAAATATTGAAATTACAGATGCTATTCAACGTGGTGAAATTGTGAGTGTGAGAGTCAAAGAAGATGATGGAGATTCATACTGGGTTATTTTAGATGGAGATATTAGCTTATATGAATAGCACCCTTCGGGGTGCCTTTTTATATTCTCTGTAAACTGCTTCCGGTAAGTCTCAGGATAGACAATTGGCGGTTAACGGCTTGAGTACGGTGGCAGTTTAGAAAGAATATGAGGAGGGAACATCATCAAACCATTAGGTGAGCTGGTAATCAACACTTTCATTGAATTTAAAGCAGTAAGAAACGTACTATGTCAACACGTGTGAGCGATCTGGATGTAGTGAGAATCAGTGTCGAAGAACTAGAAGGAGAAATTTACAATTATTCAGTAACGAAAGAATTAATAAAGGATGAGGTTTATGCCCCTTAAGCCCCTAAGAATATGCGCCGCCCCTGGGTGCCCTAGCCTTACCCGTGACCGGTACTGTGATACACACAAGACACAGCAACAAGAAGAAACAAAACATTACAATAAATATTCAAGAAACAAAACAATAACAAGTTTTTATAAATCAACAGATTGGAAACGAACAAGACAACTTGCATTGATACGAGACAATTATCTCTGTCAGCATTGTTTGAAAGATCATTGCTTCACTCCGGCTGACATGGTGCATCACATTTTAGAAGTAAAGGAAGATTGGGCGAAAAGATTAGACTTGGACAACCTTGTAAGCCTGTGTAATGCCTGTCATAACAAGGTTCATGGCGGTAAGGGCAAGTGATCCCTCCCCCCTATCCAAATCTCTGGAAAGGAAACGTTTGGAGAACGGCGCCCCCTCTTCTGCAAACAAACACCGCTTTTCAAAGTTCCGGAAAAACAAAATACCCTCCCGGCGAAATTGCCGAGAGGGCTTGGTACGACTGGTTTTGTTGTTAATTCCATCGTATCACGATTGGTGAAAAAAACAAGCAAAAAATGCAATTTTTTTGATGTGAAATGAGGTGAGAACATGCCGAGGCCTGCAAAATCCGCGACGCTTCAATTGATACAGGGCAACCCAAATAAAAAGAATACGGAAGAGCTGGCCGCCCGGGCTGAGCACGAGAAGAAAATGAAAATGCGATCCGATAATATAAAACCGCCAACGTGGTTGGATAAGGTCGGGAAAAAAGAATTCAAACGGGTTGCTGCTCTATTAACAGAAGTTGAAATCATCACGGAAGCGGACATCAGCATGTTGGCTGCCTATTGTAATGCCTATTCGCAGTATGTATCAATTTCTAAAATTATTGAAGAAGACGGGATCATGGTCCATACGGAAGGACAAGACGAAGACGGCAACCCAATAAAGCTTGTTGGTGAAGAGCATCCGTTATTAAAGCGGCAAAAGAATTATTTTGATCAAATGAAATCAGCAGCGAATGACTTTGGCCTTACACCGTCTGCCCGGGCAAAACTTGCTATCACCCGTACCCAGGAAGAACGGGAAAAGACGGCTGCGGAGAAGGAGTTTAAAAACGTATGAAGACAATCAAACAATTTCTCATTGATTACTCGCGCGATGTGATATCGGGTGAGATTGTGGCGTGTGAAAAACACATTTGGGCCTGTGAGCGTTTTTTAAACGATGTGAGTCGGGAAGGAACAAGGGAGTTTCCTTATGTGTTTGATGATGAAAAAGCCCGCCGGTTCCTATACTGGATGACCCAATTTAAACATACGAAAGGCCCATTGCAGGGTGAAAACATTGTGCCTGAGCCTATTCAAATATTCATCTTTGGCAATGTGTACGGATGGGTGCATAAGGATACCGGCTATCGCCGATTTAAAAAAGTCTATTGGCAGGTCGGCCGTAAAAACACCAAAACGCAGAGCCTGGCTTGTGTTGGTTCCTATGAGGCAATGGCTAACGATGAATATATGTCCGAGGTGTACATTGGCGCCACAAAAACAGAACAAGCAAAAATATGTTGGAACGAAATTAAGGCACAGATTATGCAAGCTGACCTTTTGAACAAGCCGGAGAAAAAATATCGGATTGCATATGGAAAAATTGAACACCCTAAAACACAGTCTAAAATTGAGGCGCTTTCTAAAGATGCCGGAAAAACTGGCGATGGGTTTAACCCGCAATGTGGCATTATCGACGAATACCACGCTCATAAAACCTCAGAGATTTATGATGTCCTGGCTTCCGGTATGGCTGCCCGTGCTCAGCCGTTAATGCTGATTATTACTACAGCCGGATTTGAATTGAATAATCCTGCTTATCGTGTTGAATATGATTACGTGTCTCGCATATTGGACCCGAATAAGGTGGAACAAAATGAACAGTATTTTGTGATGATCAATGAGCTTGATAAAGGTGATGACGTCAAAGACGAAAAGAACTGGATTAAAGCTAACCCGATTGTCGCTGCCAATGAGCATGGATTGA
Source organism: Bacillus sp. C28GYM-DRY-1 (assembly GCF_030519405.1). Classification (NCBI taxonomy): domain Bacteria; kingdom Bacillati; phylum Bacillota; class Bacilli; order Caryophanales; family Bacillaceae; genus Bacillus; species Bacillus sp. C28GYM-DRY-1. The sequence goes on from NZ_JAUMKF010000003.1 coordinate 179,223, forward strand.
ATTATTTGCGCGGAGAGTTGGAGGTCGCGCTTGCCGTTCCGGAGAAAATGCGGAATTTCATGACAAAGAACATGAATATCTGGGTTAACATGCGGGAGAACGGCTATATGGATATGCAAGCCTGGACAGATTGCGGTTCTGATAAAATTCCGGATTTGAAAAACCGAGAGTGCTATGTCGGCATTGACTTATCAAAAACAATTGATTTAACGGCAGCATCTTTTATCTTTCCATTAGATGACGGCAGTTTTGCTGTAGAAAGTCACGGATTTATGCCGGAGGATACATTCCATGAAAGAATGAAGACAGATAACGTCCCATATGACTTGTGGAAGAAAAAGGGATGGTTAACGACAACAGATGGTGCCGTTGTTGATTATGACTATATCAGGGCTTACATTAAGAAAATGGAGAAAGAAAACGGCTGGCGTATCAAGGAAATAGGCTATGATCCATATAACGCCACACAGTTTGCTCAGCAAATGGAAGCGGATGGATACACAATGATTGAGATACGGCAGGGAGTAGCCACGTTGTCTGAACCAACAAAGGATTTTAGAGCAAAAGTCAAATCGAAAAAAATCATACATTCGAAAAATGACTTACTGACCTGGGCGATGGGTAATGCGGTAACAAAAGTGGACGCTCAGGAGAATATCATGCTTGATAAATCCAAATCCACTCAGCGGATTGACCCGGCAGCAGCATTGATTAATGCGTATGTACGTGCTTCTCAAGTTGAGAGAGCAGTTGACTTAAACGCTTATATTCAGTCTGGTGCTTTTAGTCTGTAGGGGGAATACAGTATGAAATTAGTGAAAATGATAAAACCAATTGTAGAGGATCTCTTACTCATTGCTGGCATGGTCTTCATTGCAGTTGCTTTGTATAGGATAAATATTAACGCAGGTTTAATTACGACCGGTGTTTTTTTATTTTCTCTTGCGGGGCTGTCAGGTCTAATTCAGCAAAAAAATAGTGATGAGGGAGGGGAGTAAATGTTATTAAGCCGTCTGAAAAGCGGAATAAAAAATGAAATTGCCGAAGAGGATAGCGGTTCTCTTCTCCATCCAGCTACTTGGTTTAGAAATATCTTTGCTGGTACTGAAAGCTCATCTGGTGAAAGGGTTTCAAGTAAGACGGCAGTTCTACATCCAGATGTTTATGCCTGTGTGATTGTTTTGGCCGACGATATTGCAAAATTGCCGATTAAGCTTTTTCAGAATCAAAACGGCAATATACAACAGGTTCAAAGCAATGTAAGTGAAATGATTCTGAACAAAGTCAATAACTATATGACAAGCTTTGTATGGAAGCGGCTTTTGGTTACGCGGCTTTGTACCTGGGGGAACAGCTACAACCTTTTACTTTTTGATAAAGACGGAAATGTGACGGGAATCAGACCCTTAGATCCAGAAGCGACAAATACAAATATCGATCCTAACAACGGACGCGTCTGGTATTCCACAACTCTTGATGGCAGATACCGTGAGTTTTTTTATGAAGAAGTGCTTCATTTCAAAAACCTGTCTCTTGATGGAGTTGTTGGACAAACTCCTATTTCAGTTATTCGTGACAATATTGGATCAAATAGAGCCGCCACAAAATTTAACGCGAAATTTTATAAAAACGGAGGAGCGCCGTTCGGTGTTGTCAAAGCTCCAACCCTTTTGGACCGACAAAGTAAACAAATACTTAGGGAAGACTGGGAACGGGTGAATGCGGGACAGTCTATTGCAGTTTTAGACGCTGGGCTGGATTATTCACAAGTGACTATGCCCATGAGGGATGCTCAATTTATTGAATCGATGAAATGGAATCGCCAGCAGATTGCATCTATTTACAAGGTGCCGCCGCATAAAATTGGTGAACTTGATCGTGCTACTTTTTCAAATATTGAACAGCAATCACTAGACTATGTGAAAACTACATTGCAGCCATTTGTTACAAATATTGAGCAAGAGTTAAATGATAAGATTTTAACAGAAAAACAGCGGAATGATGGATATTACTTTAAATTCAACTTGGAATCAGAGCTCCGCGGAGATAGTAAATCTCGTGCTGAATTTTATAAAACAATGCAAAGTGTCGGCGCCTTTAGCGTGAATACAATTCTTCAAAAAGAAGACATGACGGGTATCGGTGAGATAGGTGATGAGCATTACGGGAACTTAAATCTTGTGCCTCTTTCAATTATGAAAGAATACCAACTCAGCAAGACGAAACAATCCTCAGATCGACTGAAAGGGGGTGATGGCAACGGAACAGAAGAAAAACAAGTATTGGAACATGAAGATTCTGAATGAGTCAGCTGCTGAAATTACGCTTTATGGTTCAATTACCGGTGAAGGATGGTTCAGTGAAAGTTCATCTAAAGCTTTTCAGTCTGAATTAAAGAGTCTAGGTGAAGTGAATTCTATTGATTTGTATATCAATTCCCCCGGTGGGGATGTCTTCGAGGGACAGGCTATTCATTCTATGCTCCAGCGTCATAAAGCAAAAATCAATGTCTATGTGGATGCGTTGGCCGGGAGTATCGCTTCCGTCATTGCAATGGCCGGCGATAAAATTACGATGCCAAGTAACGCCATGATGATGATTCACAACCCATACATGGGGATGGTCGGGAATGCAGCGGAATTCCGGAAGGCAGCCGATGACCTGGACAAGATTACTGAAAGTATCGTTTCCACATATCTTGCGAAAGCAGGTAACAAATTGGACGACGGTACTTTACGCCAGCTACTGGATGATGAATCGTGGCTCACTGCCGACGAAGCATTAAATTATGGATTGATCGATGTGGTTTCAGAATCGAAGGATGTAGCAGCCTGCATTGATCATCGGGTTATGGCACATTTCAAACATGTACCAGGAAAAATTGTTGCTCAATCTGCGGCTGAAGCTACTGAAAGTCCAGCTAAAGATACAGGCCAAGATGAATTATTAAAACAAAAGATCAATATGAAACTTGAACTCTTAAATCTCTAAGGGTTCTTTTTTATGCCAATTTTAAGGAGGACAAGCAATTGAAACAGAAAAAATTATTGAACCTTGATATTCAATTTTTTGCTGGAGGTGGAATGTCTAAAAAGGAACGCGAATTACGCCAGGCTTTGGCGGAAAAACGCACGGACATTGAAGCGCTGACCGATGAAGGAAAAATGGAGGATGCTAAAAAACTACTTGCTGAAGCCCAATTAATCAAAGAGCAAATTCAAACATATGAAGATGTCCGAAATATGCAGGTTTCGTATGAACAGGAAGAGCAGCAAGAACAGAAAGGTCCAGAGGCAAAGATACAGCAACCAACAGATGATATTGCAGGTAAAGAAGTAAAAAATCATGTTCAGCTTTTCGCATCTGCTCTCAAAACGGGTAAAGTCCCGCAACCACTTGCAGCTATGAAGGAAGGCGTAGATGAGAATGGCGGACTTATTGTTCCACAAGATATTTCCACAAAAATCAATGAAAAGCGCCGGCAATTTGATACTCTGGCTAATCTTGTTGATGTCATTCCAGTATCTACAAACAAAGGATCAAGGGTACTTGAAAAATTAGCAGACATCACACCTTTAGTAAATCTTGAGGAATTAGCGGATATTGAAGATTTAGAGAACCCTAAATTTGAAAACATTAAATACAACATTAAAGACTATGCAGGGATTTTGGTCCTTTCAAATGATTTGCTTGCGGATACTCAAGAGGCGCTTTTGCAGTATCTCTCCAATTGGCTCGCTAAAAAATCGGCTGTAACCCGCAATACATTGATTCTTGAACAATTGGGTTCACTTGCGAAAACGACAATATCGAAACAGGACGACATTAAAGACATTCTCAATGTCAAGCTTGATCCGGCAATTAATGCTACAACCAAAGCTGTAACGAATCAATCTGGTTTTAATGTGTTGGATAAACTGAAAGATGCTTTCGGTCGTTACCTGTTGCAACCGAATCCTACAGATCCAACTAAAAAATTACTGTTCGGTAAGCCGGTATCCGTTATTTCTGATAAGTATTTGCCAAACGGTGGTACAAAAACTAATCCCAAATATCCGTTAATTATCGGAGACCTGAAAGAAGCTGTTAAACTCTTTGACCGTCAACAATATTCTATTTTAGCCACCAGCGTTGGGGGAAAAGCATTCTACCGTAATTCTACAGATTTGAGAATTATAGAACGCGAGGATGTGGTTCTTTGGGATACAGATGCAGTTGTTTACGCAGAATTTTCATCTATTAAAGATGCGGTTCCTGACAACGGGACACAGATTAACGATAGCACAGAAGATCAATCAGTAGATGTAGGGAAATAAAAACAATAGTGAAAGGATGATTTAATATGGCAGATTTTCTAAATGAAAGTAACGGAGCAAAAACATCAGCAAGAGACAACGGATCAGGGGAGCCAATTACAGATGTCTCTATCGCGGACAACAGCGAACAAAATCCTCTCTATGTAAAAGGTCTTCAAGGCGAACCAGGCCCACAAGGTCCTAAAGGGGATACCGGGCCGCAGGGACCAAAGGGAGACAAAGGAGACACTGGTCCTCAAGGTCCAAAAGGAGATGCTGGCCCACAAGGTGAGCCAGGTCCCCAAGGTCCAAAGGGTGACAAGGGTGATCCAGCTGTTATCGGCGAAAAATCTATTGTACATGAAATGTTGGGAGAAAAATCAGTCCGTAGCATTAACGTTGGAACGGGCAGCATTATGCTCGATCATTTGAACAGTGAAATAAAATCCGTATTAGATGGACTTCAAAAACAAATTGATGAGCTGAAACCGAATACTTCTGAATGAAAGACAGGTGATGTCGAGTGACAGAAGAAGAGAAAGTTGAATTAGAAAAGGCAAAAAAGTTCCTCCGGGTTGATGGTGATCTGGAGGATGATTTGATTTTAGACTTTATTGCATCTGCGAAAGAATACATTGCTTCTGCTACGGGCCTTACATTTCCGAATAAATCAGCCAGGGCAGCAATGTGTGTAAATGCATTCGTTGCTCACTGGTATGAAAACAGAGAAATTGCTGGTACAACTTCTAACTTAGACGGCGTGCTCACTACCATGATCAATCAGCTTAAATATACATTGCCGGAGGCTAAGTCCAATGCTTAATGATATGAGATATCGGATTCAATTTCAGAAAAAGAAGCCTGCTGGGCGCCTGCCTGTGGATGGAAAAAACAGCTGGGAAACGGTTATAGAATGCTGGGCTAAAGCTGAAGGTTTAAAAGGCCGAGAATATTATGCTGCGGCGGCCATTCAAAAGGAAAAGACAGTTGAATTTACAATTCGTCACCGCGAAGACATAGACGAGCATATGCGAATCATCTTTCGTGAAAAAGCTTATGAAATAGAGTCAATCTTGCCTAACTATTCGCGTCGGCACTTCATTACTATTAAAGCAAATGTGGTGAGCTGATGAATTTTGAGCTGGAATTGAAGGGTTTTAAAGAACTGGAATCTACGTTCGCAGACTTAGCTCGCAAGGACGAAAAAATCCATAAAGCAACCGTAAAAGCAGGCGGTGCTGTATTGGCGGAAGTAATCAATGATAATGCTCCGCGGTCAACTATTGGGGGTAGGCACCCTCACATAGACGAGGACATTATTGTAGGAAATAGGATAAAGCGAGATGAAGACGGAGAAATATATGCGGTTGTCGGCCCAACAAAGGACACTAAATTTCGTGTTCACTTGCCGGAGTTTGGGACCATTCATCAGGCAGCAAATCCTTTTATTCGAAACAGTATGTACCAGGCGAATGATAAGATGCTTGATGCTATGGAAAAGGTCATAAAGGCGGGGTATAAGCTATGAGTCTTTTAAACCTCATCGAAAGATCAATGCAATTAAAGGACAAGATATTTGAAGCGCTGGAAACCCATCCGGCGCTTTTATTATTGATTGATCCTGCAAATATTTATGAATTGGCCGTGCCAGAAGGGATTGAAAGTTCTCCTCCTTACATTGTGGTTCAGGAGATAGACTACAGAACAACTAAATGGGCTGATGGGAAGCCGATACAAGACAGCGCTGTATATCAGATTGATGTGTACCACAATAGTTCATGCGATCCTATTTTGGCCCCCATTGTGGACATAATGAGCGGCCTGGATTTTCAGACAACGGTCCCTATCAATGAATTTTTACAAAAAGAACGTCTTATTCGAAAAGGATATCGGTTCGAAGCAAACATTTTATTATAATTGGAGGTTTTAAGATGCCTGAATACAGTTCAGTGACAGGTTTAAAGAATGTGAAATTCGCGCCATTAAAAAAGGCGGGTAAATTTTATGTTCCCACAGAAATTCTTGACTATGAATTCGCAATCAATATGAAAGTTGAAACAGAAACATCCACAGAAAAACAATATGCGGATGACAAACTTGTCGATCTTGCAGTTTCAACTGGTTCAACTAAATTAGACATTGAAATGCGGGATCTGCCAATGGAGATTCTCTCTAAATTACTTGGAATTGAACAAGATGAAAACGGATTGTACTTGTTTAAGAAAAATATCATTCCTCCTTGGGTTGCGATGACGTTTCAAGGACCTAAAGCAAACGGCAAGTCTCGTCATGTGGGCTTGGTAAAAGGGAGATTCTCTTTGCCGGGCGATGAATGGAAAACAAAACAAGATAAAACGGATTTCCAAACGATCAAACTTTCAGCCGAATTCGTAGATAGAGAGCAGGACGATGTGTTCAAAATCGTTGCGGATGAAGATGGAGAAAAATTCGATATAGATTACTTTTATAAGGCAGTTTTTGGGGACGCCTATCAAAATAAACAAGACACAGAAGAAAATGTAAGTGCTGATCTTGGGAAATAAAAGGGGGAAGCTGAAAAGCTTCTCTTTATTTAGTTAAAATCTATTTAACCAAAAGGAGGAGTCATTATGGCTCAGAAACATATTTCTATCAAATTGTGGTTTGAAGACGAAAAAAAGTTTAAAACTTTTATTGCACCGCGAACAAATACAAAGACACTTCTCGAAGCGCTGAGATTAAATGCTGAAGCGGAAAAAACATCAGATAATCTTGAAAAGAGCATCAAAACATTGGAGAAACAAATCCAGTTTATTGTGAAAATATTCCGTGACCAGTTCACTTATGACGAGTTCACCGAAGGGCTACAATCATTTGAAGTGACAAAAGAAGTCAGCCGAATTCTCTCAGAGGTAGCTGGATACAAAGAAATTGAGGAAATGGATCAAGATTTTTTGCAGGAGAAGACGGAGAAGAGTACACCTACGAAAGAGGAATCCAGCAAATAAATGAAATTTATTCTACTCTGCTTGAACAAGGGTGGAAAATGACTGAAATAGATAACATGGACATTTACCATTACTTAGAGGTTTTGGCTGAAAAGAATAAGCCGAAAATTAAGACGGTAACAATTGACCAAATCTTTTAGACAGGAGCACACCTGTCTTTTTTTTTGTTGAGTTTATGCCAGGAAAGCGGGGTGTTTACATATGGCTCAACCAATAGGAAACATGGTTGTCAAAGTAGGTCTTGATGATACAGGTTTTAATCGAGGTATTGAAGGCCTAAAAAGGCAAATGCGCCTGGCAAACTCAGAAATGAAGGCGGCCGGCAGTATTTATAAGAATACCGGTGATCAAACGAAGCTCCTTCAGTCGCAAATGGAAGGGCTAAATAATAAATATAAAATCCAAGGCCGTTTAGTCCAAGAACACCGGCAGAGATATGATGAATTAGTCCGCCAAAAAGGGAAAGACAACCGCGAAACACAAATCCAAGCTCGGCGCTTAAATGATGCAGTAGCTGTTCATCAGAATTTAGGAAGAGAGCTGCAACAGGTCACTAAAGAATTTGAAAACACTTCTGCTAGTGGTAAGCGAGCAGCCGGCGTTTTTTCTGTCTTCAAGAAAGATTCACAGGGAGTATCGGAAGAGTTAAACGCTGTTTACACATCTGCAACGAAAGCTGGAAAAGCATTAACTGCTATTGGAGCAGTTGGAGTGGTAGGAATTGGTGCCACGGTAAAAGCAGCCGCAAGTTTTGAAAAAGCCATGAGTCGAGTGAGCGCTCTTGCAGGGGCTACGAATGATCAAATGGCTCAATTAACAGAAACAGCCCGGCATTTGGGAGCGACAACTCAATTTACAAATGGACAAGTGGCCGAGGGAATGCAGTATTTAGCGATGGCTGGATACAAAACAAATCAAATTATTGGTGCGATGCCAGGACTCCTTGCCACAGCTGCGGCAGGTCAAACAGATCTTGGGGTTACAGCTGATATTGTATCTGATATTTTAACAGAGTTTCATATCAAGGCCGAAGATACTAACCGAGTTGCGGATGTCATGACCTATACGTTCACCAATTCAAACGCCACACTCGAACAAATTGGTCAAACGATGAAATACGCTGCACCTGCTGCCAAAACGGCAGGAGTTAGCATGGAAGAGTTGGCAGCGGCAACCGGTATTATGGCGAACAGTGGTATTAAGGCAGATATGGCTGGTACGGCTCTCAGGTCTACATTAACCCGTATGGCTGCTCCACCGAAACCTGCGGCAGCCGCAATTGAAGAGTTGGGGCTAAAAGTGACCGATTCAACCGGGAAAATGCGCCCGTTAGCTGACATCATTGGCCAAATCAATGAGAAAACAAAAGACTATACAGAAACGGAAAAAGTCAGGATTGCCAAGCAGCTTGCAGGACAGCATGCTCTATCTGGATTCATTACCTTGATGCACGCTGGAAAGGACAAACTTCAGGACTTTACAAAAGAATTGGAGAACAGTGGTGGAACAGCTGACAAGATCGCTGATAAGCAAATGAATAATCTGGCCGGATCTTTTGAATATCTTAAATCGGCCACAAATAATGCTGTGATTACACTGGGAAATCAATTTATTCCGGTGATACGGGCCACAACAGACGTCATTACAAGTGCTGTCACATGGTTTGATTCCTTGCCTTCTTCAGTCGCTAGCACAATTGCCATTACAGGCGCAGCGGTCACTGTGTTCTCGCTCTTGGGCGGTGCTTTCCTGCTCACTTTAGGTGCAATTCCGAAAATGGCTGCGGGCTGGAATATGCTGCGCACAGCTGGGGCGTATTTAACCGGGAATGTGAATCGTGCTTCTACAAGTCTAACCGTTTACTCTGCTGAGGCGATTGCAGCCGGCACAGCTTCAAGAACAGCGGCAGCGGGGATGGCTACCACTTCAACAGCGGCGGCAGTAGCATCCACCAGAATGGATCGTTTTCATCAAACTTCTGCACTTGCAACAACAAGAGTAGGACGTCTTGAACAAAATACAAACAGAAGCGCAAGAGCGATGAGAGGTCTTAGCGGAGCTTCTCGTGTAGCTGGGGTTGGCCTTGGTCTATTTGGTGGACCTGTCGGAACAATCGCTGGACTGATTCTATCTTTTGCGCCTGAACTAATCAAATTCGGTTCTAGCATCGTAAAAACGGGCATTAGTGCTGTAAAAGGCGCTGGCGGCTTTATGAAACTTGCGAAAAGTGGGTTCGGTCTTTTTAACATTCTAAAAAAAGGTGCCGGGATTGTCGGTCTTTTGCGCGGTGGGCTCAGTTTGCTTGGTGGTCCAATCGGAATAGCTGTTACTGGTGTCACCCTTTTAGCTGATGCAGGATTTAAGTATTACGACAACTTGAAGAAAAGGGTACTGCCGGCGACTATCGACTTTGGCGATAAGGTTTCTGAATCCACTTCGAAAGCGATTAATGCCTATGAAGATATGAACACCAAAGTCGGTGCCAAGCTAAATTATTACTATTTAACAAACAAAAAGATCACGAAAAAAATAGCTGATAACATGTCCAGTGAGTATGAAAAGATGGGCCAAACTATTCTTGATGGCTATCAAAAGAGCACTGATAAATCTTTAAAAGTTTTAAGTGATTTTTATGCTTCCAATAAAGAAATGTCAGAAAAAGAGAAGACAGAAACATTACAGAATATCAAAGACAACAATAAGGACAAGCATAAAGAAATATCCGGGTATACCAAGCGCATCAAAAAGATTTGGGAAAATGCTGCTAAAGATCACCGAGATATTACAGATGACGAACGCAAGGAAATAGAACAGATTATTAAGAAAATGAATAGCCATGTTGAATCTGCTCTTACTAAAAGTAAAGAGGAGCAGACAATTATCGCTGGAAAACTAAAAGACAACAAAACTGAACTTTCTGCAAAAGAAGCAGCTGCCACAGTTAAAAACAGCAAAAAAGCAAAAGACAATGTGGTCAAGAATGCTGAAAAGCAATATAAAGAAGTAGTGAAAAACGCTGATCTAGAGTATTACGTCAAGGGTTCTATCACTAAAAAACAACATGATGATACTGTTAGCTCTGCGAAGAGTCAGAAAGACAAGGTAGTCAAGGAGGCTGAAAAAACTCATAAAGGTGTAGTCAGTGAAGCGAAAATGCAGGCTGCCGGGCACATAGAAGCAGTAGATTGGGAGACAGGTGAAGTCCTTGGTGAATTTGATACTTTTCTCGTTGATCTAGCAGGTGTTGTCAATAAAATTACCGGCGGGATCAATACTGTTCTTGAGTTCATGCACATTCCTACCATTCCTGAATGGAAGCCTAAAGGATACAGCGGAAACTCTGAAATGCAAGTAGCGCCTGGCAGGGCCTATGCCAAAGGAACAGACTTTCACCCTGGCGGAAGGGCGTTAGTCGGTGAAGAAGGTTTTGAACTTGCTCATACACCTGGCATCGGAACTTATGTGGTTGGAATGGGCGGCCCGCAGGTTTGGGATTTACCGCGTGGTACATCGGTTCTCCCACATAGTCAGTCAAAAGAAGTCATGGCAACCGGTCTACCTGGTTATGCTGGCGGTGTCGGAAGCTTTTTTAAAGACGCCATTAATGGATCCAAGAAACTTGTAAAAGGGGCGATATCAGCAGGGGAAGGCGTTGTCAATAAAGCGAAAGATGTTGCATCGGGTGCTATGGAAATGATTTTGAACGGTCCCGAGAAAATGATTAAGAATTTGTTTAAAGGCTTTATCCCTTTTAAGTCCGGAAAAGGTGTGGACTCACTAGGGACTGGTATCCTCCAAACATTAAAAAATGGGGCTAGTCAGTTTTTGAAAAACATTCTTCCTGATGCCGGGCTTTTCACAGCAGATGCCTATAAGGGAGCGACAGGATCTGCCCAGGTTCAAAAATGGGTAGCGGAAGCTGTCGGCATTGCGGGCGTACCATTCTCGTGGGTTCCTGGCTTGATCACCATTGCAATGAAGGAGTCTGGAGGAAATCCCAATGCCATTAACCTTACTGACTCAAATGCAAGAGCCGGTCATCCATCTCGTGGGCTGATGCAGACGATTCCAAGTACGTTTTCATCCAATGCGTTTCCAGGGCACAATAACATTCTTAATCCGGTTGATAATATACTGGCTGCAATCAATTACATCAAAGGTCGCTATGGGGATATTTCTAATCACCCAGGATTGAAATCAATGGCTCGCGGCGGCCCGTATGTGGGATACGCAAAAGGAGGGACTTCACCGGGGCGCGGCGGCTCTAAATGGGCGATTCTAAACGAACGGGGCTTTGATGAGACCACGATTACAACAGACCCGACGTATCGGGAACGTAACATCGGTTTATGGGCGCGTGTAGGACGCGAGCTTGGCGTTCTTCCATCACTTCAACAAGGGATGATTTCAAAAGCCCTTGTGTTGCTTCAAAAAGCTTCAATGGCTACAGCTGACAAAGCGCCACAGACCAATGTAAATGTTGACATGAGCCGTGTGGTTGAGAATCAAGAGAAGCAAATCAGCATGATGAGCCAGCAAATAGATGCTCTTCAGCAAAACATTCAGCTTTTGCAGCAGCTTGTTTTGAAAGACAATCACACGTATATAGACGGGACAAGACTGGATCAAACCAGCGCGGACCGTTATAACAAAAAACGTTATAGAAACGGGGGTAAGCCTGCATGGTAAAACTGTTTATTGATTTTAATAATGGACTAGGGGAGCAGAGCCTTGACAGCTTACTCCCTCAATTTGAAGTATTGAGCTTTTTGCCGGAAGCTCCAAATATTAATCGGGAAACAATTACGATCCCTCGGCGGCACGGTCTGATTTTGCCGCAGCACCCACGCGATGTGACTTACGGAGAAAGAAAAATAAATGTTGAGATTTATTTGAATGCGCTCAAGCATGAGAATTTTTATATGTACAGGCATCAGCTATATGCCCTATTGGTTAAGCCGTTTCCTTATTACATTTCTTCTGATCTTTGGCCGAATCGCCGTTTTCTTGTAACATGTGACGGGAATTTCAGCATCCAAAAAGAGAAGGAGAAAACCTACAATGATTTTTCTGTGGAGTTCACTAACATTACAGGGATGGCAGAATCAACTTTTACAACAAAAGATAAGCAGTATTTCACTAGAGCAAAGCGAACTTTTGGTATGAACATCCCGCCTAATGATCAATTGAACTATTCTTTTAAGAATCAGAAACGTTATTCTGTGTTTAATCCCGGCGATGTGCAGATAAATCCACTGGATCATGATTACAATGTCCTGTTAAATGCTGCAGGTAAAAATGTAACGTTGATCAATCATACGAATGACGAAAAGCTTACGATTGAACAGGAACTAAAGAAAAGTCAGCAGGTATCTTTTCTTAAACAATATACAATCATTAATAACACGCCGATTAAAACATCTGGCCGGCTGCCGAGTCTTGAAATAGGATGGAATGAGTTTGAAGTTCAGAACACAAGTGATTTCACCATCCAATTCGATACTCGGCTCTATTATTTGTAAGAGGTGGTGGTTTTTTGGCTAAAGAAGATTTCATTAAACAAATAGCCGCCGACGCTCAAAGAGTTTATAAAAACCATCAAATTCTTGCTTCGTTAATCATTGCCCAGGGCTGTCTTGAGAGTGCATGGGGAACAAGTGAACTTGCAACAAAAGGACACAACCTATTCGGCATGAAGGGCGAGTATAAGGGACAATATGTCACAATGATGACATGGGAAGTCATTAACGGTGAAAATGTTCAGGTTCCGGCAAAGTTTCGAAAATATCCCTCTTGGAAAGAGTCGATTGACGACTTAGCTAACCTGTATCTCAATGGTGTAAGCTGGGATAAAAATCATTACAGGGCGGTTGTTGGAGAGACAGATTATCAAAAAGCTACAGCTGCGCTCGTAAAAGCTGGATATGCAACTGATCCAAATTATGCAACAAAGCTCAATAGCATTATTTTCACGTATAAATTAACCAAATACGATACAACTGAGGGGCTGCCCGACAATCTGGATGAACCAAGTAATCCTGATCCGATCGTAGACCTGCCCAGCAAAGAGTATGACGGAAAAGATATTACGCTAAATCAGAGCCTTCCTAAAGATGTATATTTTCCAAAGCTGCATGTGGCGAGTCAGGACGATTCACAAGCTATTGAAGTCATCGGAGCAGACCCGGACTTATTAGACGATACGACAGGGAAAAAGGACATTGAATTTACGATCACAAGGACAGCAGATAATGGCACAGAATACGACTTGCTTGTGAATGACAATATTGTTTATCTTGATGAGAAAAAATTCAATCATCAAAAGTATTTCATCACAGATATTGCAATTAACCAGGAAGGAACACTTTCTAAAAAAGTAACAGCAAGCCACGTCTACGTTGTGACACTAAACAATCACTATGTGGAAGATACGATCAGTGGGACGTTTACCGTCAGGAAAATGCTTGATTTTATTTTTAAAGGCACAAAATTAAGGTACATCTTTATGGACAAAGAAAGTGAGTTCTCTAGCGTTGAACAAGAGAATTTTGGTGACAGATTCGGAAATGATCTGATGGATGAAATTGTGGAAGACTATGGCTTAGAATTAGATGTCGATAATTATAAAGTCTACGTGTATAAGAAAATGGGCAAACGAATAAATCATACACTTGATACTCGATATAATATGCCTGGTATCACAATCAAAACCTCTACTCAAGGGTGTTCCACAAGAGCGAGGGGTTTTGGTGCAATTAAAGAAAACAGCAGCACAGACAGCAAAAAAACGGAGTATGTTTTTGAGCCAGTGTTGTACAAGCATCCTGATGAAGATAAATTCCTCATTGATGGCATGCCGAGATGGGCAGAACCATTGAGGGATGAAAAATATAAAAAAGCATCCAGTATGTTGGCGGCTTTGAAAAAGTACGTAAACCCATATCCACAGACTGAAATAGAAGTGGATTATGAATACATCTACGAGCCGAAGCTTTTAAAGATACAAGAGGATTTCTGGAAAGGTGACACGCTGCATATTTTGGCTGACACATCATATGGCGTGACGTACGAAGATGATGTCCGCCTTTTGGCCATTCAATATAAACCATTGAATCCTTACGCAAAGCCGACACTGACATTTGCTAATTTCCGAAAAGATATTCAAGACATTCGGATGGAGCAAGAGAAGAGATTGAAAGATCAAAAGCGATATATGCAAAAACTTAGAATGATGATATGAGCATCCTTACCAGGGTGCTTTTTGTTTTGTCTTGAAAGGAGAGTGATCTCATGGTGATCAGATTAATAAAAGATTATGATTCTACAAAAGACTCACTGTATCTTGCGCAGCAGCGGGATGATCTGGAAAGCATTGAAAATGGCTTAAATGGTCTATCCGCCACTATTGCTAATCATAAATCAGCTGTGACTGCTCATACGTCTTCTCAAGTTGCTCATGGTGGTGGGCTGACAGTTTACGAGGAAATTGAAATAGCGAAAGCGCGGCTCCGAAACATTGTGTTAGAAGCGGATGGGACCAATATAAAAGAAACAATTGATGCTCGAGTAGATAAAAGAGGGAAAGTCTATCCGTCTTTACGTGATCACCTTGTCGCAAACGAAACTGATCTCGAAAACTTGGATTCAATGATTCAGAAGGAATTGTCTTTTGACTTTACAACCGTTCCGCCGGTTTATCACACAAACTTGAATTTAGCAGATAAAACGGTGCTTCAGTGTTTTGTTATTGATGAATTGACAGGTGACATCTACGCCACACAGGTTGCCAGCGGTAATCAAGATAAAAGTGAGAGTTTCACCATTACCCGGATGAATCAAAACGGGGTGATGCTGGACAGCATGACACTCATTCACGGCGGCCACGGTACCACAATTGGACTGGAACGGGAAAACGGAAAAATGTACATCTGGTCAAACTATGATGTAGTCGATTCAAACGGAAATGCTATAGGAAACGATCTGGTTCGTTTCCCTTATACGGCAGGTGCCACTTTAAATGGTGGCAGCGGTGGGATTAAACGCTATAACAAATTCAACGATTACTATACGATTCCAGTGATTGATAGAGAGAACGGTTTTATTGCCTTCCGGGTAAAATTAAATGATGGTAATAGTCTTGTGGAGCTCCGGAAATTAAGTGATGTAAAAAGTGGAGTGAATAAAGTGCTGGGAAAAGTGACAATCCCAAGTGATCTGCATTATCTACAGGGATTTACAATAGATGGGTATGATTTGTATTGGTATACCGGTGATACAAACAATAAAACGTATCCATGCGAGTTGGCCTTATTTAGCTTTAAAGATGGCGGTTTAAAAAAACGTATCTCTTGTGATTTTGGTTATGGGCCAGACGGCAAATATGAAGATGGTTTCCGCGAACCTGAATCAGTCTTTTTATATAAAGACCCAAAGACAGGAAAGAAATCACTTTTTGCTGGCGTGGCGACGGGAGCCGTCGGGAAAAGGCTTGCCAAGGTATACGCCTTTCATTCAAAAGAGAATGCAGCCAAATTTGGTATTGATTTAGCTCAAGGTTATCAAGGGTATAAACTCACCCAAAATAGCGGCTATGCAAAGCGGTTGCCAGAAGGACTTAAATCATTAAAAGAATTTCGGCAAGTGGGTTATTACTATATGACGACCCCAGAGACCAAAACACTATCTGATCACCCGGACAGTGGAGATGCTGGTTGGTGGTTAAATGTTGCACCAGCTGACCGTGTGGGCTCAGTTATTCAAACGTTAACACGAAACTCAACAGCAAGGCCACTCAAGATTTTGACACGAGTAGTCACAAGTGAAGGCAAAGAAGGAGAATGGTCAGAGATTTCAGCAAGTGGAAAGCTGCCCTGGGCAAACCTGCCCTTAAAGAATGGCGCAAAGAATCCTGACAGCAACAACCGTCTCCAATTTGCAGTACAGGGAGGTTTTCTTTATGTAAGGGGCCGTGTGACAATTCCTAAAAAAGACGGTGTGGACTTTGCGACATTACCTGTCAGTGCGCGGCCGAAGAAGAATGCCTTTAAAGGGTGCCCGGTAGGAGGGACTACGGGTGACAGGAAAATTGTATTTCGTTCGAATGGTAATATCTCGGCCCTCGGACTTATTGCGAATAACGCTGGAAACGTAACTTACACATACATTGATGAAATCATCAAATTAAATTAAGGGAGCGAAGCGTATGACTTTTCAGCAAGAATGGGCTTACCAATATGATGAAAACTTTATTTACGATTGCCCGGTTGAGATTCAATACATCGAAGATGATGACGGGAACGTAAAACGCATTGTTCCGGAAAAAGCAACTGAAATCAGTCCGGGTGACTTGGTGCAAGCCAAATGGACGGGAACAGAGTGGGTAGAAAGCGCATCGGTTGAATACATTGAGTCGCTTGAGAAAGCTGACTCAGGGGAAGAAAGCGACGGGGCAAAGGCGCTGAAAGCTGTTGCCGATATACTTGAAACAATGGTAAGGGGTGATGCGGGATGAGCAGCCCTTTTTATAATGCCATCAAGACGTGTTATCTATCAGGGTATTGGGACGGCAAGGAGGAGCTTCTTTCTATGGCCGTCGATCAAGGCAAGATAACTGAAGAGGAAATGAATGAGATCAAAAGGCTGCGGCAGGCTGACAAAGGATCTCCTTCTATAGAAGAGTAAAGGAGGGACACTATGCCGCACAAAGATGAATCACTTACTTTTACAATCAATGGCCGGCGCAAAAGCCCAGTACAAACGAATATACAATATACAACTCAAGACAAAGGCACAGCAAAACTGTCATTTCAGCTTATGAAAGACGGGGTTCCCCTTCCGTTATCGGCGGCAGTGGTGAAGCTCGTTCTTTTCATGTCTGACGGCAGCCGATTTGTCCGAGACATTGAAATCATTGATAAATTGAACGGCCGGCTGACCTATATTCTCTCTGATGAAGAAATTAAGCACGTTGGGACTGTTCAGGCGGAATTGGATGTTTCTTACACCAATCAACAGGCAATGTCGATCCATGAATTTTCTTTTGAGATTAAGAAAGCATTGATTGACACTGATATTCTACCAAGTGTGGAATACTATATTGACGATTTTGAATCCTTGAAAAATAAGATCAACGAGCTTTATAACGAGACCATTCAGACCGTCGAAGAGCTGCGGAAAAAATTTGAGGACTTACAGAACGTTGAGACAAAAGATGGAGCACAGAAAAAGGCTGATGCTGTTCAGGCTAATTTAGACACCCATATAAATGACCAGTCCAACCCTCATGGCGTTACAAAAAGTCAGGTAGGATTGGGGAACGTCGAAAACGTAAAACAAGCTGATTTTTATGAATTTCGAGCTCATAACTTAAACAGTGAACGCCATGTCACAAAAAACGATAAGAATAAATGGAATGCCGGACAGCTCTATAAACTAACCCAAGATAATGGGAGGGTATTTTATAAAGCCAGCAGTGAAACAACGGATTATAATGAATTAACTGATACCGGGATGTATCTGATATACAATGCTGGTTTACACGGGCCAGGCTTGACCCAATGTTTTCTTCTGGTTATGAGTTATGGAAATACGCTCGTTCAAACTGCGTATGATGCTACCAATGGTTTGAAATGCTTCAATCGAATCCGTAAAAATGACTGGGAAACGTGGACACCTTGGGTTGAAATAGAAACTGTAGGTGGATCCCAAAAGAAAATTGATGCACATGCCAATAAAACTGATATCCATGTCACGAAGTCTGATAAGGATAAGTGGAATGGAGCACAGTTAATGAAAATCACGTCCGATGTAGGAGCCCCTTTAATAAGTATCAGTGATTCAGATGATTTCTACGAAAAAATCATAGCAAACGGAAAAACGTTTGGAACATTTTATTCGACTGGGAATGCCAAGAATGCACCTTCTTCAGTATCAACTAGAGGTATTTTTCACTTTACCTCATTGGATGACAATGGGAAAGCTACTTACGGATATATAATTGCTACTGACTGGAATAATAACGTTTTTAGTAACTATCTGGACAAAAAAAGAGGCTGGCAGGGGTGGAAACGTCTTGTAACAAACGTAGATTTGGAATCAGTGGTCTGGCATGACGTCACGCTTAAAAATGGGGCAGCTACTGGGGACAGAACGTTTCAATATGCGAAATGGGGCAAACTCCTTCTGTTGCGTGGCCATATAACGGCAACTCGTGAAGTTGTATGCGGGACAATTCCATCTGACAGACTGCCGGCAAACGGCGTGGCCGTGATGGTTCCGGTTTCTGGTACTACAGGGTATAGTAAGTTATTTATTAATGCCAGTGGAGATATGAAGCTAACCGGTATTCACTCAAATAATGACAGCAATGTGACGGGTTACTACATGGATGCCGTTGTCGCTTTAAACTAAGGAGGTTAAGAATGTTACAGGTCTATAAATATGATGAAAATTATATGTTTATTGAACCCATATTAGTCACTGAAATAGACGAAAAAGGTGATTATATCATTCCTGCAGATTGCACGACCGTAGAGCTGCCGGATTCTCCTTCATTATTCAAACCAAAGTTCGATACAGAGAATCAAGAATGGACGGAGACAGCTACTCAGGAAGAGATTGACGAGATTCTAAGCGCTGGGGTATCCGAAGTGTCGCCGGTAAGTCAATTAAAAGAACAAAATGCATTGCTGCTCATGCAACTGGCAGAAACGCAAAAACAATCGCAAGAGCAAGCCGAAACGATAGCGAGCCTATTAATGTCTTTGACTGAAAAAGGAGTGTTGTAAATGGAATGGTTTAAATGTATTCAATACTGCTACAGCTGGAAGGCTTACAATGATGAAGATGTTGCTAAATATGTGGAACTAGGCAAGATAACAGATATTCAATATAAAGAAATTACCGGAAAGGAATACCCTTCTCCCAGCGACGTCCCTTCTGGGGAGACTGACGAGCCTGCTGGGGTTGAATTGAACAAAGAAGGATAAACGCTTAATAGGCGTTTTTATTTTTGCCTCTAGGAGGTGATAACAAGAAATGGAGGAGACAACGGTGTTTATTAATTTTGAAACATTGGATTTAGCGAGAGTTTACCTGTTTGGGGGTGTGAAGTACCTTGATTTACTGCTAGTTCTCAGTATTCTCGACGTAATAACGGGCGTGATCAAGGCTTGGAAATTCAAAAAGCTCCGGAGCCGGAGCGCTTGGTTCGGTTATGTGCGTAAGATGCTCAGTTTTCTGGTGGTCATCGTGGCAAACATCATAGATACAATTCTTAATCTGAACGGGGTCCTGACATTTGGAACCGTTCTTTTTTATATCGCCAATGAAGGGCTTTCTATTACTGAGAACCTTGCACAGATCGGCGTTAAGATTCCGGTTGCCATTACTGATCGGCTTCACGTAATCGAAAATGATAATGATCAAACAAATGAAAAGGATGAACAGGCTGCTGGGTAACCCGGCGGCTTTTTTCTATATCAAAAATAAAGGAGAGAACACTTATGACAATCAAAGTGAAAAAGAATCTTGTATCAGAAGCTAAATATGGTTTGAAATGCCCTAATCACATGGACGCTGAATACATCACCATCCACAATACAGCGAATGACGCGTCAGCTGCCAATGAGATCAGCTATATGATCGGAAATACTAGCTCGACAAGCTTTCATTTTGCCGTTGATGACAAAGAGGTTATTCAAGGGCTACCGTTAAATCGTAACGCATGGCACACAGGAGACGGCACAAACGGCACAGGGAACCGTAAGTCTATTGGTGTTGAAATCTGCTACAGCAAGTCAGGAGGCGCTAAATATAAGGCAGCAGAAAAGCTGGCGATTAAGTTTGTGGCGCAGCTGCTCAAAGAGCGAGGCTGGGGTATTGATCGTGTGCGCAAGCATCAAGACTGGAACGGCAAGTATTGTCCGCACCGTATTTTGTCAGAGGGCAGATGGGATGAGGTTAAGGCTGCCATTGAAAAAGAATTGAAGGCTCTGGGCGGGAAAACAACTTCAACATCTGCGCCTAAAGCTTCTGGGGGCACTTACACAGTCAAAAAAGGCGATACTCTTTCCGCAATTGCAAAAGAGCACGGGGTGAGTGTGGCAACCCTGCAAAGCTTGAACGGTATCAAAAACCCGAACTTGATCAAGGTCGGCCAAGTATTAAAGCTCACAGGCTCAAGCACTTCGAGCCCTAAACCAAGCAGCAAAAAAACGTCATATGCGCTGCCCTCTGGTGTCATTAGAGTAACAAGCCCTATGCGAAAAGGGGATGACGTAAGGCGTATTCAAAATGCTCTGGCGTCTCTTTATTTCTACCCGGACAAAGGGGCGAAGAATAACGGCATTGATGGCGTTTATGGTCCAAAAACAGCAAATGCAGTCAAACGTTTTCAGTCAGTAAGCGGTTTGACGCCTGACGGTATCTACGGTCCGAAAACTAAGGCGAAAATTGAAGCAAAATTGAAGTGATATAAAAAGGCCCTCTCTAAAATGGGGCCTTTATCTTTTATATGTTGACTAGCAAATAGCGATAATTAAATCGCAACATCTTGATAACCTACCTCTTCTACTTCTTCATTTATGAGACGAACTCCTAAACCATTTGATGGTACTACCATCATGAGGTATGAATTTCATTTAGAAATTTTATGTTGTTCAACGCATAATACAAAAAACAAAAAGCACTTGTTGCCTAAAAAGACAATCAAGCGCTTAAGTAATTATATCTTCAATATCCAATTATCTATTCTATCGCCTCTTTCCATATTAAAATCAACTCTAAAAACTCATCAGTTTCTATTATACTTTCAAAAGGCTCATCAACCCGGTAATGATGCTCAGCTATTGTCATGTTTTTCTTAATTATTATACTTGTAGCATTCAACGTAATTTCAAAGTCTTCATAATCTCCTGTTAAAACCTTCTTAACGTATCCAATATACTCGTCTGCTTCCTCTTTTGTTGAAATATCCTCAAAAACGTCCGAGAAAACAGTTAATTTTTCCGGTAGTATTATTCTTGTGATACCAAATGGATCTTTTTTAAATTCATATGAATATCTCATCTTGTTTTTCACCTTCTATGCTATTTATTATACAAAGGATAAGCAGTGGCTATTGAACCATCCTTATTTAAGAACATTTCTATTTTAATTCCTGTTGAATTTTCACCTATAAACTTATTAGCACCTATCTTTTTTTTATTTTGATACGCTTCATCAATAGCCTTTAACACATCTACACGATTCCATTCCTTCGGAAAAAAACTAGATTTGGCTATTTTCCTTTTTCCACTTATTTCAACATTGGCTTCATAGACACCATTTTTATCAGGTGTTTTCTCGGATCCAGGTATAATTTTTCCACCCATCATACTTTCATGATGATATCCAACCGCTTTACCGCGTCTATTAATTTCACCATGGTAAATGTGTTTCATCGTTCCCGTATTATATTTACCCGTATCCTTATTGTTAGAACGTTCAGATCTTCTGAGAACACTCTCTTTATTATCTTCAATCATACTTTTTAGGAGAGGAGTATTTTTTGCGTTATACGTATTCTCGATGTCTTGTGCAATCCCAACCAGTGCAAGATCATTCTTATTTCTAAGAATAGAATTGATGTAAGCTTTGCCTTTGTTTATTCCTTTATTGACATGAGCAGCAGCTGTTCCGCCTTCAACCACTTTACCTACTTTAGAAAGCTTGGTAGTGGTTTGCACTGCGGCACCCGCACCTTTTGGCCCAACGATATTTCCTATTGCATAACTGATATAATGTGCTCTTGTGTATGCATCACCATTTATCATTTTATCATTCCATGAATCGGCGATGTTTGTCCAGATTATTTTTGGATAAGAGGGAACGCTTAAGACTGTTGTAATTGTTTTTGTAAGTTTTAATTCCATAGGAAGCTGTGAATATTCCCAGGCTCCTACAACCAAGTCTTTGATGCCATATATCGTATCGTCAATCGTATCGTTAATCCCATCTTTAACACCATCGATGATATCAAATGCTGTCTTACCAGCATTGATGACACTTTCACCGACGGCCTCCAGCTGTTTTGCTTGTTCAAGCTGGACCACATACTGGAGCTGTTCAGGGGTGAGATTCTCATATCCGACCTTCTTAGCGATTTCTAAGTATTCATCCGGATCCGTGACTCCGTCAGCTAGCTTCTTTTTCAATTCTTTGATTTCTCGTTCTTTCGCTTCATCTTTCTTGATCTTCAGATAGGCTTCAGTCTGTTTCTCGATATCGCCTTTTTTCTTATGTATGTCACTTTCACGGTACGCCTTGGCATTGTAATGGATGGGTGTAGCATTCTTGCCTTTGCCTGTGGATTCCTCAAGCTTTTGGAAGTCTTTCTTGATGAATTGCTCGTTTGGCTCTGACTGAGCGTATTCAGTAACAAGTGCTTCGTCCACGCTTCCTAATTTATCGACTGTTTTTTTGCGTTTGTCCTCTGCATCTGCAAGTTCGTCTTTAAAGTATTCTGTCGAGAACAAATCAAGCGGAAGAATATCGTCGATATCATTTAAGATATCTTTCATCGCTTTCTTCTGTTCAGACATAATGGATTTTGATTTTGTGTAGGCGTTAGCTAGCTCGTGTTCTAAGAATGATTCTTCTATGTATGCATCAGATAAGCTGGCGTCCTCTAAAGCGCCCGAAATGCTTGTCAAAAAAGCAATTTTCATATCAATTAGATCAATCCAATTGTCAGCCACACCTGCATGATCTTGATAAAATGCTTTGATGTTGTTAGCGCCTTTTCCGGAAAACTCACTGTCATCTAAATCAGCTACAGCTTTAAAGGCCTTCTTGAGATTGACCATCTGACTTCTTAATTCCTTGTATTCTTTTGCACGTCTATCTGCTTCTGAAAGCAGTGATTTGGCTTCAAATACTTTCATGATCATATCCTTTCGTTTGAAAAGCTCCAACTAGATTTTACCATAGGGGAATGAAAAAAAAGACAGCGATGTAATTCAAATGTGGGAAATGAATCATTTGATCTGTGTAAATTTACCTATTCAGATTATTTGTTTGGAAACTGATGACGCAGTTAGACGGTTCTAGTTAATGAATGGCTTAAGAGCTGACGGCATTTATGGCCCGAAAACGAAAGCGAAACTCAAAACGTTATTGGAGTAATAAAAGAAGCCCTTTTCTAAAAGGAAATGTTTAATTGATAACAAATTTAGGATAATAAAAAAATGTCCTCTAGAATTTCAAGAGGACATTTTTAAATAATATAACCTATACCATTTGAACTTCTTGTTCTTGTGTCATTATATCTTCTCGTAAAATTATCAGTCCATACTCCTTATGAAGACCATTTACTTTATTTTTAATATAATCCTTTGGCGTAGCAAATTTAAAAGAATCAAATAAATCATTATTCTCAACTTTTTTTATAAAATTATATTGCTGTTCCAATAAGAAAATAAATTTTGAAAAACAATAATCAAATGAAATTTTACTAAATGGCAATGATAACATGAAATCGTCTGCAAGCTTAGAATCGATATCCTTTCGAAAGAGGTTCAAAAATTCATCTTCACTGTGAAATTCAACACCATTAAAGTGTCTGATTATTTCTGACGTTGAAGTTTTAATGTCTTCAATATCGGCATTTTTAACAATCATTTTTACCAAAGTGCCCAGCACATTTATAATGGCCCTGTTCTATTGCTTTAATTGCACAAAGTACAAATATATTTAATACAGAACTTTCGATTTTTTTATTATGATTATTCTCAAGGGTTATATTAACAATATCAGTCAATAACTTAATGTTATTTTTCATAATAGACTCAATAATAATTGACACTTGCAGTGTAAAAATAGCCTCCGAAGAAGGCAAACCGGTAGTGTTTTCATTACCTTCATTAGGGAGATTTATAATATTTCGAACTAACGTTAAATCACCCATATACTGATTTGTATGTAATATTGAAGTAAGTGACTTAATAGATTTAATATAAACTCTTCTCAAATTAAGAAGATCCTCATTAATTTTCGTAATTAAGCCTTTATTTAAAGATAATTGATATACTGTTTCATTTACGATTAAAGGTGGAAGTTCTATGTTTTTTGGAACTTTTAGTAATTGATGTAAATCTTCTGTTCTGGAATTTTTCAAAGAACTTTCAACTAACATCTCAATGTTTTTAAGTATTGTTGAATATACGGATTCAACGTCCATAATTATGTCTAAAGATACTAAATTTTCGTTAAACATAGAATCTTTACTATAACTTGTAAAGATAACTAATTCATCAGTTACATCTTTTAAAGCTTTAGAAACATCTTTCGAGAGGTTATACTTAGTTTTTGATAATAATATTTGGGTTAATATTTGTATTGCTAAATCTAAACTTTCAAGTTCCTTTAAGTACTTTTTTCTGATTTCATCTTTTGAAATAATGAATAATATAGAAAGAAAATACTTACATGTATTTTTAATAAAATTAATTTTAATATTATTCTCAATGCTCTTATATAACTTTTCAGCTATATAGATTATAGAACTATATATATAGCTGTACATTTTTATTTTTCCATTTACTTTTTTAATGACTTTTAAGTGACGATCTTTAACAGCAAAGATATTAACAGAGTTAAACAACTCTTTATATGTATAAAAAATAAAGAAAGCCCATAGTGCACAGAATACTACGAAAAGATTATTGAACCAAGTATTTCTGATTTCAGAATAGTAATGTAATCCAAGAAAAACAAGAACAATGACAGTAAAAACAATTGAAATAAGTGCATTCTTAGAAACCTTTTTTTGTTTCAAATAAGAATAAGTAACTTCTTTCCTTTCTTTATAACTAAATAAATAAATTGTTAAAGTAAACGGGATTAATAATCTAAAAATAGGAGGGAGTTGATCATATAATATTCTAGATGAGTGGTCAAAAGAATTAGCTAAAAAATTAAAAAAATTCATTAAATTTATCTCTCCTAAAAAATTACGGCTTTTTTAATTAGCCGTAATAAAGAAATCCTTTAATTTTCTTTTTGGTATTTTTGCATTAGAAGATATAAAATCAGGTAACCCGTTTCTTGCATCTTTCCAAGGATCTTCGTTATGGGTAGCCTCTTCTAATTCTTTCCCTGTTTTGTTCTTATATTCCTTCCATATTTTTTCAAGGAAGGCTTTTAACTCTGGATCTATATTTTTAATAATCTCGTCATTTTCAGGCGGTTTAATATCACTATATCCGAATTTTTTATACTCATGATAAACCTCCGGAACAACTGGGCCGTGTACCCATGCTTCAATTTCCTCTTCAAATAAGGGTTTACCTTTTAGTGCTAAGAATTTTCCCTGAGCGTAGTATAAAATTTTTTGGAGTTTTAAGTTTGTAATATTGTTTGATGTACCAGGTTTACTTAGTGATATAAAGAATTTGGCGATATCTGAGGCAGTCATCTAAACCCCTCCTTATTACGTTTGTTTATATATAATGTACTCTATTTTTTA
The DNA here is from genome assembly GCF_030519405.1 of Bacillus sp. C28GYM-DRY-1. Taxonomy (NCBI): domain Bacteria; kingdom Bacillati; phylum Bacillota; class Bacilli; order Caryophanales; family Bacillaceae; genus Bacillus; species Bacillus sp. C28GYM-DRY-1. Next base: position 205,010 of record NZ_JAUMKF010000003.1, read on the forward strand.
GAGAACGTCATTACTTTTCAAACATTTATTTGATTAATAAGCAATGTTGTTCATGAATTTTATTACTCATCTACAGACAAGAGCGTTTCAACTGCAATAAACCATGTATTCCCTTTTAAATCCTTCATATGTAGCCTCTGTTTAACTCCATCTATATAATGAATATGCCCTGTACTTCTTCAATAAAACCGTCTTTGTATATGAGGATGACCTGAACCCGAGTTGTATTCCATCGCTTCGCAAAGAGTGCGTGCCATCTCCTCCAGCTGGTTATTCATCGAGAATGGGTTTTTCGATCTTCTGGACTTCTCTCTTTCTGTTTAAAAGAGCAGCCCTTTGCTCAGGCAATATAAATTTTTGTTCCCATCTCTTGTCGTAAATTCCTTCACTCATTCCGAGCATCTCCTTGGTTAAATTATTGTGAACAAATGTTCTTTTATCAACGGAGAAAATATTGGAATATAAAGAACTGTAGTTTAATCCTAAATGAAAAGAATCGGTTAGTTATTATACAACTTGGGGACAGATGGGGACGAATTGGGGACCAACTTGTTCATTTTTAGCCAAAACAGAAGATTTTTTATCAGAAAAACTGGTCAGCAAACCTTATAAAATAAGGTTTTAAAATAAAACGTCTGTTCGCATCAGAACATAATCGCTACCTTGACAGGGTAGAGGTCGCTGGTTCGAGCCCAGTCGGAATCATACACGATTCGAAACGGTAGGAAAACGTTGATATAACGGCATTCCTACCGTTTTTTGTTTGCGTTGACTTAGTCGATGACTTAGGCGTATTAATGCGTAGGATAGCGGTGGACCGTTACCGTGTTTGAACGTTTCTTATTCTATTAAACCGGAATAGGAGGCGTTCTTTTTTTATGGATGATATTCGGAAGGGTAAACCGATTAAACGAATACGCAGGCGTAAACTTCGTGATCTCGGTGACTTAGACAGATTATTTCAGACGTTCATCACGATAAAGACAGCCGAAGGGAAAGCGAAAGGAACGTTACAACAGTATCGCGATAATTATAAATCTTTTACTACGTTTCTTGACGAATTCGATATACCTCGTTCTCCTACGGTTATTGACAGAGATACAATACGACACTACATAAACTATATGCGCGATGATTGGGTGCAATTTAAGGGGAACGTTTATATATCAGATGAGGAAAAGAAGCGAGGTCTATCAGATAGCACGATAAATACGCGCTTAAAAACACTTCGAGTGATGTATAACACCCTGGAGAACGAAGGACTTATTGACAATAATATAATGGACGGAGTTAAGAACGTAACAACCAGATGAGCTGCAACGCCTTTTAAAAGCACCTGATAAGAAAAACTTTGCAGATTTTCGTGATTATGTATTGATGAACGTACTGTTAGACGGAATGATGCGAATTGGTGAAATAACACATGTTGAAAAGCGAGATTTTGATTTTAAAACTCATATATTAACGATTCGATCATCTATTGCGAAAAAATCGAAAGACAAGATATATACCTTGGCTACCTACTACAAGTCGGCTAGTTCAAGAGTTAATCGCAGAAATGAATTTTAAAAGTATTATGTTTTTCTGACTAAGAGGGCGTTCTGATTGGTCTATGGATTTTTGTAAACGATTTGGAAAGCTGATCTAGAAATCAGGAGGGCAAAAAAGACGCCGATTTACTCAGCGTCCTCTTCCGTGGCTTCTTTTATTTCGTATAGCTCCTCGACTTCTACTTCGAGCGCCTTATCAATTGAAAATACGTGCCAATCTTCATGGCGGCTGCTCTTATCGAATCGCGATATAGAGCCCTGCGGTACACCCGATGCTTCGTATAGCCTTACTTGCGTCCATCCTTTCGCCTTCAAAACCGGGTGTAAGCGTGGCTTAGCGTTTCATTTCATTTTGCTCACCTCTGCGACTGAACTTGTCTATAATTTTTATAGAATATATTGATATTAAAAAGTGGCTTTTTATCTCGCTTTAAAGCTAGTAACAAAAGTTTCTCCATCGTTCTCCGCGTTCACGATCAGCTGGGCACTTTCACTGATACGCTGAGCAAGTGCTTTTTGCGCTTTTCCCTCGAAGCTGTATAAAAGGGCTGAATATACGTCGTTTAATTCTTCTTGCAGCGAATTCATCTCGAACTTTGGCTTTAGGTTTTTACGAACCGTAGCTAGCTTAGTATTTGCCACTTGCGTCATCCCTGCTTTCAGCATTTGACGTTGCAGCTGTTTTCGCATTGGATCATCTTTATGTTCTAAAAGGTTGTCTAACGTTGGCATTGCGGTGTCACTCCTATAATCTTAGCCAATTGGCAAGCATTTGATCTTTTTCCTCAAAATCGTCGGCGATTTTATTTAAGAAACCGCCTATTTCCTCAAGGTCTGTAATTGCTGCCTGTAGCGAATCTATGTATGATTGTTCAGCCTGTGTGTCGTAAAATATCGGTCCTTTATCGTAAGACTGGGCTATATCCTCTAACGTATTGGTTACATCATGCGCATTTAGCTGATCATAAAAGCCATGGCCAACTTGACCGTAAAATTCCGTCTTTAGTTCAGCAACTTTCTCATCGTGCTCTTGATAAGCATTTTGCCTTCTTTTTTCATCATTCTCAGATCCTCGACCATCGCGTCAACTTTTTCGGCAAGTTTTTTCGCACTTTTGGGAGTGACTTTAATGGCATCCCCGCCGCCGATCGCGCCAGCCGGTAGCATTGCGTTTAGGTTTTTATCGTAGACAAGCTCATCGCCGTTTACGTTCGTGATATTTCCGTTCTCATCAAATATAAAGTTTGCCTCATTTAGACCGTGTGTATCTGGATTGCGAACAATAACTGTGCCTATAAAGTAGGCGAGGTTCTTAGCGATTTGATCACCCCATCGCCCGCTAAGTCTCTGTTCGCGACTGAATTGCGATAGTGCTGGATTCTTTGTGTAAATTGTGGTCCCGTTGTGGCGATCATACTCGTTCCAGTAACCGGCTCCGACCATATCATCTGGGTTGATGATAGACCTCACGTAAGGGTCGTACAAGCCATCGTTTATTTCTTTTTGCATGTTATCAGTATGTAGTTTGACGACAGAAGGGCTGTTAAACGCGACCGCATAGATATCATTATTTACCGCACTATACTCTGCTTCTGCACCTCCAAGCGAATGACCAGTTGTTGAAACAATCGTCGATGTTCCGTTATACTTTCTTTTCACTTCTTTAACGAGCTGGTCTGCTTGGTCGATTTGCGATGTTTTCGTAATGAGTTTATAGTCTCCGGTTGTAAGCATCGCGTCTTGAGAAGGTGTTCCGTTGTATTTTCCAAGTGTTTTAGACGTGTCTTTTGCGTCCTTTTTAACGATATAATGAGCTTCTTTTTTGGGGTCGCTTCCAAAAACTATGTTGCCGCCGTCGGCTTTTACGCCATCATTGATCGGGTTTTTTGCGAGATCAGTGCCTGCGAAGGCTACGACAACATTTTGAGGATTAGCTGATTTTACCCACTTGCCGTTTTTCTTTTCAGCTTGAGCTAATACAACCGCGTCAAGTCCTGTATCACTGTCTGATTTTATTTGGTCAACGTACCACCTAGTAGGAGATTTTATTTTTAAGGGTTTTTGGGTTTTCAAATGATTTTTAAGGGTTTCATAATCATAAGATATTTGGCTTATATAAAAGTATTCTCGATCACTGATTTTCGGCACAACGACGTTTTTAGACATGTACAACACCTCAAAGTTGATGTAAAATTAATATAAGAAAGGATGAGTTTGTGAAAAAAAACATAATTATCCTAATCTCTGTTGTAATTATAGCATTAGGAGGTATTTACATGAAGTACCAACAGGATAAAGATGAAACAGAACAAGAACTCTTTAACCAAGCGAAAGAAAAAATGGATAGTTACATAAAAGCTAATTACAGCGATATAAATCAAATTACATACTATAACGAGTACAAAATAAATCCTATGGGCGGTATTTCTGTAAAAGGGTATTTGAATAGTAATAAGGAAAAAGAATTCTTTGGACTTTATGATGAAACTAATGACGAAATAGGGGTTTCATCAGTCGATGCAGAAGAGAAGCCGGAGTGTCAGGAGAAAGAGTGTGATTATTAATAAAGACGCCATTCGTGGCGTCTTTATTTTTGAATTATACCTTCAATTGCCTCGGATATCGTGGATCATTTTTCTAAACCGCGAGCTACATGTGTACTTTGCCTGCTATTGCTGCGTAAGCTTCGTATATATTATTGGCTTCAAAAACTCTAACCGATAGATCCCTCTCCTTAAAGAGTAGCCATTCTTGTTTTTCTCCTTCAAATAACATGATTATCTCCTTCTACTTCGTTTAAACTTATAATCTCGTTTATATCTTCAATGTCTAAGGCATTTGCTATACGTTCAATATGACCAAAATTAATATTTTGCCTCTTACCATTTATCAGTTCACTTAACGCGGCATGTCTTATTCCACATTTATCAGCAAACGAATGGCGGCATATCACTGTCGATTATGTAAACTATCCGAACGCCTGGGACTCGGAAGGCTATCGCGAGCCAATCGAGGTTTTGTATGTCGGAAATAACGTCACGCTAGATGTTAGCTCAGGTTATCTATCTTTATCGAGATTGCATTACAACGAAGAAGGCAAACCGGAACTTGGTGAAAAGGCTCAGGAACTTATCGAGTTTGAGACCGGAATTGATATCAGTCTTAGTGCAGAAGAAGTCGCAAGTATGACCGTTCTAGAGTTTATGACTAAATTAGCGAAAGCAAAAGGGGGAGCGAAATAATGAAAAAAATCAGCATTAACCACCTGTATTTTATCGAAGATGGCAAACGGATTGAGGAAATGGTAGAAGCAGTTGACCTCGGAAATGGCTACGCACTTACAATGACTGACGCGAATGAATCAGAGCAATTGGTGATGATTCATACGATATATGATGGGACATACGAACCTGAGATCGGGCAACACTCTGCAGTAAGTGAAGATGTAATGTATACGTTGCCAAAAAGCGGTGCTATTCCGAGTTTAGAAGAAATTGCAGCCATGTCAGCGGTCGAGCTTATGTTATTCTTAGCCGGTAAGTTTGGAAAGGAGGCGGCATAAATGCAAGTTCGTTATGTACGGACAATTGTCGGATGGTTTAACGTGTATGCGGCAGGAACTGACCGTTACGTCAATTTGGAGCCGGAGGACTTTTTCACACTTTTACCGCAAGTATCTCGGCGGGCACGCTCTGGTTGCGGTGTTCGAGCCCAGTCGGAATCATAGCTTAAACCCTTGCGCAGCAGGGGTTTTTTACTTTTCTTATTTAGTTATTTTGTCATCATTCAGCTCTGTTTCTGTGCCAGAGTTTTAGGTTCGGATATTCATTTTACTTGTTGACGTTGTATTTCTACATGGATAAGAATGTTATTAACTTTGAAAATGATAGTTAATAGGGTTTATTCATGGTCTATTGCAGCTGGCATTTTCGTTCCAAAATGTGGTCCCGTTGCGGCGGTCATACCCGTTCCGGTAACCGGCTCCGACCATATCATCCGGGTTGATAAAAGACCTCACGTAAGGGTCATACAAGCCTTCGTTTATTTCTTTTTGCTTGTTTTCAGTAAGTAGTTTGAGAACAGAAAGGCTTGAAGTCCTAATTTTCTTACCAACACCTTTCATGTCATGTAAAATAATGAAGGGAAAGGGATGATCTTTTTTGAAAAAATACCTTATTATTCTACTATTGTTAATTATAACTGTTGGGGGACTGATTATGAAGCATCAATATGATGTGAAAAAGGAAGAAAGTGCTCTTTTTGAAAAAGCTAAAAGTAAAATGACTGAATACCTTCATAGTGAATACAAGGGTATAGAGAAAATTTCTTATTACGAGGATTATTTCATTGATCCAACTGGTGGAATTACCGTTGAGGGATATCTTAATAGCGATAAAACTAAAGAGTTTGATGGCCTGTATGATCCTGTTAGTGACAAAATAGGAAGCTCCTCTGTGGACGCAGAAGAAAAATCTTAAGACGCTTAGATGGCGTCTGTTTTTGTATTATACCTTCAATTGTCTCGGGTATCGTAGACCATTTTTTCAAGTCCGAGAGCTACATGTATGCCTTTGCCTGCTATTGTGCGTATGCTCCGTAAGTATTATTGGTTTCCAAAAACTTAAACGATAGATTCCTCTCTCTAAAGAGTGCCCATTCTTAAAACGTAAATTGCTAGAGAGAAATCAAACACAGGTGAGGGAACTTCACAGAGAAAAATTGAAGTAGAGTTGAAGATGATTGACGCCTATTCGGAGAGTTGGATTGAGGCTTTAAAAAGTACCTGCCTACCCTTTCGGGAAAAAATCGCTCCGCAGGAATAACTGGAGGGGGTCCGTTCACACCAACCATCCCAAAACGCCCAAATTGTGGTGAACTTAGAAATTTTACAGATGCAATTAAAGATAAAGACTCAAATAAAGTTCTATGTTGAGTTGGAGTATTATTGAAACAATAAAAGGTTTGAATCATTACAAGGGAAATTAGGTGGCAGCACCATACTTGCAGAGACTTTTCAATCTATGAATACTAACGAATTTATTAATTCAGTGCATGATTTAAATAAAAACCCAGGTATAAATATTAAGTCGATAAAATAAAAACCCCATTTGTAAGTCCGAAATGGGGTTATTTCTTATTGTAATTAAGGGTAGATTGTTGGCGTATTGTTGTCCAACTCTGCCAACAAATATTTGGAATTGTATATCTGAAAAAAATACTAATGTAAGTTATATGGGAATATAAAAACCTTCGTTGGAGAATAAAATACATGTGATTATAGGAGGGAAAAATGAAAAGAGAAACTAAAATTATACTCTCAATCTTAGAGGCACTTCTAGTTTTTTTGATAGCACTACCTGTTCTACCTCCTGTTCTTTATTCAACTGCTTCTGAGAAAGGAGCAATGAGATACGAACTGTATAAAAGGGGATATCCATACCAAAGCTACTTTTCAGTTCTCCAAAAAAGAGAAGGTGACAATGAATCTGGGAATCTTTATTATGTAAATTGGCTGGATTGGAAAGATGAAACAGGGCAAACTCCTCACTTATGTTATGCAAAAAAAGCATCGGATGGTGAATACAAAGTTAGCTGGGGAACAGGGGCATAAAAACACTTTTAATAGGTCGAAGACGGAAAGCCTGCGGACTACTGGTCATTGGACAGAGAACTCTGTGCTTTGGTTGGTGTCTGTTTTTTATTTCGTAAATTTCAGAATGTCTCCCACGATTACCTAGACAGTTAACTCCAAAACATAAAAATCGCTTTTTCCGGAACCTTCGGTAAAAAACGAAACTTTTGAATCTATGATTTTACGTTATAATGTAAGCGATTGCATTTATAGTATACTTTTACTATCTATTTGTTCAAGTGGATATTGACAGGAAGGATAGAAAAACAGATGAAATACATGAATTCAAGACAAAAAGAGATTTTGTATCTGTTGTTATCTGAACCTGATGACTATTTAGTTGTGCAAGATTTCGCAGACAGGGTACAGTGTTCTGAAAAAACAATCCGGAATGATTTGAAAGTGATAGGGGATTATCTCAATGAGCATTCTCACGCGGAGCTCATTCGGAAACCAGGGTTAGGCGTATTTTTACATATAGAAGAACAGGAAAGAACCTGGTTAAGCCAACAATTACATACAGAACATACTCATTCTAGGCAGCGGACTGATGAAGAAAGAATGCTTCATATTGCTTATGACTTATTAATGAATGTAAAGCCTGTTTCCGCAAAAGAGATAGCCGCTCAGCATTTCGTGAATCGATCATCCATTAAAAAGGATTTATGTGCGGTAGAAGAGTGGCTGAAGCGATTTGACCTTACATTGGTTTCTAGGCAGCGGCTTGGTTTGAAGGTTGAAGGGAACGAAAAAAATAAAAGAAAAGCATTGGCTAGAATATCTGATTTGATTGATAACACAGAGTTTACTAGCCAATTTATTAAAAGGAAGTTCTTACCTCACGAAGTCAATTTTGTGGCGAAAGAAATCAAATCGATACAAAAAAAGCATTCGCTCTATTTCACAGACGAGACGTTTGAGCGTTTGCTGCTGCATACATTGTTCATAATCCGCCGGATCAAAATGAAGCAGCCGATCTCGATATCTCCAAGAGAACTGGCGGCAGTTAAGAAGAAGAAGGAATATCAATGGACTTTTGCTTGTTTGCAACGGCTTGAGCCGGTTTTTGCAATTCGTTTTCCTGAAGAAGAAGCCGTGTATTTAACATTACATATATTGGGTGGGAAAGTTCGTTATCCATTAGAGAAAGAAGAGACAAAGGACCTTGAAAATGAGGTTCTTCCAAAGGTTGTAAAATATTTAATCAACTGTGTTTCAGATCTGAAAATGCTGGATTTTCATAAAGATCAGGATTTGATCAACGGATTGAATATTCATCTCAATACAGTGTTACAGCGGCTGAGCTACGATCTTTCTGTATCAAATCCTATGCTTAATGACATCAAAATGATGTACCCTTATTTGTTTCATCTGATCATTGACGTCCTGGAAGACATCAATCAAACGTTTGAGCTTTATATCCCTGAGGAAGAGGCAGCATATTTGACGCTGCATTTTCAGGCAGCGATTGAAAGGATGCATTGCAGCAGCGAGATACATAAAAAGGCGATCATCGTCTGCCACATGGGGATTGGAATGTCACAATTGCTGCGGACAAAAATTGAACGGAAATGTCATCATATCGCTGTAATGGCCTGTATCGCTAAAGCCGATCTAAAGGAATTCATCAAACAGCATGAGGATATCGATCTTGTCATTTCCACCATTGCGCTGGAGCATGTAACGATTCCCCATATTGTTGTATCACCGCTTTTGGAGCCTGGTGATGAGAAAAAATTGTCACCAAAAAAGCCATTCCGGTTAATGGTTTTTCTGCGCTTGCAAACGCGATCCAAAATCCACCGAAGGCTCCTATCGAGTTTGATATGATAATGCCGGGTTTTGCAAGTTTGATAAAGTCGTAAACTGTTACCCGGTTCGAAGCTTTTATGTATGGCGTTTCAGATATAGCTGCAGACTCTCTTGTATTCCCCAAAAATAGACGCCTCCCCCAAAACTGCATGCTTTTGTTATCGTAACAAGGGGGATATGAAATCGGCAATCATTTCCTATAATTGTCATCATATTGTCATTTTTAAAACAAAAATGGGGAGCTGGACTGCCCCCATTTTTGTAAACGACGACTAGGATCCGTATCCTCCGCCATAAGGATAGTAAGGCGGGCGTGGGCGCGGGTAATAGTAAGGCGGACGCGGATAATACGGGTAAGGATAGGGATAGAACGGATAGTATGGTCTTGGGTAATAATAAGGCGGATAATATGGCGGTCTTGGGCGCGGATAATGATAAGGCTGTCTTTCATCATAAGGTGTACTTTGTTCAAATGTCTGGTCATTTAAAGGATAATCCAAGAGGAAAACCTCCCTAGTTTTTTTAATTCTGTATACCATATTCTTGATGTTTGAGTTGGGTGTCTGTCCATATGTGAAATCTTGTTTTTTTTTTGGTGAATTCTCTGAGAAAAAGGATTGACAAGAACTTCTAAATCTCATAATATTACAAATGTAAAATAAATGTTACTATAATGTTACAAAAACATTTCTAAATAGATACAGTTCTAATTGAAGAAAAATAAGTCGAACCGGTTATGAAAGAAGGAATTTGGGTTGTTTGCAAAAAGAATTAAATGGTTTCATGTATTAATAGCAGTTGTATGCGTGGCGGGCCTTATCGGCTTTTTTCATCATTCATTAAAAAAAGAAATGGTTATGAATAAAGTAAAAACTGATTCTCAGTATGGGAATGTGGAGATTGCAACGCTCGTGAATGATGGGAAAACCTTCAATTACGCGGTCAACTATCCCGTTTTCAAAAATAAAAAAATGGATTCGGTATTAAAGAGTTTCGCAGAGAAAGAGGTTCGCCAATTTCAGAAAGAAACAAAAGACGTTGATCAGGAACATACGACAAAGCGCAACGAATTAAATGTTGATTATAAAATTGTCCATTATGCCAAGCAGACTGTAGCGATTGTATTTAATGAATATAAATTGATCGGCGGTGCACACGGCCAAACCGTGAAAAAAACGTTTAACTATGATTTTAGTAAGCAAGCTTTTCTTTCAATTGATGATCTTTTCAAAGAGGACGCTGACTATTTACATAAGCTTTCATTAATCGCTTATCATGAGCTGAAAAAGGATAAGGACATTGCTGCAGACGATGCACTATTAAGAGAAGGCACGGCACCGAAAAAAGATCATTTCAGCCGCTTTGCCATCAAAGAAGATTATATCGAATTTTATTTTGATACATATCAGGTCGCAGCAGGCAATCTTGGAGAGCAATCGATTGCTATTAAGAAAAGCCTTTTGAAAGACATCGTGAAAGAACAATATATTGATAAAGCAAAAAACAAAAATAAAATCAAAGAACAAAAACCGAAGCATGAAGTGATTTCTTTACCCAAAGAGGAAACGGTTGATCCTAATCAAAAAGTCATTGCACTTACTTTCGACGACGGCCCGAATCCTGCGACAACAAATCAGATTCTGGACTCCTTGAAGAAATATAAGGGGCATGCCACGTTTTTTGTTCTCGGGAGCAGGGTGCAATATTACCCGGAAACGCTTCAAAGAATGCTGAAGGAAGGAAATGAAGTGGGGAACCATTCGTGGAGCCATCCGCTTCTCACAAGGCTTTCAGTGAAAGAGGCATTAAAGCAAATCAATGACACGCAAGATATCATTGAAAAAATAAGCGGATACCGCCCAACGCTCGTAAGACCTCCATACGGCGGCATTAATGATGAGCTGCGGAGTCAATTGAAAATGGAAGTAGCATTATGGGATGTTGATCCGGAAGATTGGAAAGACCGAAACAAAAAAACAATCGTTGATCGTGTCATGAGTCAGGCGGGAGATGGAAGAACCATCCTGATTCACGACATTTACCGCACCTCTGCTGATGCTGCCGATGAAATAATCAAAAAACTCACTGATCAAGGCTATCAATTAGTGACGGTCTCTCAGCTTGAAGAGGTGAAAAAACAAAGAGAAGCGAGTTAATACGAAAAGGCTGCCGCGGATATTGGCCGGACAGCCTTTTTTCTTTTTAATAAGAGCCTGTGGTGGCCCAAACATTCAGGCTAGGTCCTGAATACTTGCCGAAAGCGTAAGAAGTCCTTGGGTCTAAATCATATACCATCGGCGTATAACAAGATTTTTGGCCGGCAACCGCTTTTCCGTTGCCGCCTGCAGAATCACAATTATATCTCTTTCCGTCCGTGTTCCGGGTAATCTCCGCATTTGCTTCAAAGCCTGACGTCAATGTATGATTCATCGTAATTTTTGCCCAAGCCGTTTTACACGTACTGCTGAATTTAAGCTCGACTACCCCGATGACTTGATTGTTGGCATTCACTAAGTTTGAGGATTTTTTTGTAGAGCGCTGGATGCACAATCATTGTAATAAGGGCTTTTTCCATCATAGGCATGGGTTTCCGCATTGGCAGGCGCTCCTTTGACGGCAAAAATCAATACAAATGCGAATAACACCAATGAAACCTTTGTAAACAGTCTTTTCATGTCCTTTATGACCTCCTTAATATGGCAAACAATAAATCATACGGAGGAACAATCAAAACATGAATGCTTTTTTGTGGACAATAAAGGCGGCCGGGAGGATGGAGTTCTTGGCCGCCTTTGGTGTTGGGGTTTAAGCTTTTACATCAATGGTCTGTCCAAGCGTCGGATGCTGAATCATCTTCAAGGTTTGATCGGCATTTTGCTGGGCGGTGTCCAGCATTTTTTTCGTTAAGGCGATACTAATATTTTGGGCAAGGGATGCTTGATGCATGGCAGCTGATAAAGCAGGAATATCCATCGTTTCACCTCCTATGCCTACCCTATCGGCAGCTTTGGAGGATTTTACAGTGAAAAATGGCTTAATTTTCCTTGTTGACCCTTGCGCTGCGTCATACCGTATGTTTTTGACAAGGGGGAATCAGGATGAATCTTGTTATGGAAAAAACCTTTGAGCAATATGAAAAGCTGTTTTCAATGGCAGAAGAGAAAAGAGAGGATGAGTTTCGGTATACGATGATGAGGCCGTTTGAAAAGATGTGGAGCGCTATCCAAGTTCCGCTGAGAGCAAAAGAACCGAACGGCTATGATGTCATCATGGCTGTGAAAATGCTTGGTTATTTGGAGGTCCGTGATGCTGAAGCCGGGCAGAAAGCATTAAAAATATTGAAAGAATCACATGCTGCAGTGACAGCTGAATCTACGCTCCGGCAATGTATCTATTTTGCAGAGCGCGAACAGCTGCGGGTGAATGCAGATGAGATCAAATTCGGCCTTTACATCGCTGACCCAAATAAGCTTCAGCTGCAAAAAGGCTACTGCGGATTTGGCGGGATACCGGGCTTTATACATGTATGGATGAATCCGGACAGCTATAACCTGCCAAGGATACCTTCAATTATTGCTCATGAATTTCATCATAATTTGCTTGATTTGTGTTTTCAGAGAGCGAGGTTGTTTGAGTGACGGCTGTTGCCGGTGTTGAAAAAGACGCCGCCCCGAAGCTGGCAAGAGAGCCTGTCAGTGCTGCTGCCGCGGTTAGAACAGACATTGTTTTTTTTCATGCTGATCCCTCCTTTTTCATTCTACCCTCTCGTTTCCCGGTGTTTATGCAACAAAACTTGTGAGTGCGCTTTGTATGTTTTATTAATCCCCTGTAAGGGAACAGAAATGGGTAATTCGGTATATACACAAGCAAGAAAGGGGAATGGAGATGGCTGAACAGAAAAACATCACTATAAACGGCGTTGAAATGGAAGCGTCCGAAGAACAGACGGTGCTTCAGCTTTTGAATAACAGTTCGATTGAAGTGCCGCAAGTCTGCTATCATCCAAGCTTAGGGCCGATTGAAACATGTGATACCTGCATCGTCAGTATCAATGGTGAGCTGAAGAGGTCGTGCTCCACTGAATTACAGGATGGAGACGTCATTGATACGCTTTCACCTGATGTGAAAAAAGCTCAGGTCATCGGGATGGACAAGATTTTATATAATCATGAGCTTTATTGTACAGTTTGCGATTACAACAACGGGGGATGCGAAATACATAATACGGTGAAGGAAATGAAAATCAATCACCAAAGCATCCCGTTTGACCAGAAGCCTTACCATAAGGATGAATCACATCCGTTTTACCGATATGATCCAGATCAATGTATTTTGTGCGGACGCTGTGTCGAAGCGTGTCAGGACGTTCAGGTGACTGAAACACTGACCATTGACTGGGAGCGGAAACGCCCGCGGGTCATTTGGGATAACGATGTGCCGATCAATGAGTCGTCTTGTGTATCGTGCGGCCACTGTTCCACCGTCTGTCCATGTAACGCGATGATGGAAAAAGGAATGGAGGGGGAAGCTGGATATTTAACAGGCATTGATAACGAATCGCTCCGTCCGATGATCGAGATCACAAAAGGCGTAGAGACAGGCTACGGCTCGATTCTCGCTATTTCCGATATGGAATCCGCCATGCGTGATGAGCGAATCAAAAAAACGAAAACCGTCTGCACCTATTGCGGCGTCGGCTGCAGTTTTGATATCTGGACAAAGGGCAGAGACATTCTGAAAGTCGAGCCGCAGGAGGAAGCGCCTGCCAACGGTATTTCTACTTGTGTAAAAGGAAAGTTCGGCTGGGACTTCGTGAACAGTGAGGAACGTTTGACAAAGCCGCTGATCCGCGAAGGCGACCATTTCCGCGAAGCGGAATGGGAGGAGGCGTTATCGCTGATTGCCAGCAAGTTCACGGATTTAAAAGAAGAGTTTGGCCCGGATTCACTTGCCTTTATTACATCATCTAAATGTACAAACGAAGAATCCTACCTCATGCAAAAGCTGGCAAGAGGGATCATTGGCACAAATAATGTGGACAACTGCTCGCGCTATTGCCAATCTCCTGCGACTGCCGGCCTGTTCCGGACAGTCGGCTATGGCGGTGATTCAGGGTCGATTACAGATATCGCGCAAGCGGACCTTGTCTTGATCATCGGTTCGAACACGTCTGAGTCGCATCCGGTCTTGTCCACTCGCATTAAACGGGCTCATAAGCTGAGAGGGCAGAAAGTGATCGTAGCAGATATCAGAAAACACGAAATGGCAGAGCGTTCTGATTTATTTGTCCAGCCGCGTGCCGGATCAGATATCGTCTGGCTGAATGCCATCGCCAAATATTTAATTGAAAACGGCAAGGCCGATGAACGATTTATGCAGGAAAAAGTGAACGGACGGGATGAATATGTGAAAAGCCTGGCGCCATATACCCTTGAATATGCCGAGGAGAAAACCGGAATTGATCAAGAGACCCTCATCCAAATGGCAGAGATGATAGGTCAGGCTGACAGTGTGTGCGCATTGTGGGCAATGGGCGTGACACAGCATATTGGCGGAAGTGACACAAGCACGGCTATTTCTAATCTGTTGCTAGTGACAGGAAACTACGGAAAACCGGGAGCAGGATCTTACCCATTGCGTGGCCATAACAATGTGCAGGGAGCAAGTGACTTCGGAAGCATGCCTGACAGACTGCCGGGCTATGAAAAAGTGACGGACGAACAAGTTCGCCAAAAGTACGAACGGGTGTGGGGTGTACCGCTGCCGAAGGAGACGGGCATGACCAACCACGAAATGATCGAAAAAATCCATTCCGGCCAGCTGAAAGCGATGTATGTAAAAGGGGAAGAAATGGGTCTGGTCGATTCCAATATCAATCATGTACACGCTGCCTATGAAAAGCTTGATTTCTTTGTGGTACAGGATATTTTCCTTTCACGTACAGCCGAGTTTGCTGATGTTGTTCTTCCTGCGAGCCCGAGCCTTGAAAAAGAGGGAACCTTTACAAACACAGAACGCCGTATTCAGCGGCTGTATCAGGTGTTTGAACCGCTGGGCGATTCAAAGCCGGACTGGCAGATTATTATGGAGGTTGCCAATAAGCTCGGTGCTGACTGGCACTATGAGCACCCTGGAGACATTATGGAGGAAGCAGCCAAGCTGTCTCCGATTTATGCAGGCGTCACCTATGAACGCCTTGAAGGCTACAATTCCTTGCAATGGCCTGTAAGCGCTGATGGAAAGGATTCGCCTTTACTCTTTACCGAGCGCTTTCCTTTCCCGGACGGAAAAGCCATTCTTTATCCTGTTCAGTGGACGGAGCCCAAAGAGTTCGGTGAGGAATATGATATACACGTCAACAATGGGCGGCTCTTAGAGCATTTCCATGAAGGGAACCTGACCTACAAATCAAAAGGCATTTCGAAAAAAACACCGGAAGTGTTCTTAGAAATTTCTCCAGAGCTTGCGGCAGAACGGGGAATTCAGGACGGAACCCTTGTCAGACTCACATCGCCTTTCGGAAATGTCAAAGTGAAGTGTTTGATCACTGATCGTGTCAAAGGGAAGGAAGTATATCTGCCAATGAACGACTCAGGGGAAGCGGCGATCAACCTGTTAACAGGCAGCCATGCAGATAAGGATACCGATACGCCGGCATACAAGGAAACATCAGCTAAGATGGAAATTTTGAAGCGCGACGGAACCAACCCGCTCCCTAAAATCAATCACCGCAACGGCAACCCGCAGCCGCAAATCGGTGTGCAAGTGCAAAAGAAATGGGCGCGGAAGGATTATATTTTCCCTGGAGACGCAGTAAAAAGGGGGATTGGGCGTAATGGCTAAAGCAATTAAACAAATCCAGAAAATCCAAGTAACCGAAGAGGATCAGCGTAAGCGTGATATGAAAGAAATTGAAGGTGCATTAATTGAAAATAAGGAAGCCATTCTAGAAACGCTGCAAATGCTCGGCCACATGAACGAGCGCGGTGTCCTGCCATTGCTCCGCGGCCTTTTTGGCCAAGGGGATAAAGTTCTTGATATCTTAGTGAAAAAGGCAGATACAGAGGAAACAGCCAATACGCTGAAAAATCTGCTTCTTCTGTTTGGAACGCTAGGCATGCTGGATGTGAAACAGCTGGAGCCTCTCATTTTGAAAGTGAATGCGGGTGTGGCAAATGCGGTGGAACAGAAGGACAGCGAAGAGAAAACAGGTTATTTTGATATCATCCGTTCACTCAAAGACCCGGAAATCAACAAAGCAGTTACACTGCTTTTCTCCTTTTTAAAAGGAATGGGACAAGATACAAAGGAGCTGGAACGCACGACTCAGCCTCCAGAGCATCAAAAACATCATCAGGAACCCCGAGAGAAAAGGGATATGAATAAGCGAGATTGATCACCTGCCCGAGCCGGCTGCTGCCTGCTCGGGTTTTTTGATGAGAAGGTCTAATGGACTAGTAAAAAATGTTCAAAGACTAGAAAGAAGTAAGTTTGTAATGAATGAGACAGAAAAAATCATTACTTTACTATCTGTTAAGAAAAGGAAACATATAATTATAATAGAAACGATTACTTTAGATGGGGGAACAGTGATGAAAAAAGTCTTATTGCTATTATTTGTCCTGACGATCGGGTTTGCGCTTTCCGCATGCAGCCAATCGAGCGATGCGTCAGAGAAGGAAAAACCGAAAGAAAAAACGCAAGAAGAGCTTGAAAAGGAACTTGATAAAGAACTGAAGGAAGGCAATGTATCGGAGTCTAAAAAAGATGATCAAATACATAAAATAGGAGAAACATTTAAAGCAGGACATACGAATCTTACAGTGAATAAAGTTGATAAAGTGCAAAAAGGTGAATATATGGATGTTGGAGGAGCTGTAGACGCGAAGCCAAAAACAATAAAAGAAAAAGAGGAACGGCTAATTATAGAAGTTACAATAGAAAACATAGGAAAAGATTCAATAAGCTACAATTTTATCGGGTTTGATTTAAAAGACAAGAACGATCAATCAGTCCGGCCTGTTTTTTCTATAGAAGAGAAGGGCAGGACCCTTATGGGAGGAACACTAGTGCCAGGAAAAAAGGTTACAGGTGTAGTCAGTTATGTCATCCCTAAAGGTGAACAGAAACAATACACACTGGTATATAATCCGTTTTTAGCTGATACCACAAGAAGTAATATTGAAGAGAGAGTAAAGGACGATATTGATTATTTGGTGAAGTTAGATTAGAACTTGATTTGCCGTTAGCACGTTTTCATCAATGAGAAACGTGCATTTTTTATAGTGAAAAATAACTTAAAAGGATGAGTGATAATAGTGCAAACCAAATGGCTGGGACGGGCGCAGCGGATTCAGGCGATCGCACAGGCGGGGCTCGCTTTTTCCAAGGATGTGTATGACCGGGAAAGGTACGAAGAGCTGATGAAGCTCAGCGTAGAGATGATGGCGGATTACTCGCAAACGGAAATGGAAGTCATCACTGATTTATGGAAGGGGGAGAAAGGCTATCCGACACCGAAAGCGGATGTTCGCGGCGCAGTATTTCGAGAGAATCAGGTTTTGCTTGTTCGGGAGAAGCATGATGAGCTGTGGTCGCTGCCGGGCGGGTTTTGCGAGATTGGTTTATCACCGGCTGAAAACGTGATCAAGGAAATCAAAGAAGAGTCGGGTTACGATACTGAACCGTCCCGATTGCTGGCCGTGCTAGACAGCCATAAGCACCCTCATCCCCCTCAGCCATATCATTTCTATAAGATATTCATTGAATGCAGCATATTAGGCGGACAGGGAGAAATAGGAATTGAGACGAACCATGCCGCTTTTTTTCCGGAAGACAGACTCCCGCCGCTTTCCCTAAAACGAAACACACCTTCACAGCTAGGCATGGTGTTTGATTTTATGCGCCATCCTGAAAAGGCCACAATATTTGACTAAACAAAGAAAGAGCCCGGAAGGCTCTTTCTTTGTTATAGCGCAATATGTTTTTCATTGGCTAGTTTTAGAAGGGTCAATATAGAATCGGCTTGTTTAAGGCCGAGTTTTTGCTTTAATTTGTTTTCTTCAACTAATCGGCTGCCGTAAATCTCTACAGAAGCTTTGTCAACGACAGCATGCCAGTTTTCCTGATTCTTTCCTTCAACAAGCGGTTTCTCATGTCTCTCAGAAAAAGAGAACACAAACAATACAAATGCCAGTGAAAGTAGGATGCCGACAACTTGTTTTTTGAAATGGGTCTGTGCTGCCATGTTGTTCTCTCCTTCACCTTTTATCCTTTATTTAATCACAGAATCAGCTTGCTTGATATACTGGAAAAGTCATTTTTTTAGGTTAGGGCTATTGGTTGGAATGAGGGGTGTTTTCTGATCGGAGCGGTGCAATTGAATGCATATTGAATTTGCATGCTTATGCCTAAGGTCACGTTGTGAGCCAAAACGGTAGTGCAGAATAGAAAAAAATTGAAAGATTATGGTAAGATGAACGAAATTCGAGGGGGAATATATGATGCCTGCATCGGACATCTTGATCGCCTGCCTGCTGTTATGAATTTGTCTATATTTGTTGTCCCTCTCTTTTTTGAAAGCGGGAGGTGAAGAAGAACGTCAATTGCTGAATTCTTTCAAGGGGAGTGACAATGCATGAATGTGTTAAACCGCCGGCAAGCCTTGCAGCGAGCGCTGCTCAATGGAAAAAACCAACAGGATGCTTATCATCCGTTTCCTTGGTACGAATCGATGAGAAAGGATGCGCCTGTTTCCTTTGATGAAGAAAACCAAGTGTGGAGCGTTTTTCTTTATGATGATGTCAAAAAAGTCATTGGGGATAAAGAGCTGTTTTCCAGTTATATGCCGCAGCAGTCAAGCACTATTGGAAATTCCATCATTAACATGGATCCGCCGAGGCATACGCAAATCCGTTCTGTAGTGAATAAAGCCTTCACGCCGCGTGTGATGAAGCAATGGGAACCGAGAATTCAGGAAATCACCGATGAACTAATTCAAACATTTCAGGGGCGAAGCGGGTTTGACCTTGTTCACGATTTTTCATATCCGCTACCGGTTGTCGTGATATCTGAGTTGCTCGGAGTGCCTTCGGAGCATATGGATCAGTTTAAAACATGGTCTGATCTTCTGGTCAGCACGCCGAAGGATAAAAGTGAAGAAGCTGAAAAAGCTTTTTTGGAAGAACGACACAAGTGCGAAGAAGAACTGGCCGCTTTTTTTGCCAACATCATTGAAGAAAAGCGGAACAAACCGGCACAGGACATCATTTCAATTTTAGTGGAAGCGGAAGAAACAGGCGAGAAGCTGTCCGGAGAAGAGCTGGTTCCGTTTTGCACGCTGCTGCTGGTGGCTGGGAATGAAACCACGACAAACCTGATTTCAAATGCGATGTACAGCATATTGGAAACACCGGATGTGTATGATGAACTGCGCAGCCATCCTGAAATGATGCCTCAGGCTGTCGAGGAGGCTTTGCGTTTTAGGGCGCCTGCACCGGTTTTGAGGCGAATTGCCAAACGGGATACGGAGATCGGTGGACACCTCATTAAAGAAGGTGATATGATTCTGGCTTTTGTGGCATCTGCAAATCGTGATGAAACGAAGTTTGACAGGGCACACCTGTTTGATATTCACCGCCATCCTAATCCGCATATCGCGTTTGGACACGGCATCCATTTTTGTCTTGGGGCACCGCTTGCCCGTCTTGAAGCAACGATCGCGTTAACGTCTTTGATTTCTGCTTTTCCTCATATGGAGTGCGCCAGTATCACTCCGATTGAAAACAGCGTGATATACGGATTAAAGAGCTTCCGTCTGAACATTTAATAGATAAGGAGACTGAGAATGATGAAAAAGCACCATATTTCGATAATCAATATACCGGCGTACGGGCACGTCAATCCTACGCTTGCTTTAGTAGAGAAGCTTTGTGAGAAGGGGCATCGTGTCACATATGCGACGACTGAGGAGTTCGCACCTGCTGTTCAGCAAGCCGGTGCAGAAGCATTGATCTATCATACATCCTTGAATATTGATCCTAAGCAAATCAGGGAGCTGATGGAAAAAAATGAAACACCGATCAGTCTCTTAAAAGAATCACTTAGCATCCTGCCGCAGCTTGAGGATTTATATCAGAATGATCATCCTGATCTGATTATCTATGATTTTATTGCGCTAGCGGGAAAATTGTTTGCTGACAAGCTTCATGTACCTGTCATCAAGCTCTGTTCTTCATATGCCCAAAATGAATCCTTTCAGCTAGGAAATGAAGACATGATGTTAAAAATGAAAGAAGCAGAGGCAGAATTTAAAACCTACTTGGAGCAAGAGCAATTGCCGCATGTTTCATTTGAACAGTTAGCTGTGCCGGAAGCATTAAATATTGTCTTTATGCCAAAGTCTTTTCAGATTCAGTATGAGACCTTCGATGACCGTTTTTGTTTTGTCGGTCCATCCCTTGGAAAACGCTCGGAACAGGAAAGCCTGTTAATTGAAAAGGACGATCGCCCGGTTATGCTCATTTCATTGGGAACGGCGTTTAACGCATGGCCGGAGTTTTATAAGATGTGCATTGAGGCATTTCGGAATTCTTCATGGCAAGTGATTATGTCCGTCGGGAAAACGATTGATCCTGAAAGCCTGGATGAAATCCCTGCTAACTTTACCATTCGCCAAAGTGTGCCGCAGCTTGAGGTGTTGGCAAAAGCCGATTTGTTTATTTCTCATGGCGGGATGAATAGTACGATGGAAGCGATGAATGCCGGTGTGCCGCTGGTCGTCATTCCGCAAATGTATGAGCAGGAGCTCACTGCTAAGCGTGTCGATGAATTAGGCCTTGGGGTTTATTTGCCGAAAGAGGAAGTGACGGTTTCCAGGCTGCAGCAAGCGGTTCAGGCTGTATCCGGTGATCAAGAGGTGCTCAGCCGCGTCAAGAATATGCAAAAGGATGTAAAAGAAGCAGGCGGAGCGGAGCGTGCGGCAGCTGAGATTGAAGCGTTTATGAAAAAATCCGCTGTCATACAGTAAATCACAAAAACCGAAATCAATATACGATTTCGGTTTTTTGTTTAAATATTTTTTTTCATCCCGCATCTCCGGCATTCTCTAAGAAATTTACCGCCTTTTACAGAGCTTTTGAACAGTGTGTAATCACAATTATCACAGCGCCCGCTGCGGACGTCCGGATATTCGTTAAATTCGTAAACGATCGATGTATCGTAGCCTTTTGTTTCATATTCTTCTTTTTTTGTTTCCATAATCGATCCTCCGTTCGTAAACGTGTCTGCTGTTTATCTTACAGCAAGCTTCAGGTGTATTCAAATGGATTTTAAAGGCTTGGGTTTATCTTGATTTCTCCCTTGGTTTGCGCCACAATAGCTTTATTAAACTTGTATACATAAAAAGCCTATGCAAAGAGGAGAGAAACGGTTATGGGAAAAGGGTTACATGGAAAGCGAGTGGCGATCGGGGGCTCTCGAAAAACGGAAGAAATCAGTACGATCATTGAAAAACAGGGCGGAACTCCTGTCATCCGGCCTCTCCAAGGCACGGTTTACTTAGCAGAGAAGCAGGTGGAGCCGGATTTGCGGACGTTTGCGGAGGAAAAAGCTGACTGGGTCATTTTCACGACAGGCATCGGCACGGAGACTCTTGTCGATATGGCAGAGAAAATCGGTCTGAAAGACGAGTTTCTGCAGGCCATTCGCCAAGCGAAAGCGGCATGCCGAGGCTACAAAACGCTGTCTGCGTTGAAAAAGCTTGGGATCACACCGGAAGCTTCGGACGAAGACGGGACAACAAGAGGCTTAATCCGTTCCTTGGAACCTTACGACTTTTCAGGAAAAACAGTCATGGTGCAGCTACATGGAGAAAAAGCACCAGCCCTCATAACATTTCTTGAAGAAAAGGGCGCGTCTGTCCTGCCGATTCTGCCTTATCAGCACATCCCGCCAGAGGAGGAAACGGTGGAGCGGTTATGCCGAGAACTGATGAACGGTGAGGTCGACGCCGTATGTTTTACAACGGCAATTCAGGTCCGTTCCCTATTTGATTTTGCCAGGGAGCGCGGCTATATCAATGAGGTGAAGGCGGTATTCGAAGAGCGCGCCATCGCTGCGGCTGTCGGAAAAGTGACTGCTGAAGCGCTGCGGGAAGAAGGAATCACGAGACTGCTTGCGCCGGAGATTGAGCGGATGGGCGCGATGATTGTTGAACTGTCCAAGTATTATGAAGAAACGGTATAACGAGTACAAAAAGCCGCTTTTCTCTTGGAAAGCGGCTTTTGTCTGTCAGCCATTCTGCTCCAGCTGCTGATGCGAGGTGAATAATGACGGGTATGTCAGCACGCTTAAAATCACACATGTCAGCGCCGCTGACGCCATCGTTGTAAACACGATTAAGAGCTGAAAACGGACCGCCTGAATCGGATCCGCGCCCGCTAAAATCTGGCCTGTCATCATGCCTGGAAGCTGAACAAGCCCCAGTGTTTTCTGGCTTTCCAGCGTCGGGATCATACTCATTTTCATCGCAGAAGTAAGAATACGCTGTATGGATTGCTTCGGTGTGCCTCCAAGAGACAATATTAATTGGATTTCTTCTTTGCGAACTTCGACTTCTGAGCTGAGCCGGTTTAAAAATAGACTGGAAAGCACCATCGAATTTCCGATGACCATTCCGCTGATCGGAATGACATAACGGGCCGTAAGCGGGATGATATGAAGAGACAAGAGAATTCCCTGCGTCACAATTTCTACAATTGCTAACGCCGCAAACACTCTCCAAAACGAACCGATTGTATTTTTCTTTCGTTTGATCACATTTTGCGCTGCCACTGCCAGCATTAACAGCACCATCAGAAGGATAAAAACAGGATGGTCTCCGCGGAAAATCAGCGACAGTACATAACCGATGATAAGCAGCTGTACAGCCGCCCGGATGGTGGCAATGATCATGTCTTTTTCTACGCCGGCTTTAAAGGAATTTGATAAAAACAAGGCGATCAAAACAAAGATCATCGTTAAAGAGAGAGAAAGGTAATCCATTAGCGGGTTCCTCCCTTCAAGAAATCTTTAGCTGCTTTATGCTGTGGATTGGAGAAAAATGTATCCGTTTCTGCAATTTCCAGCAGACGGCCATCCGCCATAAACCAAATGGTATCGGCAACTCGTTTTGCTTGCTCCATATTATGAGTGACCCACATGACTGTCCATTTTTTCTCTTGATGCTGACGTTTGATCAGTTCTTCAATCTCAAGAGCAGACACAGGGTCCAAGGCCGACGTGATCTCGTCCAGCAATAAAATAGAGGAAGGATTTGCGAGTGTTCTGGCCAGTGACAGTCTTTGCCGCTGTCCGCCCGATAAGTCCTTGGCGCTTCTATCTAACAGCTCTGGGGGCAGCCCTATAAGAGAAGCGAGCTTTTCAGGGGAGTACAGCTGGGATTGATGCAGCCTTTGTACGAGACTAAGGTTGTCACGTACTGTTCCGTCAAGAACGGGAGCCGATTGAAACGCGAGAGCTGCCGTTCGCCTCAGCTCATTGACATTCCAATCCCTGATTTCCTTTCCGTATATGTTCACTTCGCCGTGATCCGGCGTGTTCATTAAATTGCACATGGACAGAAGGGTGCTTTTACCTGAACCGGAAGGGCCTAAAACAGCAACGATTGCGCCCTGTTGAATGTCTCCGGTGACATCCTGCAGTACATCATAAGCTTGTCCATCTTGTTCATAGCTTTTTCTGACTGATCTGAAGGAGATGGCTGGTATGTTTTGTGTTTGATCATTTGCTTCCATTACAATAATCACCTTTCAGTATAAGTAGGCTGATACTCTATTTAATATAACGTGAAACCAATGCCTTGTGGTAGTAAAAATAAAGGAGAACAGGCTTAGAACAGGCTTTCACCCATTCTCCGGCAGATGCCTACGCGGTCAGATTTGACTGTGTTTTCTTTTTCCTTTTTCTCGGCTGTGAAGCAAAGGTATGTAATACCATCCCCGCAATAATGATGAACAAACCGGCAAATGATAAAAGGGATGGAAAAACGCCTGACAGCAGAACAATTTCACCAAGCAGCGCGAAAATCACTTCACCGGATTGAGTGGCTTCAACGGCTGCGAGTTTTTGCGGATTGTCTCTTACCATATCAGTGGCCCAGAAAAATAAAACGGTCGCAATGATGCCTGAGCTGACGGCCACGATAAAGGATTGAACAGTTTGTCCTGCTGTCGGAAGGCCATCTGACCACCAGCCGTAAGCTGCTACGATAAGCCAGAATGGAAGGCTTGCCAAGGTCATCCCCAGCACACGCTGAAATGTATCAAGCTGGCCCCCATATTCTTCGAGCATTCTCCGGTTTCCTAGCGGATAGGCAAAAGCCGCAATGACAACCGGCAGCACACTTAAAAGCAGCATCTTCCCAGAAAGCGATTCTGCATGCTGAAGCTGTATCAGTGCCGCTCCGATCAGGATGATTACGGAAGTGCCAAGTGAAACAAGGGGAATCTTTTGCCGAACGAGCTGCGGCCCACCCGGCATGTCTTTTTTGACATAGAAAAATGGAGATAACAGAACGCCGGCTACAATTGTGATTTGCCAGGTCCCGGCTACGAGCCAACCTGGACCGTATGCAGCTGCAAATGTGATCGGGGCGTAAAAAAGCACAAAGCCGACAAAGCTCCATTTGATCCAAAAGAACGGCTTTTTCCGCATCTCTTGTAAGAGAGGGGTGAATGTCCCTTTCATGATGACGATCAAACATAAAAACGGAACCATAAAAATAAAGCGCAGCGAAGAGCTCCAAAGCCAGCTGCCTCCGGATAACTCCATCGCTCTGTTTAAAATAAAGGTAACGGCGAAAAAGAGTGAAGCCAATATTCCGATAACGATTGCTTTCATGATATCCCTCATTCTGGCATGTTTTTTTTACTATACTATTCGGTACCGCACAGATCAATGGAGTCGTCAGAAAATAAACATGTTTTGCGAACCGATTTATGTGGAAGACAAAAAATGGAGGTGACATTGATGGTACCAAGGACACAGACTTACTTTTTTCAGGATGATGGCAGGATTCCGAATCACCCTGATTTTCCGCTCGTTGTGTATCAAAACGCACTCAAGGACACCGGTCAGGCAGAGCGGATCGTCAATCGGCATGGCTGGTCTAACAGCTGGTCAGGGAGTGTTTTTCCATACCATCATTATCACAGCAATACGCATGAAGTCCTGATTGCAGTCTGGGGAGAGGCTGTGATTCAATTTGGGGGAGAAAAAGGGGCCGCTATTCCTTTCAAATCCGGTGACGCAGTCGTGATTCCAGCTGGAGTCGGCCATAAAAAGCTAAGCGCGAGTTCCAATTTTACCGTCATTGGCGCTTATCCGGGAGGCGTTCATTATGATATGAAGACGGGAGAGCCGAGTGAACGGAAGGAAGCGAGGGAACAGATCAAGAGGGTGTCATTGCCAGCGAAAGATCCGATTACAGGAAAAAGAGAACCTCTATTGGAGATATGGGTAAAGTGAAGGGGAGAAAATTGGTAGATTGTCAATAACTGGTGCCGGAGAAATGTTATGACATGAGCTCCATATAAATTAATTTCATAATCGAAGCAATTCACGTTCAAATTTTGTTCAAAAAGTGTTATCATATAGAAGGTAATCGAATTGGAGTTTTTTGTGTTTGCTATTTTCAGAGAGAGTAAAAGATTTTTGACTTATTCAATTGTTTATTTTTGAGATAAAAATAATACTGAATATGGCAAGATGAAAAACTGGGTAGTAAACATTTATTTTTGTAAATGATTGTGCATGAATTCACAATCCTTATTCTTATGCTTTCAAGCATGAGACCAGGGAGAGGCACTACCCTTTCCACAAAAAATCTGCAAACTGCTTATAGTAAAGGAGAATTGGATATGCCAGAAACAATCGATCAAACAAATGCGTCTGTCAGCCAAAGCCAGCAAGATCTAATCGATCAGCTGTTAAAGCCGGAAGTTCAAGAATCACTGACCGTTTTAGTTGACCAGCTTCCAAAGCTGACTGAGTTAGTGAATATTTTAACGAAGTCTTATGATTTCGCTCAGTCTGTAGCAACTGACGAAGTGCTAAAAAGCGACACTGTCGGTGCGATCACTGAAATGCTTGAGCCTGTAAAAGAAACAGCGAAAGAAGTAGCTGCGACTGCAATCGAAGCGAAAGACCGCGCGGATGCAAGCAACGAAACGATTGGTCTTTTCGGCCTGTTGCGCATGCTGAAAGATCCTCAAGCTCAAAAGCTGTTCCGTTTTGCTAACAGCTACCTTGAAATCATGAACGAAAAACAAAAATAATCTCAGATTCAAATTGATATAAAGGACGGAGGATATACGATGTCAAAACATATTGTCATTCTAGGCGCTGGTTATGGCGGAGTTCTTTCTGCTCTAACAGTTCGCAAACATTACACAAAAGAACAAGCACGCGTGACTGTGGTAAACAAATACCCAACTCACCAAATCATTACGGAGTTACACCGTCTTGCAGCAGGCAACGTGTCTGAAAAAGCGGTTGCAATGCCATTAGAAAAACTTTTCAAAGGCAAAGACATTGATCTTAAAATCGCGGAAGTAAGCTCTTTCTCTGTTGATAAAAAAGAAGTTGCGCTTGCTGACGGTTCTACATTAACTTATGATGCGCTTGTTGTAGGTCTTGGTTCTGTAACAGCTTACTTCGGCATCCCAGGTCTTGAAGAAAACAGCATGGTATTGAAATCTGCTGCTGATGCGAACAAAGTCTTCCAACATGTTGAAGATCGTGTGCGCGAGTACTCTCAAACGAAAAACGAAGCTGATGCAACAATCCTTATCGGCGGAGGCGGCTTAACAGGTGTTGAGCTTGTCGGTGAGCTTGCTGATATCATGCCGAACCTTGCGAAAAAATACGGCGTAGACCATAAAGAAATCAAATTAAAGCTGGTTGAAGCAGGTCCGAAAATCCTTCCTGTCCTTCCGGATGATCTAATCGAGCGTGCGACTGCAAGCCTTGAAAAACGCGGCGTTGAGTTCTTAACAGGTCTTCCTGTTACAAATGTAGAAGGAAACGTGATTGATCTGAAAGACGGATCTAAAGTTGTTGCCAACACATTTGTTTGGACTGGCGGCGTACAAGGTAACCCATTAGTCGGTGAATCAGGTCTTGAAGTGAATCGCGGACGCGCGACAGTAAATGACTTCCTGCAATCTACATCTCATGAAGATGTATTCGTTGCTGGAGACAGCGCAGTTTACTTTGCTCCAGACGGCCGTCCATACCCGCCGACTGCACAAATCGCATGGCAAATGGGTGAGCTGATCGGTTACAACCTATTTGCTTACTTAGAAGGCAAAACGCTTGAAACATTCAAACCAGTAAACTCTGGTACACTTGCAAGCCTCGGACGCAAAGACGCGGTTGCCATCATTGGTGCAAATTCTACACCGCTTAAAGGTCTTCCTGCTTCCTTGATGAAAGAAGCAAGTAACGTACGCTACTTAACTCACATTAAAGGACTTTTCAGCCTGGCTTACTAATCCTTTTTTGTGAACTAGGACATTGCCAAAAGTGTTCCTTTCGGGATGCTTTCCGGCAATGTCTTTTTTTGTTTTGATTGCTAACGTTAACATTTTATTTTCAAAAAAGAGATTGATCCCAGAGTTATATAACGGTAAAATAAAGTAAATCAAAATGTTAACGTTAACATTTTGAAATAGAATGAAAGACGGTGAGGACATGGAACCCTTTATGGGCGAAAATTTTTTATTGAAAAATGAAACCGCTGTCAGCCTCTATCACCAGTATGCAAAAGACATGCCGATTATTGATTACCACTGCCATTTAAGCCCGAAAGAAATCTATGAAAATAAGACCTTTCAAAACATCACAGAAGCCTGGCTGTATGGAGACCATTACAAATGGCGCATCATGAGAGCCAATGGGATTGAAGAGACATACATTACCGGCGATGCGCCTGATGAGGGGAAATTCATGGCTTGGGCGAAAACCGTACCGATGGCGATCGGCAATCCGCTCTACAATTGGACTCACTTAGAACTGCAGCGTTTTTTTGGCATTTATGAGATATTAAATGAGCAATCCGCGCCGGCTATATGGAAACGGACGAATGAACTGCTTCAAGGAGAAGGCTTTGGGGCAAGGGATCTAATCGTAAAATCAAATGTAAAGGTCGTTTGCACAACTGATGATCCTGTCGATTCTCTTGAATACCATCTATTATTAAAAGAAGACAAAGATTTTCCTGTCAGCGTGCTGCCTGGATTTCGGCCGGATAAGGGACTTGAGATCAATCGTGAAGGCTTCCCAGATTGGGTGCAGGCACTTGAAGATGCCGCAGCGATTTCAATTACAACCTACGATGAGTTTCTAAAGGCGTTAGAAAAACGGGTGCGATTCTTCCATTCAGCCGGCGGCAGAGTGTCAGATCACGCCATAGATTCGATGGTATTTGCTGAGACGACAAAAGAGGAAGCGGGACGGATTTTTTCTGATAGATTACAAGGAACAGAGGTTTCCTATGAAGATGAGAAGAAATTTAAGACGTATACGCTTCAGTTTCTTTGCGGTTTGTATGCGGAGCTCGATTGGGCGATGCAGTTTCATATCAACGCTTTAAGAAACACGAATACAAAAATGATGAAGAGACTTGGGCCTGATACAGGCTATGATTCTATGAATGATGAAGAAATTGCTAAGCCTTTATACAAGCTGTTGAACTCAGTTGAGATGGAGAACAAGCTGCCAAAAACAATTTTATATTCACTTAATCCAAACGATAACTATGTCATCGCCAGCATGATCAACAGTTTTCAGGACGGTGTTACCCCGGGAAAAATACAATTCGGCACAGCCTGGTGGTTTAACGATACAAAAGACGGGATGCTTGATCAAATGAAAGCGTTGTCAAACGTCGGGCTACTCAGCCGCTTTATCGGTATGCTCACAGATTCCAGAAGTTTTCTTTCCTATACGCGCCACGAGTATTTCAGGCGGATCGTCTGCAATTTGATCGGGGAATGGGTGGAAAACGGCGAAGTGCCGCGAGATATGGAGCTTCTGGGAAGCATTGTGCAGGGGATTTGCTATGACAATGCGAAACACTACTTTCAATTTCAAGAAGAGAAAGCAAACGTGTAACCAAATGTCCGCTCAGTATCGCGATTATGCGTCAGCCTGAGCGGATCACTACCCGAAAATTCTTAAGACACAGAGGTGTAAGATGCGAACTGAACTGGCAAATAAGGTTGTGTCGATCGAACCGGAGAAGAAGCTTTCATTGAAAGAGAAAATTTCGTATGGATTTGGTGATTTTGGCAACGGTTTTATGTTTGATCTCGGCCAGATTTATTTATTAAAGTATTTTACTGATGTAGCGGGAATCCCGGCTGCGATGGCCGGCGGGATTTTTTTAGTCAGCAAGCTGTTCGCGGCGATAACAGATCCAATTGTGGGCTCATCTATTGATTATCGCAAACATATCGGCAAACGGGGGAAATTCAGGCCTTATCTATTAATCGGCAGCATCGTGCTTGCGGTGCTTACTGTTCTTATTTTTCTGTCTCCAAATGTATCAACAACTGGAAAACTTATTTATGCATATGCTTCCTATATGATTTGGGGCATCGGCTATTCATTTGTGAATATTCCGTATGGCTCATTAGGGGCAGCGATGACTCAAAATTCTGAGGATCGGACCTCTATTTCGACTTTCCGCCAAATCGGGTCACTTGGGGCTTTGTTTATCACAAGTGTGGCCGTAATGCCGCTGCTCGTCAAGTTTGATAATCCGAAGGTCGGCTACCCGGTGGTCATGGGCCTGTTTGCCGCACTCGGCGTAATTTGGTTTTATATTTGCTACCGCAACTGCAAAGAGCGCATTGTCATATCGGAAGCGCCAAAAGAAAAATTAACATTCTCATCTGTCATCAAAACATTTATTACGAATAAACCGCTGTTAACCCTAGTCCTGATGACGATTTTTTCAATTTCCGCATACAACATTAAATCCGCCATGCTAGTCTATTTCGCACAATATAACCTGGGCAATGTTGAATTAATGGCTTATATGAACTTTATTATTATCGGTTCTTCCTTTTTGGGCGTCGTATTTCTGCCAAAGCTTGTCAAGGTGTTTGGAAAGAAACAAACGGCAATGATCGGCTTCGGCATCAGTGTAGCAGCGGATCTAATCAACTTTATGCTGCCATCTAACGTTTATGTGTTTACGATTCTAGCCAGTATCGCCTTTATTGGTATCAGTATCCCAAATGGTATTACGTGGGCGCTTGTCTCCGATATTATTGACTATGGCGAATGGAAATCCGGTGAACGGAAAGAAGCAACGACATATTCACTTTTCAATTTCTCCAGAAAGCTTGCTCAGTCATTGTCCGGTTTTCTCTCGGGAATCGGTTTGGGGATTATCGGCTATGTGCCGAATGCAGTCCAGACAGCACAGGCGCTAATCGGAATCAAAGCGCTTCTGCTTCTGTATCCGGCCATTGCTTTGGCATTAGCGATGATCATTATCGGCTTTCTTTATAAACTCACAGACCAGCAGCATGCACAGATTGTTCAGGATCTTCATCAAAAGAGCTGACAATTCTATATAGAGAATATTTAAAATAGTTTGTAAATACAATGTGTTTGTAAGGGTTTTCGCTCAGGTGTGCCTGAAGAACAGACAAGAAAGGAGGCACTTGATTGAAAACGGTAACGATACCGGCTGAAGAAGCCAAGGAACTCGTTCGGGTCAAGCTGATCGGTGCTCATTTGAATGAACGAGACGCTGAAAAAATAGCCGATGTCCTCGTGCACGCCGATTTGCGCAGTGTACATTCGCATGGTGTGTTGCGAACAGAACATTATGTGAACAGGCTAAGGGCGGGAGGGGTCAATCCCAAAGCACATCCTGTTTTTAAAGAAACGGGGCCTGTGACCGGTGTGCTTGACGGAGACGATGGTTTCGGCCATGTCATTTGTGATATGGCGATAGACCGTGCAATTGACATGGCGAAGAAAAACGGAGTCGGCATGGTGACGGCTGTAAACAGCAGTCATTGCGGAGCGCTAAGCTATTTTGTGCAAAAAGCAGCTGAAGAAAAGCTGATCGGAATGGCAATGACGCATACGGACAGTATCGTTGTTCCATTTGGGGGGAGGTCTCCTTTTTTAGGGACAAATCCGATTGCTTACGGTGTCCCGGCTAAGCATAAAAAACCATTTATCCTAGATATGGCGACATCCAAAGTGGCCTTTGGGAAGATTTTGCAGGCCCGTGAAGAGGGCAAAGACATTCCTGAGGGATGGGGAGTCGATGAAAACGGAGAAGCAGTAACCGATCCTTACAAGGTCGTCTCCCTTTCAACCTTCGGCGGCCCAAAAGGCTATGGCCTATCTATTATGGTGGATGTGTTTTCCGGATTGCTGGCGGGCGCGGCTTTTGGCCCTCATGTCGCCAAAATGTACAGCGGCCTTGATCAAAAAAGAAAGCTGGGACATTACGTTTGCGCGATTAACCCTTCCTTTTTTACCGATCGGGATACGTTTTTAGTGCAGATGGATGCCATGCTCAATGAATTGCAGCAGTCACCGCCGGCTGCTGGAGTCGAGAGAGTGTATGTGCCCGGCGAGATCGAGCAGCTGCATGAAGAAAGAAATAAGGTACACGGAATATCAATTGCTCGGAGCGTGTATGAATTCTTAAAAAGCAGGTGAGATAAATGAAAGCGGTTCAAGTGCGAAAAGCGTATGATTTGCTGACTGCGGAGATGAAGAAGCCGGTTCTTTCAAAGGATGATGAAGTGCGCGTGAAAGTCAAGCGAGTCGGGATTTGCGGCTCAGACATGCACATTTATCATGGCACGAATCCGCTTGCGACCCTCCCGAGAGTTATCGGCCACGAGGTAACGGGGCAAGTGGAGGAAGTTGGTGCCAATGTGCAGAGCCTAAAAGCCGGTGACCACGTTGTGATTGAGCCGATTTCTTATTGCGGAACGTGTTACGCCTGCCGCAAAGGGCGCCCGAATGTTTGCGCCAAGCTCTCTGTGTTTGGCGTACATGAGGATGGCGGCATGCGGGAATATATTGTGCTTCCGGAAAGGCAGCTTCACGTTGTCTCAAAAGACTTGCCTTGGGAGGAAGCGGTCATGGCCGAGCCTTACACGATAGGCGCCCAGGCAGTGTGGAGAGGCCAGGTGGAAAAAGGTGATACCGTTCTGATCCAGGGAGCGGGGCCCATTGGGATCTGTGTGTTAAAAATGGCTAAGCTGGCGGGAGCTGCCGTCATGATGACGGACTTGAACAACGAGCGGCTGGCATTTGCGAAAGAAAACGGCGCTGACGCTGTCGTGAATGCCCAAACTGAAGATGTTGCTGAGCGAATCCGCGAATGGACTGGGAATGAAGGAGCCAATGTAGTCATTGATGCTGTTTGTCTGCCGGCGACTTTTGAGCTTTCAGTTGAGGTCGTTTCTCCCGCGGGACATGTAGTTGTGCTTGGATTTGATGAAAGAGCGGCACAGATTTCTCAGCTGCCGATTACAAAAAAAGAAGTCACGATAACCGGATCGAGATTGCAGACCAATCAGTTTCCCAAGGTGGTAGAGCTTTTGAATAAAGGACGGTTAGCGCATAACGGGCTGGTGACCCATACATTTTCAGTAGATGACGTCCATCACGCATTTCAGTTTATCAAGGAGCATCCAGATCAGGTGCGGAAAGCCGTTATTACATTTGATTAATCGACACAATCCGGAGGTGTACACATGAATATGACATTTCGATGGTATGGCCGAGGCAACGATACAGTCACACTTGAACACGTGAAGCAGATTCCCGGAGTCAAAGGCATCGTTTGGGCTCTCCATCAAAAACCTGTCGGCGACGTGTGGGAAAAAGAAGAAATCAGAGCCGAGACCGAATATATTCAATCCTATGGTTTTCACGCTGAAGTTGTAGAAAGCGTGAATGTTCATGAAGCGATTAAACTCGGTAACGGAGAACGCGGCCGGTATATTGAAAACTACAAACAAACGATCCGTAACCTTGCCGAATTTGGTGTGAAAGTGATCTGTTATAATTTTATGCCGGTTTTTGATTGGACACGCACGGACATGTTCCATTCACTGGAAGATGGATCAACCGCTCTGTTTTTTGAAAAGGCCAAGGTGGAGAGCCTTGAGCCTCAAGAGCTGATTCGGACGGTGGAGCAAGCATCTGACATGACACTGCCCGGGTGGGAGCCCGAAAAATTAGCCCGGATCAAAGAGCTGTTTGCAGCCTACAGAATGGTTGATGAAGAACAGCTATGGGACAATTTATCATTCTTTTTGGAGAAAATTCTTCCGGTTGCAGAAAGTCACGGTGTTCAAATGGCTATACATCCCGATGACCCGCCATGGCCGATTTTCGGACTGCCGCGCATTATCACAGGGGAGGAAAGCTATAAAAAACTGCGGGCGATTTCAGATTCACCGTCTAATGGCATCACCCTTTGTACAGGTTCAATGGGAGCCAGTCCGGCTAACGACATGGTGGAAATCGCTAAGGCGTATGCCGACATCGCTCCGTTTTCACATATTCGCAATGTGAAAATTTTTGAAAATGGCGATTTTATTGAAACATCTCATCTGACGAACGACGGTTCGATCAACATTAAAGGCGTGATGGAAGAACTGCATAAGCAGGGTTACAAAGGATATGTCAGACCGGATCATGGTCGCCATCTTTGGGGTGAGCAATGCCGCCCTGGATATGGCTTATACGATCGGGCCCTAGGCATCATGTATTTGAACGGGCTGTGGGACGCCTATGAAGCAATGGCAAAAAAAGGGGTGGAAGTATGATCCCCCTGCATGAGAACCTGGCTGGTAAAACGGCTGTCATTACTGGCGGCAGCGGGGTGCTTTGTTCAGCGATGGCCCGGGAGCTTGCCCGCCATGGCATGAAGGTGGCGATATTGAATCGGACGGCTGAAAAAGGCCAAGCGGTCGTGAAGCAGATTACGGCGGCTGGCGGGACAGCATGCTCTGTTTCTGCGGATGTGCTGGACAGGGGGTCACTTGTGCAGGCAAAGGAGGACATCCTCGGCCGACTTGGCTCTGTTGATCTGTTAATTAACGGGGCTGGCGGCAATCATCCTGACGCGATAACCGATGTGGAGACATATGAAGAAGCGGGAGAAGGCCAATCCTTTTTTGATATGGATGAGGGGGGCTTTTCAACTGTATTCTCCACCAACTTCACCGGTGCCTTTCTGGCCTCTCAAGTGTTTGGAAAAGAGCTGCTGAAGGCTGATTCACCGGCGATTATTAATCTTTCTTCCATGAGTGCTTATTCACCCATGACGAAGGTTCCTGCATACAGTGCCGCCAAAGCATCGATCAATAATTTTACCATGTGGATGGCCGTTCATTTTGCCGAAACCGGACTGCGGGTCAATGCGATTGCCCCAGGCTTTTTTCTGACAAAGCAAAATCATGATCTGCTGATCAATCGAGACGGAAGCTTAACCGGACGTTCTAACAAAATTATTGCGGGAACACCGATGAAGCGCTTTGGTAAACCGGAGGACCTGCTCGGCACACTTCTTTGGCTGGCGGATGAGTCCTATTCCGGTTTTGTCACCGGGATCACCGTTCCTGTCGATGGAGGATTT
Organism: Bacillus sp. C28GYM-DRY-1; assembly: GCF_030519405.1. NCBI lineage: Bacteria > Bacillati > Bacillota > Bacilli > Caryophanales > Bacillaceae > Bacillus > Bacillus sp. C28GYM-DRY-1. Next base: position 239,700 of record NZ_JAUMKF010000003.1, read on the forward strand.
ATGGCTTATTCAGGCGTGTAACGAAAGCAGCGCAACAGAAGAAACTGAACCAACATAGGGGTGAGGTTGAGATGTTCTCAAAAGATAAGCTTCCCGTTATCCTTTTTTTGTTCCTGGCAGGAGTGATTAATTATCTGGATCGCTCGGCGCTTTCCATTGCGGCTCCTTTTATTCAGGATGATCTCACATTATCTGCCACGCAAATGGGCTTGATTTTCAGCAGTTTTTCAATTGGTTATGCCATTTTTAACTTTCTTGGGGGCGTGGCATCTGACCGCTACGGGGCAAAGCTGACCTTGTTTGTCGCCATGGTCGTTTGGTCGCTGTTCAGCGGAGCAGTCGCCCTTGCCTTTGGTTTTGTCAGCCTGCTGATAATACGCATCCTCTTCGGTATGGGAGAAGGCCCGCTGTCTGCGACCATCAATAAAATGGTGAATAACTGGTTCCCGCCGACCCAGCGGGCATCCGTTGTCGGTGTGACCAACAGCGGAACGCCACTCGGGGGAGCCATTTCCGGTCCGATCGTCGGCATGATCGCAGTCGCGTTCAGCTGGAAGGTATCCTTCGTTCTCATTATGATTATTGGATTAATATGGGCAGTGCTCTGGTTCAAGTTTGTCAAAGAGAAGCCGCCAGTAGCGATGGGGGATGCACCGGCAATCAAGGCAGAAACGTCTCCTAGAGAAAAAATTCCGCTCACCTTTTACCTGAAGCAAAAAACAGTCCTGTTTACGGCATTTGCTTTTTTCGCTTACAACTACATCCTCTTCTTCTTTTTGACGTGGTTTCCGAGCTACCTTGTTGAAGAGCGGGGACTAAGTGTTGAATCGATGAGTGTCATCACAGTCATTCCATGGATTTTAGGCTTTATCGGCCTTGCAGCGGGGGGATTTGTTTCTGACTATGTGTACAAAAAAACAGCCCGAAAAGGTGTGCTGTTTTCTCGCAAGGTGGTGCTTGTCTCATGTTTGTTTTCATCAGCGGTTCTGATTGGTTTCGCCGGGCTTGTGACAACTACTGCGAGCGCTGTCACACTTGTCGCTTTATCAGTGTTCTTTCTCTATTTGACAGGGGCTATCTATTGGGCTGTCATTCAAGATGTGGTTGATCAAAACAATGTTGGTTCTGTAGGCGGCTTTATGCATTTCCTTGCCAACACGGCCGGAATTATCGGCCCGGCTTTAACCGGCTTTATTGTTGACCGAACGGGCACGTTTTCTGGCGCATTTTTGCTTGCCGGAGGGTTAGCTGTCTTTGCTTCACTAGCTGTTATTCGTTTTGTTCGTCCGATTATCGGCAAACAAGCAGGAACAGAATCGGAGAATCCGTTGTCTTATTAATCTGGAAATATAGTGAGAGAGGCGGTATGTTTGATGATACAATATACAGTAAATAATCGCAGCCGGTATGATAAGGAAGGGAATTAGATGGTAACCATAAAAGATATCGCAAAACTCGCAAACGTATCCCACACAACCGTTTCCAGAGCACTCAACAACAGTCCTTACATCAAAGAACATACGAAGAAAAAAATACTGGAGCTCGCAGCACAGCTCAATTACACACCAAATGTAAACGCGAAAAGCCTGGCGATGCAAAAGTCTCATACGATCGGGCTATTCTTTACAAGCATTACAAACGGAACTTCACACAGCTTCTTTGCTGATACAATCAAAGGCGTAAACCAAGCCATAAGTGAGGATTACAATCTCTATGTGCGCGGGATCGATGATCTGAAGAACTATGACTCCGTTACGCCAATGAGATATGACGGCATCATTTTAATGAGCCAAAGTGACATTGACAATTCTTTTATTTATCATATTCGAGAAAAAAACATCCCGCTTGTGGTACTGAATCGCGATATTGATGACCGAAGCATCACCAATATTTTGTCCAATGACAAAGAAGGCTCTCAGGAAGCTGTAGAATACTTCATTAAGAACGGACATCAAGATATCGCCATCATTGAGGGAATCGAAGGCTTTAAATCTTCCCAGCAGCGTAAGGAAGGCTACTTAGCAGCACTAATTCATCATCATATTCCGATCAAACATGAATACAGTGTCAAAGGGCAATACGATATGGAAAGCGGCTTTCAAGCGATGGAGCGGCTGCTGTCACTGCCGAATCCTCCAACTGCTGTCTTTTGTTCGAATGATGACATGGCAATCGGAGCGATGAATGCGATATTCGCAAAGGGCCTGCGCGTCCCTGATGATATTTCAGTGATCGGTTTTGATGATATTGGATTTTCGCAATACATTACGCCAAGGCTTTCAACGGTGAAGCGTCCAGTAGAGAAAATCAGCGTGCTTGGCGCGCAAAAACTATTGTCGCTGATCAGCGAGCCGGAAACAAAAGCGGAAAAAATCTTGGAAAATACAGCGTTCATGGTGCGTGATTCAGTTAGACAATTGACCACGTGATGCCCCGTTTTTCAGCGGGCATTCTTTATACAGAAATTTGTTAACGTGTGCATAAGTGAGAGAGGGAGGCAATGAAGGTGCAGAAGCTAAATAAAAATGTGTACGATCACTATACTCAGTATCCTGAAAAAATTCTCCAATTCGGTGAAGGAAACTTTCTGCGGGGGTTTGTCGATTGGCAAATTGATCAATTGAATCAACACACTGATTTTAATGGAAGCGTCGCAGTTGTACAGCCAAGAGGGTCAGAGAAAATCAAAAGGTTAAATCAGCAAGATGGTTTGTACACGCTTTTTTTACAGGGAATGAAAGACGGGGAAGCGGTAAACGAACATATGATTATCAACTCAATCAGCCGTGGAATTGATCTATTTTCAGATTATGAAGCGTTTAAAGAATTGGCTTCAAGCGAAGAGCTGCGGTTTATCATTTCTAACACCACTGAGGCCGGTATCGTATGTGATGAAAAAGATCGTTTAGAGGATCGGCCGCAAAAAACATTCCCTGGGAAATTAACGGCATTTCTCTACTTTCGCTATCAAGCCTTTAAAGGAGATCAGACAAAAGGTTGTGTCTTAATCCCATGTGAGCTGATCGAGAATAATGGAGAAAAGTTGAAGGAAACAATCCTTCATTATGCAGAACTATGGAAGCTGGAAGAAGGGTTCACACAGTGGATATATGATGCCAACACGTTTTGTAATAGTTTAGTAGACCGCATTGTCCCGGGCTTTCCTGTCGACAGCATTGATGAGATTACTGTAGATTTGGGCTATCAAGATGAACTGATAGTTGTGGGAGAGCAGTATTATTTATGGGTAATCGAGGGGCCGGATTGGATTGGGGAAGAACTGCCTTTTGCAGCTGCCGGGCTTCATACAAAGATTGTCAGCGACCTGACCCCTTACCGAATTAAAAAAGTGAGAATTTTAAATGGTGCTCATACGGCAATGACGCCAGTTGCTTTATTATACGGCTTGAAAACTGTGCGGGATGCTGTCGAGCATCCGGAAGTGGGGCAGTTTATTAGAGAGATGATCGCTGACGACATTCTTCCTGTTTTAAAAATGGAAGGGCTTTCTCAATATGCTGATGATGTGCTGAATCGCTTCAAAAACCCGTATATTAAGCATTACCTAGAAAGCATTGCATTGAACTCCGTTTCCAAATTCAAAACAAGAAACCTGCCGACCATTCAGGAATATGCTACACAGAAGGGACAGCTTCCTGAACGCTTGGTGTTTTCTTTCAGCGCTCTTCTGTATTTTTATCAGGGAAACCAGAAATTGCAGGATGATCCAGCTGTTTTTCAATTTTTCAAAGAGGTGTGGCATCAGGAGAATGGAGACATGCTTCGTATTGCCTCAAGGGTGTTAGGTGAAGAGCGGCTGTGGGGGGCAGATCTGAACGAGATACCGGGGCTGACTGACAGAGTCGCTGATGGCTTGAATCATATTCATGAGCTGGGCATGCAGCGGGCTCTTGAACGATGCTGTACACAAAGGGGAGAGGTACGATGAAGTCATGTATAAAGATTCATAAACAAGACAATGTTCTTCTTGCTCTGCGGGATATCACGAAGGGAGAGCGGCTGAATGCGGATGGCATGTCGATTGAAGTCAAGGATGATATAAAAAGAGGCCACAAGATTGCGCTTCAGCCTATCAAAGAAAACGACAGCATCATCAAATACGGGTTTCCAATCGGGCATGCATCACAAGATATATCGATCGGAGAGCATATTCATGTCCATAATACAAAAACAAACCTGTCTGATATCCAAACATACAGCTATACACCGAGATTTGATGAAAATCCGTACTCAAATGAGAACCGAACGTTTAAAGGATTTAGAAGAGAAAACGGAGATGCCGGTGTACGCAATGAATTATGGATTGTGCCAACTGTCGGCTGTGTCAATGGGATAGCTGAAAAAATGCTCCAGCGTTTTGTCAGAGAAATGGGGGATATTGCTCCATTCGATAACGTGCTCGTGTTAAAACATCAATACGGTTGCTCGCAGCTTGGCGACGACCACGAAAACACGAAGCAAATTCTGCTGAATGCCATTCGCCATCCAAATGCCGGCGGTGTCTTGGTGTTAGGGCTTGGCTGTGAAAACAATGAGCTGGCAGGAATGAAGCAAGCACTGCAGGACGTGAACCTGAATCGGGTGAAGTTTCTCGAATCCCAGTCGGTGACAAACGAAATGGAGGCAGGCATTGCTTTACTGAAGGAGATTCATGAAGCCGCTAAAGGAGATAGACGAGAAGATATTCCGTTGTCTGAACTGAAAATCGGACTGAAATGCGGTGGTTCGGACGGTTTTTCCGGCATAACGGCAAACCCGCTGCTTGGCCGTTTTTCAGATTATATCATCGCACAGGGAGGGAGCACGGTGCTGACGGAAGTCCCGGAAATGTTCGGAGCGGAAACCATCCTGATGCAGCGGGCTGTCAATGAAGAGGTGTTTCATAAAATTGTCCATTTAATCAATGATTTTAAACAATATTTTATAAAACATGATCAGCCGGTGTATGAAAATCCTTCACCAGGCAATAAAGCAGGCGGTATTTCTACGCTTGAGGATAAATCGCTGGGCTGCACGCAAAAAGCGGGAATTTCTCCTGTTGCGGATGTCTTGAAATACGGCGAAGTGCTCAAGACAAAAGGGCTGACGCTTTTGAGCGCGCCTGGAAATGATTTGATCGCTTCCTCCGCATTAGCAGCGGCGGGCTGCCAAATTGTCCTCTTTACAACGGGGAGAGGCACGCCGTTCGGCACCTTTGTCCCGACAGTGAAGGTAGCGACAAACACCGAGCTGTACGAGGCGAAGCCGCATTGGATTGATTTTAACGCAGGTCTTTTAGCAGAGGATGATGTGCATGAGGAATTTGTGCTGCGGGAGTTTATCCACTATATGATTGAAGTGGCCAGCGGTCAACTTGTGAACCATGAAAAAAATGATTTCAGGGAACTTGCCATTTTTAAATCGGGTGTGACGTTATAATGAAAAAGGCTATCCTCCGGAGGATAGCCTTTTTCATTAGATCAATTTTAAGCCGCTGACCAAAATGATGGACGCCATAATAAATTGCAGCGGGCGCGGAGAGAATCGAGGCGAGAGATGGCTTCCGATCAGCACGCCTGGAATTGAGCCAAGAAGCAGATTAGCTGCCAGCATATAATCTACGCTTCCGAAGCTTGCATTCAAAATGCCTGCTGCCGTAACGAGAAGAAAAGCATGCGCGATATCGGTTCCGACAATCTGTGACGCTTTCATATTAAATAAGTAAATCATGGCGATTGCAAATAATGACCCCGAACCGATTGAAGTTAATCCGACGATAAACCCGAACACGACACCAATAAGAATCGTCAGCGCCCGCTTATTTTCAAGCGGCATCAGCTGCCAGCGGTTCGGGCGAAGTTTTCTATCCAAAAACAAACGAACGATGATTGAAATGGCAACTAGTGTTAACACATAGCCAAGAGCGTGCTTAATAATTTCTTCCTGATGCTGATGAAAGGCGGGGAACAAATGCAGTATGCCAATGGCTAGCGACGCACTCGGAATACTGCCGATGGCTAAGTATTTTACCAATTTAAAGTTAATTGTTTTCTGCCGCCAATGGGAGGCAACGCCAAACAGCTTTGTGATCGAGTTATATACAAGATCCGTACCGACCGCGATGGAAGGATTAATGCCAAGCACAATTAAAAGAGGAGTTAATAAGGCCGCTCCGCCCACTCCCGTCAATCCGACTAAGGCTCCGACAAACAAACCCATCAATATGATGCTTACACTCATGATAAAGGCCTCCTGAAAACCCGACTATTTTTATCAGATTATATATGATTAGGTCGTGTTAATCAATTAAATGTTTTGAATTTTCGCGCGTTAGTTCCTTGAAATTTTGGTTTGCTCAATATCTTTATTCATTTGACCTATAATGAGTGTCTGGACGAAATCTGGAAGTGAGGCGCAGGCATAAAAAAAAGATACCTCAAATCAGGTATCTTTTTTCTCGTTTGCATTACATACGCTGCTGATAGAAAGGAAGCTCCGTGTGGCCCATTTCCCGCACATAAACGAATAGGTTGCCTTTATGATGAATTTCATGTTCCATTGCAAGCTGAAGCAGGGCGCTGCCTGTGACTTTTCTGCCGAAAGTGGCTGTCAGATCAATTTCTCTATCCAGTTGCTCTTCAGTCAGCTGTTCAAGGATAGCGACCGTTTTTTCTGTATATGTTTTTGCCAGAACATTGAGATCTGTTTCTGTTTCTTCCTGCTTGTTTTGAAAGGGTGAAGCATTGCCTTCTTTAATGACATTTGCAAACAAGTGGAAAGACGTAAGAATGTGTTTGACAAGCTCTTCCGCTGACATAGACGTTTCAGCCGGTTTGTAGCCGTAATGGTCTTTGCTGATTTTTTCAGCAAGCTCATTGGTCACGTTCCGATGGGATAAAAAATGGTTGACAATTTGATTGGATTGGCTCAATAGGATCTCCTCCATATGTGAAAATTATGGTGCAATGACATCCTATATCAACGGTTATCAATTCACAAGCAATATGCTGTAGGATGAAACAAAATGCTATGTCTGTATATTTAACGTTCACAATAGATGAAATGGGGTATAAACATGACACACATACCTTCCATTTGTCAGTAAGAAGAAAAAGAGAATGAAAGAGCTGCAGCTGGAATTTATGAAAATGAGAGTCTTTGACATCTTTTTAAGTGAAGGAGAGGAGAAATATTAAACGCCGCAAAGCTTACAGAAGGAATTTCCATTGCACAGCTGGGAGAATTATATGACAGCCCTTCAGGTGGCACCAAGAAGGAAATCATCATATTGAAACCATGGTGAAAGACATGACGGAGGCAAAGAAAAAGCCGGCAGAGGAGCTGAATGGAAAGGTTTTCGTTAAAAGAAAGCACGGGTTGTTGAAAAAACCGCGCTTTTTTGTTGCGGTTAGCCGAAATTCGACAATTGCGGTCTTTTTGCGTTCTTCTTTTTCTTGTAAATATGATAAAATATGACATATCTCGGGTAACTCAAAAGGGGGGATTAATTGAGGATGAAGCAGACGATTCCGTCCTCTTATGTCGGGCTTAAAATTAATGAATGGTATACCCATATCCGGCAGTTCCACGTTGCTGAAGCCGAACGGGTTAAGCTCGAAGTAGAAAGAGAAATCGAGGATATGGAAGAAGATCAAGATTTGCTGCTGTATTATTCTTTAATGGAGTTCAGACATCGTGTCATGCTGGATTACATTAAGCCTTTAGGAGAGGACACGTCGCAGCTGGAGTTTTCAGAATTATTAGAAGACATCGAAGGGAATCAGTACAAGCTGACAGGGCTTCTCGATTACTACTTTAATTTTTTTCGAGGAATGTATGAATTTAAGCAGAAAATGTTTGTCAGTGCCATGAAGTATTATAAACGGGCAGAAAAGAATCTTGCCCTTGTCTCGGATGATATTGAGAAGGCCGAGTTTGCTTTTAAAATGGCCGAGATTTTTTACAATTTAAAACAAACCTATGTTTCGATGAGCTATGCCGTTCAGGCATTAGAAACCTACCAAATGTATGAAACCTACACCGTCCGCAGAATCCAATGTGAATTCGTTATTGCTGGAAATTATGATGATATGCAGTATCCAGAAAGAGCATTGCCCCACTTAGAACTGGCTTTAGATCTTGCAAAGAAAGAAGGCAACCCCCGCCTGATCAGTTCAGCCCTGTACAATCTCGGCAACTGCTATGAGAAAATGGGTGAACTGCAAAAGGCAGCCGAATACTTTGAGAAATCTGTTTCTATTTGCAAGTCGGAAAAGTTCGATAATCTTCCGCATTCTATCTACTCTTTAACACAGGTTCTGTATAAACAAAAAAATGATGCCGAAGCGCAAAAACAGTATCGCGAAGGATTGGAAATCGCTCGTCAATACAGTGATGAATTATTTGTGGAGCTTTTTCAATTTCTACATGCGTTATACGCGAAAAACATTGACACAGAATCAGTCTCACACACCTTTCAATTCCTTGAAGCACATATGCTGTATCCTTATATTGAAGAGCTGGCGCATGATGCTGCCCAATTCTATATAGAAAATGGACAGCCCGAAAAAGCACTTTCATTTTATGAGAAAATGGTGCATGCACAAAAACAAATCCAGAGAGGAGATTGTTTATATGAAATTTAAATGGATGTCAGGTTTGTTGCTCGTTGCGATTGGGTTTAGCTTTACTCAGGTGATGGTCCATGCAGGAGAAACAGCAGACACAGAGGGGAATACATTCCACATTGCGGCACGCAATCAAACATGATGATGACAAAAAAGACCCTCAGGGGTCTTTTTTATTTCAGCTTCCATTCTTTTATGGTTAGCTCAGAAGATCCGCTTGTCACCAGAGGGTCTGCATGTCCGATTTCCTCCGCTTCTTCCAGCGAACCTGCTTCGATGACGTAGGCGCCGCCTGTGCCGTCGCTGAATGGCCCGAACATTTTTAAGCGCTTCTCTGCCTGTAAGCGATCCAAAAATTCATAATGGCCGGCTACATGCTCCTGATTGAATTGATCTGTTCTCGTGGTCAGCATTAAGTACGTATTCATCTCATACCCCTCCTATTGAACTTTATTTTAACATAACTATCCATATAACGTTGACGGTTGATATGAGCTTTTCGTCCTACGAATGCCACCTCTTGATGAAAAAGAAAAAGGAGAGATGATAGGTGAGCATTCAAGTGAAGAAAAATTTGGTTTCTGAAGCAAAATATGCGTTGAAGTGCCCCAATGCGATGTCCGCTGAATACATTACCATTCACAACACGGCAAACGATGCGTCAGCGGCTAATGAAATCAGCTATATGCTTGGGAACACCAGCTCAACAAGCTTTCACTTTGCGGTGGATGATAAAGAGGTGATTCAGGGTCTGCCGCTAAACCGAAACGCCTGGCACACGGGTGACGGCACAAACGGTACAGGAAACCGCAAATCAATCGGCGTTGAGATTTGCTACAGCAAATCGGGAGGCCCAAAATATGAGGCCGCCGAAGCCTTGGCGATTTCTTTCGTGGCTCAGCTTTTGAAAGAGCGCGGCTGGGGAATAGACCGGGTGAGAAAGCATCAGGACTGGAGCGGAAAGTACTGCCCACACCGTATTTTATCAGAGGGGCGCTGGGATCAAGTGAAGGCGGCGATTGAAAAGGAATTAAACGGAGTTGTGTCAGCGAAAAAGGCTTCAGTCTCTTCTTTGGCGTCTGAATACCATGTGAAAAAAGGCGACACACTGTCCGGTATTGCCGCATCGCATGGTGTCAGTGTGAAAACGCTGCAAAACATAAATCATATCACTGACCCACATCATATCAAAGTCGGACAGGTGATTAAGCTGCCTCAATCGGCATCTTCTTCAAAAAGCCATGCCGCGTCTTCCTATCCGCTCCCAGCCGGAGTGATTAAAGTGACAAGCCCGCTAACGAAAGGGACAAATGTAAAGCAGGTGCAGAAAGCTTTAGCTGCTCTTTATTTTTACCCTGATAAAGGAGCGAAAAATCATGGCGTTGATGGCGTTTATGGCCCGAAAACAGCAAATGCCGTGAAACGTTTTCAGTCTGTCAGCGGATTAACGGCAGATGGCATTTACGGTCCGAAAACGAAAACAAAAATAGAGGAAAAGCTGTAATTAATAAATGGAAGCTGCTAAGCTTCCGTTTTCTTCTTATACACAAACTGAGGCAAGAACCTTTTGAATATCATAAATGCTTTCGTCTTTTTTAAATTGCTTTGAGACAGCGGGAAGTTCTGCGCCGGAGATCCAAAATTTCAACTCCGAATCAAGGTCAAAGCGGCCGGCAGTCTCCACGCTGAATCTAGAAATGTTTTTGTACGGAATCGATTGAAATTCCGTTTTCTTTCCTGTGAGTCCCTGCTTATCTACAAGAATAAGCCGCTTGTCAGTAAAGACGATTAAATCGCGAACTAATTTAAACGCGGCGTCGACATTCTCACCATCGAGTAAAATATGAGCCAACTCTTCTTTCACCGCAGCCGTTGACAGTGTTGACGCATTGCCAAGTAATCCATCAATAAATCCCATGATATACCTCCTCATACGTATTCTATCAAATCATACTATAAAAAAGGTTTTCATACATAAGTGGTTAGAGTAAACTGGTGCTGACTGGTAAAGGAGAGCATTCAAAATGAAAGATATGTACGACAGCTTTGCAGCCCTTTCTGCTTCTGAATCGGAGTACCGGATTATCTATGAGGAGAAAAACGAAAGTGAGCTTATCGTCCTCGGCCCCCACGGCGGGAGAATTGAGCCTGGTGTCAGTGAGCTGGTGCGGGCATTTTCCGATCAATGTTCCATTTATTTGTTTGAAGGGGTGAAGCAGCGAAACAACCGTTCCTTGCACCTGACAAGCACTCGTTTTGACGAGCCGCTGGCTTTAGAAAAAGTGAATGCCCACCATTTTGCATTGGCATTTCATGGGTATCATGATCCAAAAACTCCGCATACATTGGTCGGAGGCGCGGACCGTAAAAAAGCCAAGCTCATTTGTGAGCAGCTGAATAAAGCGGGCTTTAGCGCTGAGCTCACGAGTGAGAAAAACCGGCTGGCAGGTGTCCATCCGAAAAATATTGTCAATCGTACGAAGAGGAAAATGGGACTGCAATTGGAAGTAAGCACGGCACAGCGAAAGGCGTTATTTCGCAATTTTGGCTGCCGTGATGAAAGTTACACACAAGACGATCTGTTTTATCGATATGTAGAAGCCATAAAGCTTGGTTTTTATGAATAAATATAACAGGACCTGCACAATCGGCCTATTCCTTCATACACTGGAGTTGTGCGAAAGTGTAGGGAGGAATGAATATGTTTTATCATATTAAAGAGCTTCAATATCAAGCAAAGCCAGCACGTCCCGATCCGGTTTATGCAAAAAAGCTTCAAGAAATACTAGGCGGCCAATTCGGTGAGATCAGTGTCATGATGCAATATTTGTTCCAAGGCTTTAACTGCAGGGCGGACGCCAAATATAAAGATTTGTTATGTGACGTTGGCACTGAAGAGATTGCACACGTAGAGATGTTGGCGACGATGATTTCCAGGCTTCTGGATAATGCCCCGGCCGATGTCCAGGAGGATGCTTATAAAAGCAATCCCGCCATTGCAGCAGTAATGTCAGGAATGAATCCTCAGCATGCGATTGTGTCCGGTTTGGGTGCAATGCCAGCAGATAGTGAGGGCTATCCGTGGAATGCAAAATACATTATTGCAAGCGGAAATTTGCTCGCGGATTTTCGCGCAAATTTAAATGCTGAATCTCAAGGGCGCCTTCAGGTGACTCGGCTGTATGCGATGACCGATGATCCAGGGGTAAGGGATATGCTGTCATTTTTGATTGCAAGGGATACTTATCATCAAAATATGTGGTATGCGGCTATTAAAGAGCTGGAAGAAAGAGAACGGGATATTGTCGTTCCAACAACATTCCCGCGTGAGCTCGAAAAACGGGAAGTGGCCTATGACCTATTTAACTTTTCCAGAGGGGATGAAAGCTCACAGGGGAGATGGGCTCATGGCGAAGCCTTAGACGGCCGGGGAGAATTTCGATATATTCCAGCCCCGATTGCATTCGGGCCTGCGCCTCATCTTAAACCGGCGCCAATGTGGGTGCATAATACGATTCCTCCAATGTCAAAATGCTAGTTATTCTGCCGGGCTGAGGATATATATTCCCAGCCCATTTTGATCAGCTGTATTTGCCGATATGATATAACGCTTTTTCTTCAGCGACCTGCAAGTGCTGCTGATCGCCTTCCTCGTACACATTTGGCCGCTTGTGTGATAATACGTATGCGAGCCGCTTCTGAAATTGAATACCTGCTTTACGCCGTTCAAACATTTCAAGCCTTTTTTCAGCGAATTCCTTTGTTACCCGGAATACCCCCGCGATTGTGGCAAGCGCCTGGCTTCTCCATTGCGGCAGTTCCATCTGCAACAGCATAAAGGTTGGCACACAGAAGTGGTACATAAATTGATTCGCCTGAAATTCCTGCAGTTCCCTGAAGAGCTTGTTCATCTGAAAATGATTGCCTGCATGCTTTAACACGTGGCACAGTTCATGGCCAAAATCCTCCCATTGCTCTTCCCGTGATTTTCTCTGATTTAATACAATACTGTACATGCCGTCGTATTTGACCATCATGCTCCCCATATCCTCAAAATGAACCCATATATCCAGATCCTTTGCGATTTTCAGCATGTCAATGTGATGGGGGGAGGTGATGCCCAGCCGGCTGTATAGATTTTTTACGTATTCCTCCAGATGTGATAAGTAATCGCCCAATTGAATACTCCCTTTCGAACGTGTGTTCTGTTTTTAGCGAGAAAGAAAAGCCCTAATAGGACTGAAAAGTGTGTTGAAATATTTCCCTTTTCTTAAAGAAATAAACACTTTTTTCTTTTTATCGGTTTATTTTTCATATGTTTTAGAGAACAGAGAAATATTTATTTATTTTTCGGCTTCCGGTTTTTCTCTTTTTCTTTTAAATAGTTGATAAATTCAATGGCTTGCTGTTTGCTTTCTGGGGAAAAATCCTGCATATCACGGTATGCTATCTGCAAGTCCGGATCTGAGAACATATCGTCATCGGACTTTTTGTCTTTCCCTGTTAATAAGTAATCAGTCGTTACTTGAAAGTAATCAGCCAGCTTTTGGAGTGTGTCATAATCAGGTTCGCTTCGCCCGTTTTCATAGTGGGAATAGCGTGCCCGTGACACACCGATGTGAGATGCGATTTCTTCCTGTGTCCTTTTCCCTCTGAGACTCTTCAATCTGCTGCCTATCATACTATGACCTCTCTTTTTTAAACTCCCTAAGTTACCTATGATTATAGATACAATCTGTATCAAAATAAAGTTATGATAAAAAAAGTATCAAAAATAACTTGATGATACAGTTTGTATCGTTTATACTGGGTAACAGTTGATACGAAATGTATCGAAAACAGATCAGGAGAGTGATATCACATGTATCCAATCCAAATTGTTTTTAGTGAAAATCCTATAGATCAGCGCCATCTGGGACAATCTGGCGGCACTATTTCGTTTACCCCATGCGGCCTTCCGGTGTTCCACTTTGAAACGCAAGAACAGTTTCAAACATACATGATGTTAAAAGGAGAAGCGGCGTACAATGAAAACCGATAAAAGCTATCCTTTTCCTACTTATTCAGGGTTACTGAATTCAGAACATTATGAAAAAATCGGCCCGGCGCTATGGCTGTTTCTCTGGTTCATCAGCGCAACAACAAAAGAAATTGAAAAAGACGGCGTAAGCTGGGGAATCGTACTTGGCCATAAGCCGTTAAAAGCGAGAGAAATGGCGGCTGTTTTCGGGGTGAGTGAGAAAACCGTCAGAAGGTGGCTGGAGATCCTCGAAAACCATGAGTACATAAAGGCTGTCCGCGCGCCATACGGATTGGTGATTTCTGTAAAGCATTCTAAAAAATTCAGCTCCAGATCGGACAAAATGGCACAACGGAGCATAAAGGAACGGCCATTTTCGCCGCAGGCACCGGACACAGACGTCCGCTCAGATAAAGATAATACAAATGTAAATACTGCTGCTGATGATGCAGTGGATCACATTGCGAAGCGGTTTACACAATTACGTTCGGCTCAAGAAGGGCGCACCGTGTATCCTTCGTCAAGAGATTATCAAGCCATCGCCCGTATTGTCGCCATCGGCGTTCCTGTCACGCAAACAATCAAATGGCTTGAGGAATGCTTTCAAGCCTTTGAAAACCGGCGGACCGCCGCTTCAGAAACAATCAAGGCCTTTCGCTACTGCTCCAAATTCATTGAAGACCGATTTTTCGCGCAGCAGGCCAAAAACAATGCTGCAATTCAACATGAGAGGATGGAAAGACATGACAAAACGAACAATCGAGCAAATTTTAGAGGAACTGCGAGAAGGGAGACGTCCATTACCGGCGGACAAACCGGCCGAATCAGACGCAAGCCGGTATGATTGCCCGCGATGCAAGGATCAGGGAGGCTATCTCATCAGGCAGAACGGTATGGAAGTCTGGACGATGTGCAGCTGCATGGCAGAACGGAAAGTGAAGCGGCTGCTTGGTGCCAGTGAGATTACTTACGCCTTTAGACAGCTGGGCTTCAGAGAATTCCGCACGGAGGCAAAGCCGCAGGCCATAAAAGACGCGTTTGAATGCACAAAAGAGTATGTGGCCGATTATGAACAAATCAAGGACAGCCGGAAAAACAGCATCGCCCTTTTAGGACAGCCGGGATCAGGAAAAACGCACCTTTTGACCGCTGCTGCCAATGAATTGATGAGAACGCGCCACGTACCGGTCATTTATTTTCCGTTCGTGGAAGGCTTTACTAATCTAAAAAATGACTTTGATCTTTTGGAAGCAAAGCTGAGCCGAATGAAGCAGGCAGATGTACTGTTCATAGATGACCTGTTCAAACCGGTTAACGGCAAACCCCGTGCTACAGATTGGCAGCTAGAGCAAATGTATTCGGTACTTAACTACCGCTATTTAAATCATAAACCGATTTTGCTTTCGAGCGAGCTGACGATTGAAACACTTGTACGGGTCGATGAAGCGCTCGGCACAAGAATCTACGAAATGTGCAGCGACTATTTAGTGATTATCAAAGGGGCAGCGTACGAGCTGAATCATAGATTGGAGGGTGTCAGATAATGTGCAAGCTTTGTCAAACAAAGAAAGTCATTGTGGAGCATACAGAAATTGGAGCCGTTTTTCACCCATGTCCGAACTGCCGGTCCGGCACTGATTTAACGCCGGTCATTCGAAAGCTGGAGCGAATGTTGACAGCGGAAAAAGCGAGGCTGAATGTCCATGATTAAACAGCTGACTGCTCTAATTGCTTTGCTGTTTCGGGCGAAGCGAACAGAAAAAAACATTGAACAATGGTATAAGGATGACGGGAAGTGAACGTGTTGGCAAATACAAAACAAGCAGAGAAAAGCCCTGCACCATGGCGTGCGGTACCGTGCGGGGATACGAAACCGATCTATATTTACTCAGCATACAGTGAAGAAGAAAAAGAAAGATTCCCATATTCAAACGGCCGGCTGATCGCCGCTGTATTTGACCTCAGCTCATATTCGCAAAAAAGCAATGCCGCCTTGATGGCGGCTGCGCCTGAACTGATGGAAGCGTCTATAGCAGCTCTTGATTTTCTGAAAGGGAAATCTGTTCATTCAAAGGAGCGCATTATTCAGCTATTAGAAAAAGCCAAAACAAGCGCTGCACCGGAAAGGGAGGAAAAGAAACATGATCAATCCTAAAAAACTGCTGCATATTGATTCTATCACGCTGGAGAGCCAGCTGGAGGATGGAAAAATCCGAGTGATCATTGTGGATGGTATCAAGCAAGAAGCATGGGTCACCGAAGCACCGGAGCATGGAAAAACGCTTGTCGAAACGAGAAAGGGTGACCTTGCCCGCGTGGAATTTGAAATCGGCTACAAATTAAATTAAAGCGAAAACAGAATACGTCCAAGACGGAAAGCCTGCGGACACTGATCAACTGCACAGCATTTGTGCGTTGATTGGTGTCCGTTTTTTAATGCTAAAAATAAGGAGGATCATAGAATGCAAGACTTACTTTTTGAATATAAACGCACGCTAAAACAAACAAGGACACAATATAAATCGCTTGCTGAAGCAGATGAATCCGTGCTTTCAGCTGAGGAGCTGAGAGATAAAAAAATCATTAGAAATATCATCACGGATCTTGAATATGTAACAGAATGGCTTGAAAAAGGAAGACAGCCAGGCATCAGACGGGCGATTGACCGGCGTGATGCCTACCAGCGGCTGATGATCAAGGATCCGAGAATCATCGAATCATTTTCCAGCACGATGATGGTTGAGCCGGACGGACAGGTATCAGAAGAAGACAGAGAGAGGATCCAAGAAGCGTTATCCCTGTTAACGGACAGAGAAAAAGAAATGTTTTTGCTGCATAAGGTAGAATGCTTTTCTTATGAACGAATCGCTGATCTTCTCGGTGTGAAAAAATCGACTGTGCAAACGACTATCAAACGGGCGATTGTAAAGATGCAAAGACAGCAGGAGGAAATGAATCGATCGCTTGCCTGAAGGCTTGTCATACCTTTGCCACCTATAAGTGAATAAAGCATGACACATAAGCGGCTGGCAAGATCAGCCGCTTTTATGAATAGACATCCATGCTGGAGGTGGCGGTGATGCCGTAGCATGAAAACACAACAGCGCGAAAAAGCATTAGCAATCTATCAACAACATCAAGGAAAGATCACAAATCGGGCGATCGCCGACAAAATCGGCGTTTCCGCGAAAACAATCGGCATCTGGAAAAAACAAGACAAATGGAAAGAAGCCTTGTTTTCTGAAACCAGAAACGAACAAAAACAGCGCAGGATAGACAATGAGGAATTAAATGAACGCCAGCGGCTGTTTTGCCTGTATTACGTCAAAAGCTTCAATGCCACACAGTCAGCAATCAAAGCGGGCTATTCTCCGGACAGCGCCCATGTGACGGGCAGCCGGCTGTTAAAGAATGAAAAGGTCGCTGCTGAAATCAGACGCATTAAAAAAGAAATGGTCAATGAAATGTTTATTGAAGCGATGGACGTGCTTCAGGTTTATATCAAGATCGCTTTTGCAGATATTACGGACTATGTGACTTTCGGAAAAAAAGAGGTCCAGGCTGTCGGGAAATCGGGACCGCTGTTTGATGAAGATGATAACCCGATTATGAAGGAAATCAGCTTTGTCGATGTCAAAGATTCCGGGCTCGTTGACGGCACCATTGTGACGGAAGCGAAGCTTGGCAAAGAAGGCATCGCCATCAAGCTCGCCGATAAAATGAAGGCGCTCGAGAAGCTGTCCTTATATTTTGATTTGTTTCCGGATCAATTGAAACAAAAAATTGAAAATGAAAAATTAAAGCTTGCCAAGCAAAAAGCGGAGAAAACAGATGACAGCCAGGAGCCGATTGAAATCATGATCAAACGAAAAGAGGCCAAGCCATGATTGTAAAAGAAATCAACCCTCATTTCGAAGATTATGTGTTCAATTGGGAGCAGACGTACCAATTTCTCGTCGGCGGCTACGGCTCATCCAAAAGCTATCATACCGCATTGAAAATTGTCTTAAAGCTGCTGAAGGAAAAACGCACGGCCCTTGTCATTCGCGAGGTGTTCGATACCCATCGGGATTCGACCTTTGCCTTGTTTCAAGAGGTGATCGAAGAGCTCGGCCTCACAAAAGCTGCGGTTTCAAAACGGCATCCGGATCATGTTCAAAGGAATGGACAATCCGGCGAAATTAAAATCAGTTCATAACATTTCATTAATATGGATTGAAGAATGCTCAGAGGTGAAGTATGAAGGCTTTAAGGAATTAATCGGACGTCTTCGCCACCCTGAAGCTGATGGCTGCGATACGTTCTTTTAGCTGGCTATGCGGAAGCACCTCGAACTGCGGCAGCACCCTGATCCCATTGACGCCGAATCGGCCTTTGCGGGCAATCCGGTACAGGTCAGGATCATACTCCTTCAGTCCGTCAAGCTGTTTCACATAGCTTTCTGGGAAGGGATGGGCGTATGCAGATCGTGAAGGTACGCTCTTTATAGAAGAAAGCGATAATAACAGTGCTTGGACAACGACAGCAGTAATTAATGTCGAAGCGGGTGTCCTGACGGCGACGGACTGGGTGTACCTTTCTAAACGCTATTACCGCTTCCGTTATGTGAACGGGAATCTTCAGCAATCAGAATTTGTATTATACCAATCAGTCGGTGCGGGAGAAATGGACGTGCGTTTAAATAGAAAAGCGCCTTTGCAGATTGACTTTTCGGAGAATCAAACAGACGATGGACGGCTGAAAGTGGAAGCTGGCAAGACGTTTGACTTTGTCTTTCATGAAGATGCCGATACTGCGGGCGAGGGTGCCGCTTTACCCGTGGAGGGAGCTGCATATTTACTCGTTGAAGTATACGGCACAGCGGAAACGAGTGAGGTGAAATTTTGGGGGAAATCAGTGTCAGGACAGAATTTTCCGATCAGAGGCGTGAAATCTGATGATGCGTCCTCCGCCTCGAGTACATTAGGGAAAGCTGAGGCGTGGGCCTTTAATATTAAAGGTTTCAAGGAGATCATCATGGAGATCGCCAGTATCACCGGGGGGACTCTTTCGATAAAAGGAACGGCGGTTTCATAACCATTTCGGACCTCGGAAGGGAGGTGATCCGCATGTAAAGGAGGAGTGAGTAATGCAGCAAGAGATAGATGTGAATGTGTTTCAGCAGGAATTTGCAGACATGAAAGGTGAGCAAAAAGCGCTGGAGCAAAGAGTTTCCGTATTAGAACGAGTGTCTGACCGGCAAGATCAGCAAATCATGACGCTGAACGAAAAATTAAACAAAATTGATGAAAATACAACGTGGATTAAACGCACCATCACAGGTGCCATCATTACAGCAGTATGCACAGGGGTCATTGGCGGAGCCATCGCCATTATGTACAACCTGCTGCAGCATTAAAGGGGGATTATTATGAGAATGTGTGACAAAGGCACGGTCATCAGGACGGTGCTTCTTTTGGTTGCATTAATCAACCAGACCTTGCTGATGTTTGGCAAATCCCCATTGAATATTCAGGAGGAGCAGGTTAATCAGCTTGCTGACGCTCTTTATTCTGCCGGATCTGTCATTTTCACAATCGGAACGACACTTGCTGCTTGGTTTAAAAACAATTATGTAACAGCAAAAGGGAAAAAACAGCGTGACTTGTTACTTAAAAACAACCTGACCAAATAAGGAGAGATGAAAATGGTTAACATTATCCAAGACTTTATTCCAGTCGGTGCAAATAACCGTCCAGGCTATGCAATGACCCCGCTTTACATTACAGTGCACAATACTGCGAACACTGCAGCAGGAGCGGATGCTGAGGCGCATGCCCGCTATTTAAAAAATCCTGATACGGCGACAAGCTGGCATTTTACAGTTGATGATACAGAAATTTATCAGCATCTGCCTTTAAATGAAAACGGCTGGCATGCAGGAGATGGAAACGGCAGCGGCAACAGGGCTTCTATCGGAATTGAAATTTGTGAAAATGAGGATGGAGATTTTGCGCAAGCAACAGCAAATGCCCAGTGGCTTATCAAAACATTAATGGCTGAACACAATATCAGTCTCGCCAATATCGTCCCTCATAAGTATTGGTCTGGGAAGGAATGTCCGCGCAGACTGCTGGATACGTGGGATTCATTTAAAGCTGGAATTGGGGGAGGCGGCAGCCAAACTTACGTTGTGAAACAAGGTGACACGCTTACATCTATAGCGAGAGCGTTCGGTGTTACTGTTGCTCAACTGCAAGAGTGGAACAATATCGAAGATCCGAATGTCATTCAGGTCGGTCAAGTGCTAATTGTAAGTGCACCATCGTACGCTGAAGAACCAGAACTCTATCCGCTTCCTGACGGCATTATCAAACTAACAACGCCTTACACCTCAGGAGAACATGTCTTTCAGGTGCAAAGAGCACTGGCCGCCCTCTATTTTTACCCTGATAAAGGAGCTGTCAACAACGGAATTGACGGCATTTACGGACCGAAAACAGCTGATGCAGTTGCGCGCTTTCAGTCTGTTAACGGTCTAACCGCCGACGGTATTTACGGACCGGCGACTAAAGCAAAAATCGCAGCCCAATTAAGCTGACTCACAGTGCACGAAAAATCCCGGCGTTTCTCCGGGATTTATTTTTTCTTCTTTAATTTTTTTAAAATTCCTGCACTCCGCTCCTTCACCCGAAGCGAATACCCGGAAAGGCCAAACTTTCCGTAATCAACAAACTTCACACGCCTCACCAATTTTTTCACTGTATCACCTGACAATTTCCTCTGTTTGTTTTATTATATGTACCCCTTATAAGAAAAGGAATAAGGACAAGAGCTGTTTTCCCTTGTCCTTTTATTGTGATCATGCTTTTTTTTGTTTATACTCGTCAATCAGCCGTTCGTTTTCTTTGAAGATTCTCGCTGTATGCGGGCTGACTTGATAGCCTGCAACACTGGTGGTTGAACGTTTTTTCAGGATTTTAAACGGCTTCGCCGCGCGGGGCTCGCATCCGTTTTGAAATGCGCGTTCCATTATCCTTCACCTTCCTCTTCAATTGGCAGCACCAAATCATATATGCTCGTTAATGATGTGAAAAGCAAATAATCAAATTCCGTGACAATGCTGTCAGACGTCAGCTTAATGACGTAACCCTGTGTCTCGATGGTAAAAGGGATGAGAACCACTTTTCCGTATTGGTCGTAATAAACATCCTTTCGATCAAGCCGAGTTTGCACGTCTGCCGGATCGTCCATATGCTCGGTTAACCGGTCTTTATCAGCCTGTGTCGAATAGTGACAAAGGGAGGCCGTTACATTCATTTTATCGGCATAGGTTTTCAGCAGTTTATCAATACCTTCAGCATATGCTTCTATACTTCCATAATAAACGTGGATCGGTTCGTTTTTCAATAGGTATTGGTATGTTTTCAGCCGATTGAGATATATGTGAAGCATTTCGTTGTTTTCTTCGAGGATTTCTCTTGTATCTGTTTCCAGTTCGCTGCCGGCCAGTTTTTTGACGTATGCGCTTAAGAAAATGAAAGCGTCAATTAAAGCAAAACTGACGGCGACAATGAGATATCGTTCCCAGTGAGTAAACAGGGAAGAGGAATCATATGTCCAGTATACCATAGCGCCCAGAACAAACAGCAAATACCATGTTTTTCGGATGGCGGACGTTTTTTCTTTGACCTTCGCTTCGAAACGCCACGTGGCATACACGTATAAGGCCAATCCGGCCATGATGCACCAGACCATGATCTGAAAGAATAAAAGCATACATCAATCCCTCACATCTGAAATAGGTTCTGCTTATTGTATTCGGGAGATACGGCCGGTTTTCCTGTTCCATCAAAAAAACCGCTCCTTTGACAGAAGCGGCGTAACATTAAAAAATCATATTTAAAATAAAGTAGGCAATGGCACCAAGTGTCGCTGAAATCGGAAGCGTGATGACCCATGTGATGAGCATCCGCTTGGCCGTACCCCAGTTTACGCCTTTCACCCGGTGTGACGCACCGACGCCAAGGATTGATGAAGAAATGACGTGGGTTGTACTGACCGGCAAATGAATAAATGTGGCGCCGAAAATAATAGCTGCACCGGTTAAGTCAGCAGAAACACCGTTTACCGGACGAATTTTCATGATTTTTCCGCCAACGGTTTTGATGATTTTCCAGCCGCCGATTGATGTTCCGAGACCCATGGCTGTCGCGCAGGCGAATTGCACCCAGGTTGGAATATCATTAGAAGAAGTATGTAAATTCGCTGTAATAAGTGCCATTGTGATAATTCCCATTGCTTTTTGCGCATCGTTTGTTCCGTGTGTATACGATTGCAGGGCAGCTGTTACAATCTGCACTCTGCGGAATTGCTTGTTCGTTTTCGCCAAATTGCTGTCTTTGAAGATCACCTTGACGATGCTGTAAAGAATAAACCCAAGGACAAAGGCAATAATCGGTGAAAAAATAAGTGCTTCAATGATTTTAATGAATCCCTTATAATTTAACGCAGCAAATCCGGCTGACGCAATGGCGGCACCGGCAATAGCTCCGATGATGGCATGGGATGAGCTGCTTGGGATGCCGTAGTACCATGTGATCAGGTTCCAGGCAATCGCAGCGATTAATGCAGCCAAAATGACGACAGATCCATTTTCTAATGTATAAGGGTCTACAATGTCTTTTGTAATGGTTTTGGCAACACCTGTAAATGTCATTGCTCCGATAAAGTTCATCACAGCCGCCATTATAATGGCATGGCGCGGTTTCAGCGCTTTTGTCGATACTGAAGTCGCAATTGCGTTCGCCGTATCATGAAACCCATTGATGAAGTCAAACGCCAGAGCACAAATGACTATTAGTATCGTTAAAATTAATAAAATATCCATTTTAACCCCTCGTTACGCGTTTTTCATAATGATGGTTTCAAGATTATTGGCAACACTTTGGCAAGAGTCAGCAATTTCTTCAAGCGTTTCATAAATTTCACGATATTGAATCACTTTGATCGGATCTGTTTCATTTCCGAAAAGATTCTTTAATGATTTTCTGTGCAGGTTGTCACAGCTGTGCTCATATTCTTTAATTTTGATTGCGTGAGGCTGAATATCCTTTAAGCGGTTTTCTGCCAGCAGCTCAATTGTAATTAAAATTTCTTTGGCACATTCTCTGATGTATCCGCTGAATTTATCGATATGCTCGTCTGATGAAGTAATCGAGAAAATCTCCATCATGGCAGAGAAATGTTCGATTCCGTCAAGCACATCATCCAGGCTGTTTGTCAGCTGAAGGATATCTTCGCGTTCAATAGGAGTGATGAACGCTTTGTTAAGCTCTTTAATCATGACATGAACATGAT
Organism: Bacillus sp. C28GYM-DRY-1; assembly: GCF_030519405.1. Lineage (NCBI taxonomy): Bacteria > Bacillati > Bacillota > Bacilli > Caryophanales > Bacillaceae > Bacillus > Bacillus sp. C28GYM-DRY-1. The sequence continues at coordinate 262,686 of NZ_JAUMKF010000003.1, forward strand.
TGTCACCTTTTGTTTCATATTCTTTTAACGTATCTGCGAATTCTTTAAGCGTCGTTTGGTTTGTGACCTTAAAGTTCACAAAATATTCGGCAGTTTCGTCTATATTTTTTGCGATTTCTGTTAAAAGGAGTGAGAACTTATCTTTTTTTCTTCTTATCATTAAAAACCCTCCATAGTTTGAATGAGACAATGCACACATCAAATTATTATATAGCCTTTTGTCGAAAAAAAACAGGTAAAGTCGAAAAAAACACGGCTTGACTTTTTCAGCAAAACATGTCCACTTATTTTGCCCTGCTTCGGTTTAAAAACGACCATAGTTTGCACAAGCTTTCTGTTTAACGTTAAAAGTATATCAAAAGTTGTATTTTTCTTGTCAACTTTTATCTTCTGTTTCACCAAAAAACGGTTCCCTAAACAAGGGAACCGTTTAATCAGCTTTATTTTCGTTTTTTCATCCCGTAATAAACAGGAAGTCCTGCAAGGCCGATGAGGATGGATAAACCGCAGCTCAGTGTATCTGTAATAAGTGTGCTTCCTAACACAAAGAATGAGCCTGCGATGGCCAAAATCGGCATGAATGGGTATAGCGGAACACTGTAGGCGCGCTTTTCTCCCTTCGTTCGCTTGCGGAGGATAAACACCGCAAAAAAGGCCATCACATAAAAAATGTAGATCATGAAAATAGAGATTTCTGATAGTTTATCAGGGTTGCTGATCAGCATCAAAATCAAAGACACGGCAATTTGAAAGGAAATCGCAATCCATGGTGTGCGGAACGTCGGGTGTACTTGTGACAGTTTTTCAGCAAATGGAAGCTGTTTGCGTTCTGCCATTGCAAATGATACACGCGGGAAAGAAAGGACTTTTCCGTTTAGGCAGCCGAAGATGCTGACAATAATCCCGACACTGATCAGTTTTCCGCCAATTGACCCGAACAGCATGGTGGCAGCAGTGCTTGTCGCATTTTCACCAAGTGTGACAATTTCGTTCGCAGACAGGATGTGAAGCAATGCAAAATTAATGAAAATGTAGATGGCTGTTACGATTAATAATCCGCCCGTCATTGCGCGCGGCAGCAGCTTTTCGGGATTTTTCATTTCTCCGCCGAGAGCGGCCAGTAGAATCCATCCGTCGTAAGCAAACAATGTAGCCAAAATCGCTGCTCCGAAATTCATATCGGCAATGCTTTCGTTTACTGCTGTGAAGATGTGCTGATCGCCTTTCCAAAGGCCAAAGATGATGATGCATGCAATCGGAATCAGCTTTCCGATTGTTGTCAGTGTTTGGACAAAACCGCCGTATTTTGTACCGATAATATTAATGACGCATAAAAAGAGAACTGCTATAATTCCGATTACTTTTGATAGTCCAGAGCCCCAGCCGAAAAGATTGGCCATTAAAGATCCAAAATATAAACCTAGTGCACCGATAATGGCCGGACCGTAAATGATAATCTGCACCCAGCCGCACAAAAATCCCCAAAACTCGCCGTACACTTCTTCAAGATACGTATAAAGCCCGCCGGTTTTTGGGATTTGCGTCCCGATTTCTGCGATTGTCAAACCGCCCGCCAATGTTAAAATACCGCCTAACAGCCAGGCGAAAAGCGCTGTCTTTGAATCACCCGAATAAGCGAGCACTGCGCCAGGCTTCATAAAAACACCTGAACCGATAATGGTTCCGATGACAAGAGTAAGGGCAAACAAGAGGCCTATCTCTTTTTTCAAACCGTTGTCTTCAGTATGCATGTCCTTAACCTCCTATGATGTTGAAGCTTCATGAGAAGAATCTTTTTTTCATATTGTAAACCCTATTTTAGAAAAGTGAAATAAAATAAATTTTCTGATTTTCACTATTTGCTTTTTGGGTGGCTGATAAACCTGTTAAAACACCTGCTTTAACAAGAAATAAACGAATAATACATCGTTATATAGTTTGAAAGTTCGTATTTTGCCTATGGGTTTTAACCGAAACAGAGGATGTGATGAGAACCCAGCAAAATAACGAACCTTCGCGAAGCTGATATGTTGACTTTCCTATGCGAATAAAATACCTTCTAATTAGAACAATAAATATATAACTATGATATAATATCTCGAAATCGAGATAAAATGACCTGGAGGGACAGTATATGAAAGTCAACGGCATTCACCACGTGTCGGCATTAACGGCCGATGCACAAAAAAACTTAGATTTTTATAAGAAGGTATTAGGATTAAAACTTGTCAAAAAATCCGTCAATCAGGATGAGCCGACAATGTACCACCTGTTTTACGGAGATGAAGTGGCAAATCCGGGAACTGAGCTGACGTTTTTTGAGATCCCCCGCATTGCGCCGTTTCATGCGGGAACAAACAGTATTTCTTCTATTGGTTTGCGCGTTCCAAGCACAGAAGCCCTGCATTACTGGAAAGAACGTTTTGAAGAGCATCAGGTGGGGCATAGCGGCATTGCCCAAAGAGCGGGACGTGACATATTGGCATTCCAAGATCATGAAGGACAGCGCCTTGTGCTGACTGCTGATGAGAAAGGAAAAGGATATGGTCTGCCTGTTAAACAAAGCGGCATTCCAGAAGAATTTTCGTTTCGCGGGTTAGGTCCGATTGAATTGACTGTGCCATACGCTGAACCAACCTTACACGTATTGACGGATATTCTTGGGTTTACAGAAATCAATCGTGAAACAGTCGACGGACAAGCAACTGCCGTTATTTTGGAATCTGGTGAAGGCGGTGCGGCAACGGAAATCCATTTAATAGAAAGAAACGATCTTCCCCGCGAGCGGCAAGGAAAAGGAAGTGTTCACCATGTTGCATTTCGGGTAAGGGATGAAGAAGAACTTGCCGGGTGGCACCAGATCATCAGCCGGGAAGGCTATAGCAATTCCGGCATTGTTGAACGCTACTACTTCAAGGCACTGTATTTCAGAGAGCCGAACGGCATTTTGTTCGAGTTATCAACTGACGGACCGGGCTTTATGGTTGATGAAAACCTTGATGAGCTTGGCCAAACGATCGCACTTCCGCCATATCTTGAGCATCGAAGAGCTGAAATTGAAGCAAAACTAAAACCGATACAATAAGTTGTAATTGATTTGCCTTCCGGTGCTGCCGGAAGGCTTTTTTTATGATCAGCATACATTTTGACATAAACAGGATGGCTTTTCGGGCAGAAAATATCAGATGCCGATTAGGATAAACAAAATCTGTTGGGTATATGGACGATTGTCATGTAATGGCCTCGGCAAAAATATTGTCTTTGTTTATTAATAGTTTATTCATATTTGCTTGTTACACTATTTCAAAGTTAGACAAAAAGGAGTGAAAAACAAGTGGAAAAGAAAAAACGCGAGCTGGATCTCGTCCTCATCCTCATTTTGCTCGCATCTGCATTCTTAAATATCTATAACATTTGGAAGGACGACACGGTGAATCCTTATTACACCGCGGCAGTTACAAGTATGATGCAAAGTTTTCATCATTTCTTTTATGCTTCGTTCGATGCTGCCGGCTTTATAACAGTTGATAAACCGCCTATTACATATCAAATCCAAACGATCAGTGCATTGATATTTGGTATGCATGGATGGAGTGTCATTCTGCCACAGGCATTAGCGGGTGTAGGTTCAGTCCTTCTTATGTACTTGCTGATTAAGCCGACATTCGGAAAAACAGCGGCGCGCATTGCCTCGTTTGTTATGGCATGTACACCGATTGCTGTAGCTGTAGCACGTACAAACAATGTTGATGCATTATTGGTATTTTTCTTATTGTTGGCCACATGGCTACTCTTTAAAGCGATCAGAAAAGGAAAGATGATCTGGCTGTTAGCAGCATTTTTCGTTGTTGGTGCAGGCTTTAATACAAAAATGCTTCAAGCTTATATGATTTTGCCGGCCTTCTTATTGTTCTATCTGATTGCGGCAAACGCCACAATTAAGAAAAAAATCATTTCCTTAGTAAGTGCTTTAGCCGTATTAGCAGCCGTTTCCTTATCATGGCCGCTCATTGTTGACAATATCCCTGCAAGCAAGCGGCCTTATATCGGAAGCAGCCAGACCAACTCCGTTTTGGAATTGGCTTTCGGATATAACGGGATTCAGCGGCTGACAGGCCAAAATTCCGGCGGCGGACAGGGTGGACCAAACGGAGACGCTTCAAAAGAAATGCCTTCTTCTGATAACAGTTCAACACAAAATCAAGCACCGTCTAATCAGTCATCAAGCAGCAGCTCATCAAGTGATGATAAATCTGCAAATGGCAATATGACGGTACCTCCATCCAATGGTGAAATGCCAAGCGGCGGTCAAGGAGGCCCTCCAAGCGGCGGAGATGGCGGCCAAGGCGGTTTTGGCGGAGACGGAGGGAAAGGCGGTACAGGAACCGGATCGAAAATGCAATCAGGTTCAGGAATGTTCGGAACGGGAACACCTGGTCCGCTGCGGCTTTTCCAACAAGAATTATCTGATCAAATCAGCTGGCTTCTGCCATTTGCGATTTTTGGAATCGCAGGCTTACTGATTGCAGGAGCGAGAGAAAGAAGAAGGCTATCTGTAGAGCAGAAGGAAACGGCATTCTGGGTCGCATGGCTTGTGCCGATTGCTGGGTTCTTCAGTGTTGCCGAATTTTTCCATCACTATTATCTCATTATGCTGGCACCGCCGATTGCGGCTCTTGTCGGTGCAGGCTGGGTTGCTCTTGTTCACCTGTACCGCAATCAGACTGGCTGGAAATCATGGCTTCTGCCGGCAGCAATTATTGCCACAACTGGTTTTGAGTTGTTTATTCTCAGAAACTACAACGATCAAATCGGTGCAGGCTGGAGCATTAGCGTAGGTGTGATCGGCGTGATGTTAGCGATTGCGCTGCTGTTGTTCAAACAGCGCCAAAAACCGATCAGTTATTATGTATCTCTTGCAGCTCTACTCGCATTGCTGGTGATGCCGATTTATTGGGCAAGCACACCGCTTCTGTACGGGGGCAACAGCTCACAGCCTGAAACAGGTCCTCAGCTTGCATCCATGAGCGGAAAAGGCATGGGAATGTCTGATGCATCTGTAAATGAAAAACTGATTAAATATTTAGAGGAGAATAACTCCGGAGCTGAATACTTATTCGCCACAACCGACTCGAACACAGCGGCGCCATATATTATTAAAACGACAAAAGCTGTCATGGCTATTGGCGGATTCAGCGGTTCTGATCCGGCTATCACGCTGACTCAATTCAAAAAGCTTGTAAAAGAGGGAAAAGTGAAATACTTCTTAGCTTCTGGAAGAGGAAGAGGCGGAAACAATGACATTGTTGAATGGGTTGAGAAAAACGGGAAAGAAGTGTCTTCAGATAAATGGCAATCAAATTCTGATCAACAATCATCATCTGATCAGAAAACAGAAAATAATGATTCAGCTGATACATCAAACAACAGCAAGTCTTCAGGCGAAAAGAGCCAAATGGGCGGCGGACCTGGCGGAATGAATCAGTCAGCGACATTATACGAACTACATGCTGATGAATAGGAGGAAAAACCATGAGCAGACATATTCAATATTCAATTGTTGTACCTGTGTATAACGAAGAGCTTGTCATTCATGAAACCTATCAGCGCTTAAAAGAGGTCATGGATCAAACAAAGGAAAACTACGAGCTGCTTTTTGTCAACGATGGAAGCAAAGATCGCAGTATTGAGATTTTAAGAGAACACAGCCTGATCGATCCGAGAGTGAAGATCATTGATTTTTCAAGGAACTTTGGACACCAGATCGCCATTACAGCAGGGATGGATTATGCACAGGGGAATGCAATCGTCGTCATTGACGCCGATTTGCAGGATCCTCCTGAATTGATTTTAGATATGATTGAAAAATGGAAGGAAGGCTATGAGGTCGTGTACGCCGTGCGGACAAAACGAAAAGGGGAGACCTTTTTCAAAAAACAAACTGCGGCTATGTTTTACCGGCTTCTCAGCAGCATGACGGATATTGATATCCCGATTGATACAGGGGATTTCCGCCTCATGGACAGAAAAGTCTGTGATGAAATGAAGAGATTGAAAGAGAAAAATCCTTTTGTCAGAGGGCTCGTCAGCTGGGTGGGCTTCAAACAGACAGCGGTCGAGTATGTACGTGATGAAAGGCTTGCCGGAGAAACAAAGTACCCGCTGAAGAAAATGCTGAAGCTGTCAATGGACGGCATCACGACGTTTTCGCACAAACCGCTGAAGCTGGCGAGCTATGCGGGAATTCTCATGTCAGGTGCAGGATTTCTGTATATGTTTATCGTGCTGTATATGAAGCTATTTACAGACAGCACGATTACCGGCTGGTCATCACTTATTGTGATCCAGCTCCTGTTCAGCGGCATCGTACTTCTGATTCTGGGAATGATCGGCGAATATATCGGCAGAATCTATGATGAGGCTAAAGACAGGCCGCTTTACATCGTTCAGAGATCGTATGGAATTGAAAATAAAAGATTCTACAGAGACCAGCATATGTCATAACCTGAACCCCTGTCCGTAACGGACAGGGGTTTTTATTCTGTCAATGGAAAAGATACTGATAGAAATATGGGAATAAGGGTTTGTAAACTTGCACTGGGGTTCAGGCATGCTGAAATAAAAAACAGCAAAGCCTAAGTTATCAACATTAGGCTTTGCTGCATGTCAGCTGTTATATTGAGGACCTTTAAGAAACGCATGAATAGAGCCGTACCAGTTATGTGTAATAGAATCTGGCATCCGGTGTAATTCCCTATGCCAATGTCGAAAGCTTAGTACAGAGAGCTACTCTTGCCTAGATCATGCTCAATTCCACGGTTCTCATGTTCATACCTCTTTCTCAAACATGCATCAATTTACAGTGATGTTAGCCTGATTGATATACAGATTATCTCGTTAGTAAGTTTTGAAGAGAGATAGGTCTTTTGTTCAATAAAAATCCCCAGACCGCTTTTGCGGCCTGAGGTGTTATGTTTTACGAAGTTGTTTCTTCTTTTTGGTCGAGTTTGATTTTCTTCGTCATTTCTTTGCCGTTTCTGAGAATTTTCACTTCAACAGTGTCACCAATGTTTGCGTCCTTATATAAGATATTGCGCAATTCACTGCCTGTATTGATTTCTTTGCCTTTGAGGCTGATGATAATATCCTCCGCTTTCAATCCAGCCTTTTCTGCAGGAGAGCCGGAAGCGACCTCTCGAATGTATACGCCCTTATTGAGCTGATTGCCGAACAGGCCGAGTGTGCCTTCTTGGTAGTTTTGCGGCACTTGTTCTAAATCCAACATGCTGACACCGATATACGGACGTTCAATTTGTCCTTTAGAGAGCAATTCTTCTGCAATCGGTTTTACGTCATTGCTTGGAATTGAAAATCCAATGCCTTCTACATCATCTTCACTGATTTTCATGCTGTTAATGCCGACAATTTTACCGGAAGTATTTAATAACGGACCGCCGCTGTTTCCTGGGTTAATCGCCGCGTCGGTCTGAATTACATTAATGCTTGTTTGACCGGCTGATGTTGACATTGAAACCGTTCTGTCCACACCGCTTACAATTCCTTGTGTTACTGTGCGGGACAAGTCTTTTCCGAGCGGATCTCCAATCGCAATGACGGTCTCGCCTGTTCTGAGATCCGATGAATCACCGAAGCTTGCCACTTTTGTTACGTGGTCATCACTGATTTGGAGGACTGCTAAATCTGTTAAGGAGTCACTGCCTACCAGCTTTGCTGTTACCTCAGTGCCATCATATAAAGAGACCTTCAGGGAAGATGCTCCTTCTACGACATGGTTATTCGTAATAATATAAGCCTTGCCGTTCTCTTTTTTGAAAATGACACCAGACCCTGTACCGCTTTCTGTACCTTCACTGGAACCAGATGAACTAGAGCCAAACAAAGAGCTGTTTGACTGAGCAAGATTTGTAATACCGACAATCGCCGGTGAAATGTCTTCCACCATATCTGAGATTTTAGAGGAATCCTCGCTCTTAAATGCTGATGAGCTGCTTGAGCTTGACGAGCTTTTGCTAGATTCAGTGGACGTGCTTTTAGCTGTCACCGATTGTGTTTGCTGCTGGCTGGACGATTGATTTGCAGTGTCCTGAGAATCATGGTCGCCAAGCGGTGTAAACGTGTATATGCCAAGGGCGAGACTGCCGCCGATCACTCCACCAAGCAGCGGTCTGAACCATCCGAACCCACGTTTTTTCTTCTCCTGATCATGAATGACATTGCGGGCTGAGTAGGGGGTGCTCTGATCGTTCTCTTTCGCTAGCAAGACTTCACTCTCATTGCCTTCTGTTCTGTTTTCGTCACGATAGTTATCCATCATGTTCACTCCGTTTCTCTATTTTCACTGATTTTAATTGATTATGATAGGTTTATGACTTGAGTTTATCATAAACAAAAACTGTGGGATAAAAATGAAAAGATTATGGGAAATTGTGAAAAAGTGCGGAAAACGGTACACTTCATATTGTATATGAAAGGACTGATTTAATGGAACAAATTGGATTGATTGGATATGGCAGCATGGCCGATATGATCGCCAGGCAGCTGTTAAAGCATGAACAAATCAAGGAGCACGAGCTCTTTATTGAAACAAGAACGAAGGGGGAGCGGCTGCAGGCGCTGATGTCAGATGATCCACATGTATCGGCTGTTCCGCTAGAAAACTGGGCGAAAACATGCCGTCTTATTTTTATTTGTGTGCCGCCGCTAAATGTTATTGAAACGCTCCGCCGTCTACACCCGCATGTGAACAGGGATACGCATATCGTTTCTATTGCCGCCGGTGTGCCGTTGCGTCTTTTGGAGGCTGAAACGGAAGCCGGTATATCACGTTTCATTCCTGCAATTACATCTGAAGCAGGAGCGGGCATCTCGCTTGTCGTTCATAGTAAAGCACTGACAGCGGATAAAAAAGAACGCCTGAATGAATTGTTATCTGTTTTCAGCCGTGTGCGAGAAATCAAAGAATCGAATTTGGATGCCGCCAGCAATCTGACGAGCTCGGCACCAGGGTTTATAGCTGCCGTCTTCGAAGAACTAGCGCTGTCTGCAGTCAGAAACAGCAGTCTGTCCAAAGAAGAAGCTTATGACTTTCTAATTCATTCACTATACGGAACTGGCAAGCTGCTGATCGAAAAGAAGATGTCTTTCGGGGAAACGCTGGAACGTGTCGCAACGAAAGGCGGAATTACAGGAGAGGGAGCTGAAGTGATACATACTTCTGTGCCGGACGTTTTTGACGAGGTGTTTGAAAGAACCTTGAATAAATATAAACTGCTTACAGAACAGGTGGAGAAACAGACATGAACCCTTGAAAGAGGGTTCTTTTTATCATTGAATCGTTGTGATTTTCCTCAGTTATATTGCATTTTTCCTCTTTTTTTAATATAATCTGTTAGAATATTCATAATTTAGTAAAAAAGGAGGAGCGTTATGAAACTGTACATGTCAGTAGATATGGAAGGTATTTCGGGTCTTCCGGACGATACCTTTGTGGATTCCGGCAAGCGCAATTATGAACGCGGGCGGCTTATCATGACTGAAGAAGCAAACTACTGTATTGCCGAAGCGTTTAACAGCGGGTGTACCGAAGTGCTTGTCAATGACAGCCATTCGAAGATGAATAATCTGATGGTTGAAAGGCTTCATCCTGAAGCACACTTGATATCCGGTGACGTCAAACCATTTTCAATGGTAGAGGGACTGGATGATACGTATACAGGCGCTTTGTTTCTCGGGTACCATGCGAGAGCTTCAACTCCAGGCGTGATGTCACACAGCATGATTTTCGGCGTCCGTCATTTTTACATAAACGATCGGCCTGTCGGTGAGCTCGGGTTAAATGCATACGTTGCCGGTTATTATGATGTCCCGGTATTAATGGTAGCCGGAGATGACCGGGCGGCAAAGGAAGCGGAAGAGCTCATTCCGAATGTTACGACAGCCGCTGTCAAACAAACCATTTCAAGATCTGCAGTGAAGTGCTTGTCCCCTGTGAAAGCCGGACGTCTGCTGACAGAAAAAACCGCATTTGCCCTGCAAAACAAGGACAAAGTCAAACCGCTCACACCGCCTGACAGACCGGTTCTAAGCATTGAGTTCGGCAATTACGGACAGGCTGAATGGGCCAACCTGATGCCGGGAACTGAAATCAAACCGGGAACCACAACCGTTCAATTTCAGGCGAAGGACATGCTTGAAGCCTATCAGGCGATGCTTGTCATGACTGAGCTTGCGATGCGGACATCATTCTGCTAAAGGGGTGTTTTAGGCTTTGGCGCGATACATGATAAAGCGTTTTTGGGCAATGGCAGCCACGATTTTGGTGATTACCACCCTGACTTTTGTTCTCATGAAGGTCATTCCCGGATCTCCTTTTAACGAGGAGAGAGGCACTAATGAAGCCGTGCAAAAAAATCTCGAAGCCTACTATCACTTAGACGATCCTCTCATTTTCCAATACATCATCTACCTAAAATCCATCATTACATTCGATTTCGGACCTTCAATTAAAAAACCGTCAGACAGCGTAAATGATATGCTGGAACGCGGATTTCCCGTTTCCTTTGAGCTTGGAATGACAGCCATTGTCATTGCCGTGATCTCTGGGCTGGTACTGGGCGTAATCGCTGCGCTCCGCCGCAATGGTTTTTTGGATTATGCCGCAATGAGTCTCGCGGTACTCGGCATCTCCATCCCGAATTTTATTCTGGCAACATTGCTCATTCAGCAATTTGCTGTCAATCTCAAACTATTTCCCGCTGCCACATGGACGAGCCCGATTCATATGGTGCTTCCGACCGCAGCGCTTGCTGTAGGGCCAATGGCGATCATTGCCAGGCTGACACGGTCAAGCATGGTTGAAGTTCTGACACAGGATTATATCCGCACAGCAAAAGCAAAAGGGCTTTCTCCGTTCAAAATTATCGTAAAACACGCACTCAGAAATGCACTCATGCCCGTCATTACCGTTCTGGGCACACTCGTCGCAAGCATCTTAACAGGAAGCTTTGTTATTGAAAAAATCTTTGCCATTCCGGGAATGGGAAAATATTTTGTTGAAAGTATTAATCAGCGGGACTATCCCGTGATTATGGGAACGACCGTTTTTTACAGCGTTATTCTGATCATCATGCTGTTTTTGGTCGATTTGGCCTACGGTCTGCTGGACCCGCGCATTAAACTGCATAAGAAAGGGTGAAGCGTGTGAATCTCCCTGTACAAACGGATGAACGCCAGCCAAAGCAGCACATTCATGTGCCGGATGAGTGGTTTGTCTCGAATCATGAAAAAAATCGAGAAGCCGATTCGGTCAAGCGGCCGAGTTTGTCATACACGCAGGATGCTTGGAGGAGGCTGAAGAAAAATAAATTAGCGATGGCGGGACTCTTTATTCTTTTATTTCTATTTGTCATGGCAGTAATCGGGCCCCTTTTATCACCCCATAGTGTCGCGCGCCAATCGCTGACCGAGCAAAATCTCCCGCCATCAGCCGATCATTGGTTCGGCACCGATGAGCTTGGCCGGGATGTGTTTACACGAACATGGTACGGAGCGAGGATTTCGTTATTTGTCGGAGTCATGGCAGCGCTGATTGATTTTGTGATTGGGGTCATTTATGGAGGTGTTGCGGGCTATAAAGGCGGCAGGACTGACAGCATTATGATGCGAATTATCGAAGTGCTGTACGGCCTACCGTATCTCCTTGTTGTCATTTTGCTGATGGTGCTGATGGGGCCGGGACTGGGCACCATTATTGTGGCGCTGACTGTGACCGGATGGGTCGGCATGGCGAGAATTGTAAGAGGACAGGTGCTACAGATTAAAAATAATGAATACGTACTCGCATCGAAAACCTTTGGTGCGAGAACCTTTCGCATCATCCGGAAGAATCTGCTGCCGAATACAATGGGAGCGATCATCGTACAAATGACATTAACCGTACCTGCCGCTATATTCGCAGAATCATTTTTAAGCTTTCTCGGCCTCGGCATACAGGCTCCGTTTGCAAGCTGGGGTGTGATGGCGAATGACGGTCTGCCTACGATTTTGTCTGGGCATTGGTGGCGCTTATTTTTTCCGGCCTTTTTCATCTCCTTGACGATGTATGCGTTTAATGTACTTGGGGACGGATTACAGGATGCGCTCGACCCTAAGCTGAGGAGGTAGCTGTATGGAAAAAGTTCTGTCAGTCAAAAATCTGCACGTTTCTTTTACGACTTACGGCGGGACGGTTCAGGCAGTCAGAGGGGTGAGCTTTGATTTGTATCAAGGTGAGACCTTTGCGATTGTCGGCGAATCCGGCTGCGGCAAAAGCGTTACTTCCCAAAGCATCATGGGCTTGCTTCCGCCCTATTCAGCCAAAGTGACGGACGGCAGTATTCTATATAAAAACAAAGACCTTTGCCGTCTCTCTGACAAAGAAATGAGAAGCATTAGGGGAGCCGACATTTCTATGATTTTTCAAGACCCGATGACAGCGTTAAACCCGACGCTGACTGTCGGAGATCAGCTGGGGGAAGCGCTCCTGCGCCATAAGAACATGAGCAAAAAGGCGGCGAGGGAAGAAGTGCTTTCCATGCTGTCATTGGTCGGCATTCCAGATCCCGAAGAGCGGCTCAAACAGTATCCCCACCAATTCAGCGGCGGCATGAGACAGCGGATTGTCATTGCGATGGCGCTGATTTGCGAGCCTGATATATTAATCGCAGACGAACCGACCACCGCTCTTGACGTGACCATTCAGGCACAGATTTTGGAGCTGTTTAAAGAGATTCAGAGAAAAACGAATGTGTCTGTCATTCTGATTACACACGATTTAGGGGTCGTTGCCCAGGTTGCTGACAGAGTTGCAGTTATGTATGCCGGTAAAATGGCGGAGATCGGCACGAGAAAAGATATTTTTTATCAGCCGCAGCACCCTTATACCAAAGGGCTGCTGAACTCTGTCCCGCGGTTGGATATGGAGGGCGCGGAGCTGATTCCGATTGACGGAACGCCGCCGGATTTATTTTCACCTCCACCAGGCTGCCCATTTGCTGCCCGATGTCCGAACAGGATGATCGTGTGTGACAGGGTATACCCGGGCCAGACCATCAGATCTGACACGCACACCGTCAACTGTTGGCTGCAGGATCAACGGGCTGAACATGCCATGCTGTCCGGAGGTGCGAAGGATTGATCATGAAGGGGGAAGAGGATGAAAAGAGTGAAAAAGCTATGGGGAATGGGCCTTGCATTAGGACTTTCGTTTGCGCTGATGGGATGTACAGCGAACGAACAGGCCGGAAAGGAAAACGGTCATGATAAGGCAAAAACCAGCGGGGAAAAGGTGCTATATGTAAATAACGAAAATGAACCGACTTCGTTCGATCCGCCGATCGGTTTTAATAATGTGTCGTGGCAGCCGTTAAATAACATCATGGAGGGGCTGACGCGTCTCGGCAAGGAGAATGAGCCTGAACCGGCAATGGCGGAAAAGTGGTCTGTATCAAAAGATAAAAAAACCTACACATTTACGATTCGGGAAAATGCGAAATGGACAAACGGAGATCCGGTAACGGCCGGAGACTTTGAATACGCGTGGAAACGGATGCTTGATCCGAAAAAAGGCGCTTCATCTGCGTTTCTCGGCTACTTTATTGAAGGCGGCGAAGCATATAACAGCGGGAAAGGGAAAAAAGACGATGTGAAGGTGACGGCAAAGGATGATCGAACCCTGGAAGTAACCCTTGAAGCGCCGCAAAAATATTTTCTCAGCGTCGTATCCAATCCGGCGTATTTTCCGGTAAATGAAAAGGTCGATAAAGAAAATCCGAAGTGGTTTGCTGAGGCGGATACATTTGTCGGGAATGGTCCGTTTAAGCTGACGGAATGGAAGCATGATGACAGCATCACCATGGAGAAAAGCGACACGTATTGGGATAAAGACACCGTGAAGCTTGATAAGGTGAAATGGGCGATGGTCAGTGACAGAAATACAGATTACCAGATGTTTCAGTCTGGGGAACTGGATACCGCTTACGTCCCTGCTGAGTTAAGCGATCAGCTGCTTGACCAGGACAACGTCAGTATTGTTGACCAGGCGGGCCTCTATTTCTACCGGTTTAATGTGAACATGGAGCCATTCCAAAATGAAAACATCAGAAAAGCCTTTGCGATGGCTGTCGATCAGGAGGAAATTGTAAAATACGTCACGAAAAATAACGAAAAACCTGCGCACGCCTTTGTATCGCCTGGATTTACGCAGCCTGACGGCAAGGATTTCCGTGAAGCGGGCGGAGACCTGGTCACGCCAAATGAAAGCAAAGCGAAGCTGCTGCTGGAAAAGGGCATGAAGGAAGAAAACTATGATAGGCTTCCTGCGATTACTCTTACTTACAGCACAAAGCCGGAGCATAAAAAGATTGCCGAGGCGATCCAGCAAAAATTGAAAAATACTCTAGGAGTCGATGTGAAGCTGGCCAATATGGAATGGAACGTATTTTTAGAGGATCAAAAAGCGCTCAAATTCCAATTCTCTCAAAGCTCATTTTTGCCTGACTACGCGGACCCTATCAGTTTTCTGGAAGCCTTCCAAACAGGGAATTCGATGAACCGCACAGGCTGGGCCAATAAAGAATACGATCAGCTGATCAAGCGGGCGAAACATGAAGCTGATGAAAAAACGCGTTTCTCCCTAATGCATCAAGCGGAAAAGCTGCTGGTCAATGAAGCGCCGATTATTCCGGTTTATTTCTATAACCAGGTCAACCTGCAAAACGAAAATGTAAAGGGGATCGTCCGGCATCCTGTCGGCTATATCGATTTAAAATGGGCAGATAAAAACTGACGCCGGCGATTGAGAAAATACTGCTTCTTTATGTGAAGGGAGCGGTATTTTTTCTCTTTCTTCCACGTATACGTAGGGTGCAGAGCAAATGAAAGGAGGGATTCAGTTGAATCACAAGCCGAAAGCGCTGAAAAAGGGTGATACAGTCGGAGTAATCGCGCCTGCAAGCCCGCCGGATTCAAAAAAGCTTGACACCGCGCTTTTATTTTTAAAAGAGCTCGGACTGCAGGTGAAATTGGGCAAGGCACTGAAAAACCAGCACGGCTACTTAGCGGGACAGGATGATGAGCGGCTGGCTGATCTTCATGAGATGTTCAGAGACGAGGAGGTAAAAGCAGTGCTGTGCGCATGCGGGGGTTTTGGGACAGGACGTATCGCCGCTGGCATTGATTACAGCTTAATCCGCAAACATCCTAAAATCTTTTGGGGATACAGCGATATTACATTTTTACATACTGCCATCCATCAAAACACAGGTCTTGTCACCTTCCATGGCCCGATGCTCAGCTCAGATATTGGCCTCGACGACGTTCATCCGCTGACAAAAGCGTCGTATGAGCAGCTCTTCCAAGAGACGGAATTTACCTATACAGAAGAGCTTTCTCCGCTGACCGTGCTTGTTCCCGGAAAAGCGGAAGGCGAGCTTGTCGGAGGAAATCTCTCTTTACTGACATCTACGCTGGGCACGCCGTTTGAAATTGATACGAGAGGCAAGCTTCTGTTTTTTGAAGATATTGACGAGGAGCCATACCAAATTGACCGGATGCTGAATCAGCTGAAAATGGCAGGAAAGCTGACGGATGCAGCCGGAATTCTTGTTTGTGATTTTCACAACTGTGTCCCGGTGAAGAGGGAGAAATCATTGTCGCTTGAGCAGGTGTTTGATGACTATATTGTATCGGCCGGCAAGCCTGCTCTGAGAGGATTTAAAATCGGCCACTGCTCACCGAGTTTTGCCGTTCCGATCGGTGTCCGAGCTACTATGAGTACTGCACAAAAAACAGTCGTCATCGAGGCGGGCGTCTCAGAAGGGGCGCTGAAGCCATGAAAATCACGCGAATAGAAACAAACCGAATCGCCGTACCGCTGACAAAGCCGTTTAGAACCGCGCTTCGCACTGTGCATACAGCTGAATCGGTCATCGTCAGGATCACTTATGACAGCGGCGCAATCGGATGGGGAGAAGCACCCCCGACGATTGTAATTACAGGAGACAGCATGGACAGCATTGAAAGTGCAATTCACGATGTCTTGAAGCCGGCACTGCTTGGGAAAAGCTTGTCCGGCTATGAGGCTATTCTGCATGACATACAGCATCTTCTTACAGGAAACCAGAGCGCTAAGTCAGCTGTGGAAATGGCGGTATACGACGGTTGGGCGCAGATGTGCGGACTGCCGCTTTATCAAATGCTCGGCGGATACCAAGATACGCTGGAAACAGATTATACCGTCAGTGTCAACTCACCTGTAGAGATGGCAGCGGATGCCGAGAATTATCTCAAAAAAGGCTTTCAGACGCTGAAAATAAAGGTCGGGAAAGATGATATCGCAACAGATATCGCGCGTATCCAAGAAATCAGAAAACGTGTCGGGTCAGCCGTGAAACTTCGACTAGACGCCAATCAGGGGTGGACGCCGAAGGAAGCGGTAACTGCTATTCGGAAAATGGAGGATGCCGGCCTTGGCATAGAGCTTGTCGAACAGCCTGTCCATAAAGATGATCTTGCTGGGCTTAAAAAGGTGACGGATGCGACAGACACACCGATTATGGCTGATGAAAGTGTTTTTACGCCGCGGCAGGCGTTCGAAATTCTTCAAACCCGGAGCGCTGACTTGATTAATATTAAGTTGATGAAAGCGGGCGGCATTAGCGGAGCAGAGAAAATCAATGCCATGGCTGAAGCGTGCGGAGTAGAGTGCATGGTCGGCAGCATGATCGAAACGAAGCTGGGCATTACGGCCGCGGCGCATTTTGCGGCAAGCAAAAGAAACATCACACGCTTTGATTTTGATGCGCCGCTGATGCTGAAAACAGATGTCATCAAAGGTGGCATAACATACAGCGGCAGCAAGATTGCGATGCCTGACAGACCAGGACTCGGAATCACTGGAGCTGCGCTTTTGAAAGGGGAAATAGAGCAATGATGCACACTGTCATATCAGCAGTAGCCAATATCTGGACAGCGCCTGATTCACCTCGTCCATCTGATCAAGCGATGCTTCGTCCTGCCGTATTGATCAGAGACTGGCTGGAGGGCATGACGTATGAGGAGCGGCTTGGATTATGTACAGATAATGTGATCCAAACTCAGGTTCTCTTTGGCGAAAAGGTACTGGTGACGGCGGAACAGGGTGAATGGGTTTCTGTAATCGTGCCGAGCCAGCCATCCCGAAAAGATCCACGCGGATATCCGGGCTGGATGAAAAAGAACCAGCTGAAAAAAACAAGTCCCATCCATACGCAAAAAGATGTCATGATCAGCAAACCTGCTGCTTTTTTGTACAAAAGAAATGGAGAAAAGGAGATCGAACTGAGCTTTTTGACAGTTCTTCCCCTCATTGCAGAAGAAAACGGATATTTTAAGGTTTCGACCGTTTTAGGGGAAAGGTTTGTGAAGCAAACTGATGCAGTGCCTGTTCGCGAACAGAAAGGGACTGCTGAAGACATTATTCAAACGGGGGCATTTTTTCTCGGGCTTCCCTACCTGTGGGGAGGGATCAGCGGGTTTGGGTTTGATTGCTCCGGGTTTATGTACAGTATATTTAAGGCCAATGGATACAGCATCCCCCGTGATGCAGAAGATCAGGCAAAGGCGGGGGAGGAAATCCCGCTTGATGATATGAAAGCCGGTGACCTGCTGTTTTTCGCTTATGAGGAAGGAAAAGGTGCGATTCACCACGTCGGTCTGTCCGTCGGCGACGGAAAAATGCTTCATTCTCCAAAGACGGGAAAATCAATTGAAATCCTTACATTAAAAGAGACAATCTATGAAAAAGAACGATGTGCGGTGCGCCGCTGTTTTTCAGAATAAGGAGGGAGACAAATGACGCCACTGCCTTTGTTAGAAGTCAGCCAGCTGAAAATGCATTTTGACGCAGGAAAAAAGCGGACAGTCAAAGCCGTCGACGGGGTCACCTTTCAGATTCATGAAGGAGAAACGTTTGGGTTAGTCGGTGAATCAGGGTGCGGGAAATCAACCTTGGGGAGAGTGCTGATGCGCCTTTATCAGCCAACAGAAGGAAGTGTGAAATACCGCGGCACCAACCTCCACTCACTGAGTGAGAAAGAGCAGTTTGCCTTTAACCGCAAACTGCAAATGATTTTTCAGGATCCTTATGCTTCACTGAACCCGCGCATGACCGTTCGAGAAATCATTTTGGAGCCGATGGAAATTCACAACCTTTACAATACCCACAAAGCGCGGCTTCTCGTCGTGGACGAGCTGCTTGATGCAGTGGGTCTTCACCCTGATTTTGGCAGCCGTTACCCCCATGAATTCAGCGGCGGACAGAGACAAAGAATCGGGATTGCCAGAGCACTGTCGCTGAATCCTGAATGTATCGTGGCAGACGAACCGATTTCTGCACTTGATGTCTCGGTTCAAGCGCAGGTGGTGAATCTGCTGAAGCGGCTTCAAAAAGAGAAAGGGCTCACGTTTTTATTTATTGCGCATGACCTTTCGATGGTGAAGCATATCAGTGACAGGATCGGTGTTATGTACTTAGGGCACATGATGGAAATTACAGAGAGCGGCACCTTGTATCGCGAACCGCTGCATCCCTATACAAAGGCGCTTTTGTCCTCGATTCCGATTCCTGACCCTGAATTGGAGGACAAGCGTGAGCGGATCCTCTTAAAAGGGGAGCTGCCGAGCCCGGTTAATCCGCCGAGCGGCTGCGTGTTTCGGACCCGCTGTCCGGAGGCGATGCCTGAATGCGGGGAATCCCGTCCCCACCTTCAGGAAATTGAAGCAGGCCGATTTGTCGCCTGCCATTTGTATCGAAATGCTGAGACGACAGAAAAGGTGAGATAATTAAAGAAAGACTGGCTCCGGCGCCAGTCTTTGCTTCTATAATTGATGTAAAAATTTCACACAAACGGGATAAGGGACAGAGACAGTTGATGGAAGCACTGTCAATCGGCCGGTTTCTTTGTCTCTTTCAAACAGGACAAGGTTGCCTGTTTCTTCATTTGAAGCGATAAGGAATCCTTCCGTTGGATCAAAGACAAAGTCCCGAGGCCAGTTTCCTTCTGTCGAAACTCTTTCCACGAAAGACAGCTCGCCTGAATATTGATTCACTTCGAATACAGCGATACTGTCATGGCCGCGGTTTGCAACGTAAACAAAACGGCCGTCCTGTGTGACATGAATGGCGCTTCCCTGGCTGTTATCTGTAAAATCATCAGGGATGGCAGAGACGGCTTGGATTTCTGTAAATTCGCCGGCTGTCGGATTGTATTCAAGCGCAATCACTTCATTGCTTAATTCTGTCATCACATAAGCGTATTTTTCTTTTGGATGAAAAGCGATATGGCGAGGTCCTGCGCCGGGAGCGAAGGAATGGCTTCCTGATTCAGCTAATACGCCGTTTTTCAGCTTATAGGTGTACAGCTTATCTGTACCTAAATCAACCGCTACCACATAATTGTGTTCAGGTGTGAACCCCGCATAGTGTGTATGCGGTTTTTCTTGTCTTTCGTGCGGTCCTTTTCCTGTGTGAGCGGCTTCTGAAGCAGGTGATACCAAGCTTCCATCTTCCTGAACCGGAAAAGCGTGCACCTTCCCACTGTGATAATTGGCAGTCAGTACGAACTGATTTTGATCATCGATGCTTACGTGGCATGGCGATGGCCCATCAATTAACTGATGATTCAGAAATGTTAATTCACCGCTGTGTTTATCGATTTGATAGGCAGCAACTCCGCCTTGGCCGTCTGCTTTTTCAATTGAATAAAGAATGGTGTTGTCTTTATTCGGCGTTACATATGTCGGGTTGCCCAGCTTAGCGGCAAGCTTTGGCTGGCTGAGCGTTTTATTCTCAGTATCAAGCTCAAATGAATAAATCCCTTCGCTTCCGCCTTTTGTATAAGTTCCGACATATCCTATGTACTTTGTCATGCGATTTCCCCCTTAAAATGATGTCATCTCTATATTAACGTATCTTGATAAAATAAGCTGTTCAAAACATGAAATAGGGGAATTTCTTCACTCGCCGCGGATCAACGGCAGCGTACAGCATCTGAAGGAGCCGCCTGATTTAATAATTTCTGATAGGTCAATTTCGATGATATGATAGCCTCTTTTCGATAGCTGTTGATTGACATGGCGGTTGCAAGGGAGGCTGATAATCGTTTTTCTCCCGATTGAAAGCACATTGGTGCCAAGCGTAAATTGTTCGTCCTCGGGCACTTCAATGAGATCATAACGTTTTTCAAGCATATGAACTGCCTCTGGCTGAAGGGCATTAGGATAAATTAACGCTTCGGTTTCAGATACGATGTTAAATACGCAGTCCAAATGCAGAAATTTTTCATGCAGCTGCACTGGAACGACTGTATATTCAGGCAGCTCCTCTTTTAGCTGGCCGATGGCTGACATGTCGGTGCGCTGGCTGATACCGACGTAGACGATATCCTTATCAATAATGACGTCACCGCCTTCGATGCTCGTATTAAGCATACGGGTATAAGAAATGCCTTGCCTGTGAAATAGATCTTTTATGATGGCTTCTTCCCCTTGGCGAATCGGTTCAGTCATGCTTGAGAGGAAGGCTTTTTTTCCTATGACAAACCCTATGTCCCTAGTGAAGACCTGCTCAGGGAGCCCGTCACGAGCTGGCAAAAGAATGACTTCAATGTTGTGTGACCTGAGTGCTTGAACAAAGCGCCTGTGCTGATCGGCAGCGGTTTTGACATGAATATTGTCATCTTCAAAATGTTTTTGGGTTTCGTTTATGACATCTTTTATGGTCATGTGCTCGGGACTGCATAAAACGACTTTCTGAAGTGTGCCGTATTCCGTTCGGCATACGGTTTTGTGCTGGTGTTTCGGGATGGATACGTCCATTTGTTTTTTCCTCCTGATCGTGTGAGAATACATTTATTATTTCCTCATCGTGAAAATCATTAAACCTTTTATAAAGAGAGAAATCCTGACAGACAAAGTATTTTAAATTTTAGACAAATGGCAGAGAATATTGTTTAATAGGAGAATATGCGTGCATTTAACTAAACGATCAGACATCAAAGGGGAGAAAGATATGGAAACACCGGAAACAAGATTTTGTAAAGAGTCAAAGGTTGTAAAAACCAGCAGGGTGTTCCCGCTTGATACAAACAACCATAATACGCTGTTTGGCGGAAAATTAATGAGCTACATCGACGACATTGCTTCTATTTCTGCGGCTCGCCATTGCAGACGCGAAACAGTAACTGCTTCGATGGATTCTGTCGATTTTTTGAAGCCAATCGGGCAACAGGATTCTGTTTGCTTGGAGTCATATGTGACATGGGTCGGCACATCTTCTATGGAGGTGTTTGTAAAAGTCATTAAGGAGCACCTGATGACTGGCGAAAGGGAGCTCGCTGCGACATCCTTTTTGACATTTGTCGCATTAGATTCAAATGGCAAGCCGGTGCCTGTACCGAGAGTTATACCGGAAACAGAAGAAGAAATCATGCTGCATAATACAGCGGTTCAGCGCGCCAATGAACGAAAGAACCGCAAAAAACACAGCCAGGCGCTTGCAAATGCGCTCGGAACTGAAAAGCCTTGGTAAACATTACACCCAAAACGTATGTTGTTTTGGGTTTTTTTGTGCTCTTCTTTTTTCCGATGGGGATATACAATGGTTAGTCCGTTTTTGCTAGGAGATTCTCTAAAAAAGCAACAATTGTCACGGTAAATTGATAATTTTATGACAACTTTATTAAAGATTCATTTAAGATATATCTTTTATTTGTGAGATCATGTATTTTAAAGATATATTTTAAATGCATCTTTTTTGAAAGGATTGTATACAATGTTACATAATAAAACAATCAAAATCATTAAAAGCACTGTACCCGTATTACAACAGCATGGAGAAACCATCACTGGCCGTTTTTACGATCTGATGTTTCAAAACCATCCCGAGCTCTTGAATATTTTTAATCAAACCAACCAAAAGAAGAAAACGCAGCGCACTGCACTTGCAAATGCCGTTATCGCAGCTGCGGCGAATATTGACCAGCTTGGAAAAATCATTCCAATCGTCAAACAAATCGGCCATAAGCACCGCAGTATTGGAATTAAGGCTGAACATTACCCGATCGTTGGAAAATATTTGATGCTTGCGATTAAAGACGTTCTGGGAGAGACTGCGACACCTGTCATTATGCAGGCATGGGAGAAAGCGTACGGAGTAATCGCTGACGCGTTCATCGAAATGGAAAAAGAAATGTATGAGCAGGCGGAGCAGCAAAGTGGCGGCTGGAAAGAGTATAAGCCGTTCGTCATCACGAAAAAAGTACGGGAAAGCACAGAAATTACATCCTTCTATCTGAAGCCGGAAGACGGCAAGCCGTTACCTGATTTTCATGCAGGGCAGTATATCAGCATTAAAGTGCAGATTCCTGATTCTGAATATACGCAAATCCGTCAATACAGCCTGTCAGATATGCCGGGAAAAGACTATTATCGAATTTCAGTGAAGAAAGACGGTGTCGTGTCTTCCTACTTACACGATGGACTGGATGAGGGAGATTCAGTAGAGATCAGCGCACCGGCAGGGGGCTTTGTTTTAGATGCTTCATCACAAAAAGATCTCGTTCTGATCAGTGCCGGAGTTGGCATTACACCAATGATCAGCATGCTGAAAACGTCTGTTTCCAAGCAGCCTGAACGGCAGATTCTGTTCATTCATGCCGCGAAAAACAGTGAGTATCACGCATTGCGCCATGAGGTGGAAGAAGTGGCAAACCATTTTCCTGTCAAGACAGCATTTGTGTATCGCGAGCCGACAGAGGAAGACCGTGCAGGTGATCTTCAATTTCATGAAGGACAGATTGACCAGCAGTTTCTAAAAAAACTAATTGCCAATACAGGTGCGGATTATTATATTTGCGGCTCACAGTCATTTATTACAACAATGCATAAACTTGTCTCAAACCTTGGATCAGCACCGGAATCTATCCATTATGAGCTGTTTGGCCCGCAATTAAGCATGGCACAGCCCGTTTGATATCACATACATGAAACTCTTCTCCTTTCAGAGAAGAGTGTTTTATTGAAATAGAAGAAGGCGGACAACGCCTTCTTCTACATCCGGACAATTACTGACCCGCCTCCGCCGTTGGTGCATACATGGTTTTGCTGTTCTTGCATCGTTCTCAGCAATTCATTGTTTATCTCAATCGCTCTAATTAATTGCTCCATTTTCAGTTCTAAACCGGCAAGCCTATCAATTGTCTGCTGTTGCTGATAGCCTACGGGATGCGAAGCCGATGGCACATCATAGGGCCAATGGGGATTCGTCTTCTGATTCTTCATACTGTACCTCCATTCTATGTTGCTTACAATTATGGTATGTGCCTAAGTAATACACGTTCGCCTATTTATAACACTGAAAATAGGTGGGATGTATAGCGCTTCTGTCTCTGGGCAAAATAGGCTCACTATGACTAGCATGATGGAGGTAAAGATCAGTGTTATGGATGATATGGGCATTTTTACTGAAGCCAGTTATCGTATTTTCGATTGCGTATATTCTGTTTCGGCTTGCCGGTAAAAAAGCCGTGTCACAAATGAACAATTTTGATCTGCTTTTAACCTTCGCAATCGGAACCATTATCAGTGAGCCGATTCTTACATCCAGGATGCCGATGTCCATTTATTACGCAGGCTCTTTTTTGGTGCTTTATCTTCTGATGAGCAAGCTCTCTCTTTCTAATAAATGGCGCTGGTTGCTGGTCGTAAGCCCGACTGTCTTAATCCGAAACGGGGATATTGATGAACGCGGACTGCGTAAAGAAAGGCTGACGGTTAATGAACTGCTTGGAAAACTAAGGGAAAAGGGCTATGCCGATCCGGCTGACATTGATCTTGCTATCATTGAAGAAACGGGGGAAGTAAGCGTTATCCCAAAAGAAGATGCGAGAGCGGTACAGGTGCGGGATTTGAATATGGAAGCTGAACGGAACTTTATCCCGATTCCTCTCATACTCGACGGCGAAATCCTTGATCATAATTTGAAATATCTCCAAAAAAACCGAACCTGGCTGTTTGAGAAGCTTGAGGAAAAAGGATACAGCCCAAAACTGCTCTCTTCGATCACGCTTGGCACGACGAATGCCCGCGGTGATATATCGCTTGATTTACATACCTCAAACGAACCGCGGCATGATCCTTATTTATATAAACCGGGAAATAACAATTAAGATTGCTCTCTATTTTTAACGAGAGTTTTTTTCGTTTTTAAAGGGGATTTTTTGTTTGGTGTCTAATGTACCTAGTTAGGAGGGGGAACTGAACATGAGGGACTTATTCATTAGAAACGACATGGCGCCGACGGTCAGTCTGTTGTATTCTACAGTGGAAGAAAACAGTCTCCATCTGACTTCTATCGTAAGTCACATGACACACAATGAACTTTACTATAAGGGGCGCTGCCAAACAAAAAACTGCATTGCTCAGCTTTTGCACCATCTCACAAATGTAGATATCAGATGGGTCTGGCGTATCAAGGAAAACCGGATACCAGATCATATTGAAGAGGTATACGGCCCGATGACAGATGATAGCGGACGGCTGTCTGAACCGGAGAATCAGCCCGGATTAGATGACCTCTTGAAAAGACATCGGCATGTGGTAAATGAGCTGAAATTGGTATGTTACACCTTAACTAAAAATGATTTGCATCAGCCGCTTTCTTACGACGATGACACCGCGACCATAAGGTGGGGCATTTGGCATATGGCGGATCATAACCGCTATCATCAAGCACATATCGAAGCCCTCAAAAAAGAATGGAAGCAGGATGTGGCGAAATATGAGCGCTAAAACGAAGCTTGTGACCGATCGAATTCGTTTGCGCTGTATGGAAGATTGTGATCAAGCCTCTTTGTTT
Source organism: Bacillus sp. C28GYM-DRY-1 (assembly GCF_030519405.1). NCBI lineage: Bacteria > Bacillati > Bacillota > Bacilli > Caryophanales > Bacillaceae > Bacillus > Bacillus sp. C28GYM-DRY-1. The sequence goes on from NZ_JAUMKF010000003.1 coordinate 287,638, forward strand.
GAACTTTTTAACGATCCTGACGTCATGAAATATTATTCCGGTTTAAAAGATAAGAGGCAAACCCGCGAGTGGATCAGTTGGAACAAAAGAAATGAAAAAGGGTACGGCGTCAGTCTGTGGATCGCCGAAGATAAGCGGACAGGGGACTTTTTAGGGCAATGCGGCATTGTTCCTCAGCAGGTCGAAAATCAAACAGTAATGGAAATCGGCTATATGTTTGCCCGCCGCCACTGGGGGAACGGCTATGCGCAAGAAGCGGCTCGAGCCTGCCTGGACTATGGCTTCAACGCGCGGCAGTTCGGCACAATTGCGGCTTTGATTGACCCTAATAACAAAGCGTCCATACGAGTAGCGGAGAAAATTGGCATGATTTATGATAGAACGATTAAAAAATGGAATAAACCAATCGCAGTATATGAAAGAAAATCTTACAATTGAAAGAAAGAACCAAGTTATAGTATCATGATGTCAGGTAACGTTTTCTAGGGTTCCGCGTGTCAATGGACATGGCCTGGTCCGAGAGAAAACACATACGCGTAAATAGAGGCGTGTATGCACACGGAGGGAAAAAAGCCCGGGAGAGTCAATCTCATGAGAGACGACTGTCCGGGGTTTTTTTGTTTTCGGGGAATCTTACGAAAGGAATGACTTGAAATGAAATGGGGATTAGTCGTGCTTGCCGCCGTTTTTGAGGTTGTTTGGGTGGTAGGCTTAAAGCATGCTGACTCAGTTTTAACATGGAGCGGCACTGCCATCGGCATTATAGTCAGCTTTTATCTTTTAATGAAGGCGACAAACAGTCTGCCTGTCGGAACCGTGTATGCCGTCTTTACCGGACTTGGCACGGCAGGAACAGTACTGAGTGAAATCATTCTGTTTCATGAGCCGGTTGGATGGCCGAAGCTTTTGTTAATCGGCGTGCTCTTAGTCGGTGTCATCGGGTTGAAGCTTGTGACACAGGATGAGACAGAGGAAAAAGGAGGCGAGGCATAATGCTGCACTGGATCAGTTTATTGTGCGCAGGCTGTTTGGAGATGGCCGGCGTGGCCCTTATGAATCAATATGCGAAGGAAAAAAGCGTGAAATGGGTGCTGTTGATCATTGTTGGTTTTGCCGCTTCATTTTCCTTGCTGTCGTATGCAATGGAAACCATTCCAATGGGCACGGCTTACGCTGTCTGGACAGGTATTGGCACCGCCGGCGGAGCGCTTGTCGGTATCCTCTTTTACAAAGAGCCGAAGGACGCCAAACGCATCTTTTTTATCGCTTTGATTTTATGTTCAGCGGTTGGTTTAAAAATTCTGTCATAAATTGATTTTTATCAAATCTTCAGTATAATGGATAAATAGTTTAGACTTACAAAGATAAGAGGGATTATTCATGAAATCATATATGACACAGCGGTTGAACGAATACCGTGACGGAAATGAGGATAAAGGGCGTCTTTTGGTCAGCTGTCCCGATCAGCCGGGTATCGTCTCTGCGGTTTCCGCGTTTTTATTTGAACACGGCGCCAATATTATAGAATCCAATCAATATACGACAGACCCTGAAGGCGGCCGATTCTTCCTGAGAATCGAATTCGACTGCGAGGGCATTCGTGAGAAAAAAGAAACACTGCAGGATGCGTTTGCGTCTGTTGCGGAAACATTCGACATGACATGGAGTTTAACATTAGCAAACGAGCTGAAGCGTGTCGCCATTTTTGTCTCAAAGGAGCTTCACTGCCTGCATGAGCTGATTTGGGAATGGCAAACCGGCAACCTTATGGCGGAAATTGCTGTTGTCATCAGCAACCATGAGGAAGCGAGAGAACTGGTTGAACGGCTGAACATTCCTTTCCACTATATGAAAGCAAACAAAGACATCAGAGCGGAAGTCGAAAAGAAGCAGCTTGAACTGCTTGAGCAATATGAGATTGATACGATCGTGCTTGCGCGCTATATGCAGATCTTAACCCCTGACTTTGTTTCGGCTCATCCGAATCGCATCATTAATATTCACCACTCGTTCTTGCCTGCTTTTATCGGTGCGAATCCGTACAAACGGGCTTACGAGCGCGGCGTCAAACTGATCGGAGCGACATCTCACTATGTCACAAACGATCTTGATGAAGGGCCGATCATTGAACAGGATATTGAGCGCGTGGACCACCGTGACAATACGGAAGCGCTAAAAAACATTGGAAGAACAATTGAACGCAGCGTGCTTGCCCGTGCTGTAAAATGGCATTTGGAAGACCGCGTCATCGTTCACGAAAATAAAACAATCGTCTTTAATTAGACTGCAAGATGCCCGCGCCATGCGGGCTCTTTTTGGTCACAAAAAACCTTGACAAGTGTCCCTTTTCTTTGCATAATATAAAAAAATCATTGAGCGTTGAAGAGGATTAGTAAGCAGACCTTTCTGTGACAGAGAGCAAAATGAATCGCTGAAACATTTTGCCGCATGAAACCTGCCGAACCTGCCTTGGAGTCTTAGGGGGAAAACCTAGGCGCGTAACCTGGCGTTACAGGAAAGCGGAACGTGCATAAGCGCGTTCAATCAAGGTGGTACCACGGAAACCCATTTCGTCCTTATGAATCAGGATGAAATGGGTTTTTTATTGTAAGTTGGCTGGCAAAAAGCCGTGGAGGAGAATAAATGAAAAAACAAAGAATAGTAGTGAAAATAGGAAGCAGTTCGCTCACAAATAGCAACGGAAGCATTGATGAGGGGAAAATCAGTGAGCATGTTCAAGCCATTTCTCTGTTAAAGAAAGCGGGACATGAAATGATTCTGATTACCTCGGGAGCCGTAGCGGCGGGTTTTTCCAGCCTCGGTTATCCGTCCCGCCCCGTTACCATCAAAGGAAAGCAGGCGGCGGCCGCGGTTGGGCAAACACTGTTAATGCAGCAATATATGAATCAATTCAAACAATACTCTCTGACTCCGGGGCAAATCCTTTTAACGAGAAATGATTTTTCGAAAAGAGAACGGTATCGAAACGCGTATGCAACGATATTGGAATTACTGGAACGCGGCGTCATTCCGATTATCAATGAAAATGATTCTACATCTGTTGAAGAATTGACATTCGGGGATAATGACATGCTTTCTGCGTTAGTCAGCGGATTGATTCATGCGGACCAGCTTATGATTCTCACTGACATTAACGGGCTGTATGATGCCAATCCGAATGAAAATCCTGAGGCGGAACGATTTGATTATCTGCCGGAGATCACGCCTGAATTACTGGGATATGCGGGCGCAGCCGGATCAAAGGTCGGCACCGGCGGTATGAAATCAAAGCTGTTAGCCGCACAAACTGCGCTGTCTCTTGGAGTGAAAGTGTTTATTGGAACAGGCAGCGGAGAGCAAAAGCTTGCGGACATTTTAGACGGCAGGGGAGACGGCACCTATATCGGTGACAAAGAATTATCCTCGGTTAACAACACGAGACAGTGGATTCAGTTCCATTCGCCGATAGCAGGAGAGATCCTCATTGATGCGGGTGCCGAGGAGGCAATGATCCATAACGGAAGCAGCCTGCTGCCGGCTGGCGTAGTGGGCGTAAATGGAAGCTTTTCGAAAGGGGCGGTCGTGGAAGTCAGGGGACCTGGCGGCGTGATCGGCAAAGGCCAAACTCATTACTCCTCCGAGGAGATTATGGAGGTCAAAGGCAAACGAAGTAATGAACTTGATTTTGAAAGAACGTTTGAGGTTATTCATAGGAATGACTGGGTCAATTTAAAAGACTAGGAGGCAGAAAAATGAGTGAAGTTTCTGTAAAAGCGAAGCTGGCGAAAGAAGCAGCAGCCGAAATGATCATGAAAACAACGGTCGAGAAGGATGAGGCGCTCAGTCTCATTGCAAACGGACTCCGCAACGAACTGGACTTTCTCTTGTCGGAGAATGCAAAAGACATTGAGAACGGAAAAGAACATGGTTTAACACCGGATGTCATTGACCGTCTCACGCTGGATGAGAAACGCATTCGTGACATTGCGGACGCGGTAGAGCTCTTAATCGACTTGGCTGATCCGGTCGGCGAATCTCTTGAAACGATCAAAAAGGAAAACGGCCTGTTTATTGAAAAAGTCCGTGTGCCGCTCGGTGTCGTTGGAATGATCTATGAGGCGAGACCAAACGTCACAGTTGATGCGGCTACCCTTTGCCTGAAGACAGGAAACGCGGTTGTCCTGCGGGGGAGCTCCTCAGCCATCCACAGCAATAAAGCACTCGTCAATGTTATTCACAGAGCACTCGAGCAATCAGCGCTTCCAATCAACGCTGTGCAGTTGATTGAGAATACGAGCAGAGAGACAGCAAAAGAGCTCTTTACATTAAATGATGGCTTAGACGTATTGATTCCGCGCGGAGGCAAGAAATTGATTGATCTCGTTGTCAGAGAATCAACAGTGCCTGTACTAGAAACCGGAGCAGGAAACTGCCACATTTTCATTGACGAAACGGCCAAACCCCAAATGGCAGAAAAGGTTGTTGTAAATGCCAAAACGCAGCGCCCTTCCGTATGCAACGCGATTGAATCACTGCTGATCCACAAAGAATGGGCGAAGCAACACGGGAAAGAATTGCTGGCTCAGCTGGAAAACGCAGGAGTTGACATTCGCGGTGATGAATTTGTATGTGGACTTCATCCTTCAAGCAAACAAGCAACAGAAGAAGATTGGGAAACTGAATTTTTAGCGCCTGTCATTAGCGTAAAGACGGTTGAGAACATCCAAGAAGCTGTGAAGCATATCCAACATTACGGCACCAATCATTCTGAAGCAATTTTAACTGAAGATAACAAGAATGCCGCTTATTTTCAAACGGCTGTCGATGCTGCCGCAGTCTATCATAATGCGTCAACCCGTTTTACCGATGGATTTGAATTCGGCTACGGAGCCGAAATCGGCATCAGCACACAAAAGCTTCATGCAAGAGGGCCGATGGGACTTCCAGCACTGACTTCTACAAAATACATCATTAAAGGATCAGGGCAAATCCGCGAATAGCGGGCAATGTTCGATGAAAAAGCTTATCTCGTAACGGGATAAGCTTTTTTTGCGTATTAAAAAATTGACACTGTAAATTATATTGCGTACAATTTAATTGTATAAAATATAATTTAGGGGGATACAAAAGTGAGTAAACCATTATTTACAGCGACTGTTTCAGCGGTAGGAGGAAGAGAAGGAAAGGTGATTTCATCAGACCGCGTTCTTGAGCTCGATGTTGCAATGCCGGGGACACCGAGAGCAAAAAAATTAGAAAAAGCGACAAATCCAGAGCAGCTGTTTGCGGCAGGTTACGCAGCTTGCTTTGACAGCGCACTTCAGCTTGTAGCAAGAACAGAACGAGTCAAAGTGGAGACAGAGGTTACAGCGCATGTCAGCCTGTTAAAGGATGAAGCAGATCAAGGCTACAAACTGGGTGTGACGCTGCAGGTGAAAGGAAAAGGAGTCAGTGCATCAGAATTACAGGCACTTGTGCAAAAAGCGCACGGCGTCTGCCCGTATTCAAAAGCAACCTCTGGAAATATCGATATTACGCTTGAAGTAGCTGAATAGAAGAAAAAAAGAGGATACCTCGTATAAGGTATCCTCAATTTTTTTGATGAAGTGTTTCCAGCAATGTATATAGAGCGGATTTTAACTGTTTCAGATTCTCTCCGGACTGATTTGAAAGCCCCAGAATCGTCTCCGGAATGTCAGCCGCTTTTTCTTTCAGTAGCTCACCGTCCTCTGTCAGGCTGATCAACACAGACCGCTCATCCTCTTCAGATCTTTTTCTCGTAATCAAACCCTGCTGTTCCATTCTCTTTAGCATCGGAGTAAGTGTTCCCGAATCTAAATACAGCAGCTCGCCCATTTTTTTGACAGTTAGCGTTTTGTGCTCCCATAACAAAAGCAAAACCAAATATTGAGGGTACGTCACATTTAGCTTTTCAAGCAGCGGCTTGTATTGCTTTGTCATTTCCCGCGAACTCGCATAAAGCAAAAAACATAGCTGATTCTCCAATTTCATATGGTCAAATTCATTTTTCATCTTGTTCACCAACTCTTTCTGACATTCCATTCTATTGTATCTAAAAAACATCACTTTTCCTATTATCGCAAACATAGCATGTTTAAAAAGATCAGAAAGGGAAATATAACAACTAGATACAAATAAGGAGGTTGGAAAATATGGCGCTATTTACAGCAAAAGTAACCGCACGCGGCGGACGGGCAGGACATATTACTTCAGATGATGGTGTTCTTGATTTTGATATTGTAATGCCAAATGCCAAAAAAGAAGGGCAAACCGGCACAAATCCGGAACAGCTCTTTGCGGCAGGATACGCTGCTTGCTTCGGCGGCGCGCTTGAACACGTGGCCAAAGAACAAAGTATCGAGATTGATTCCGAAATTGAAGGACAGGTCAGCCTCATGAAGGATGAGAGCGACGACGGGTTTAAAATCGGTGTCACACTTGTTGTGAACACGAAAGATTTGGATCGGGATAAGGCGCAAGAGCTTGTCAATGCTGCTCATGATTTCTGTCCTTATTCAAAAGCAACCAGAGGAAATATTGATGTGAAATTAGAGTTAAAATAAGATCGGCATCCTGAGGGTTCTCAGGATGTTTTTTTGTGGGAAAGCATGCGGGGCGGGCATGATCTTTTCAAAGTGTGAATACATGTAATATAGGTGAATTCAGACTAGAGAAAAGGTGAGTACATGAAGAGGCCAAAGCTGTCAGTATGTATGATTGTGAAAAATGAAGAACGCCATATTGCACGCTGTTTAGAGAGTGTGCAGCCTATTGCCGATGAAATCATTGTGATTGATACCGGGTCGAACGATCGTACGGGAGATATTTGCACAAGCTTTCATGCCCAGGTTTATCATCATAGTTGGGAACAGGATTTTTCACAGGCGAGAAATGCCAGCCTGCGGCATGCCAAGGGTGAGTGGATATTGATCCTGGATGCCGACGAAGAATTAGATCCGGACACAGGCAGCCTATTGCCTTCGATGCTGACAGACAGCCTGCCACCTCTCGGCAGCGTGAAGGTTGTGAATTATACAGGGAAGGAATGGGATGAAAACGAAGCGTTTGAACAAAGGCAGATCAGGCTGATCCGCAATCAGCAAAACATAACGTTTACGGGAAGGGTTTGCGAAAGGCCTGAGGGAGAAGGGGAAAGCGGTACTTTCTCACTTCCATGTATCATTCACCATTACGGGTATTTAGAGCAGGAGGCACAGCACAAGCATAAACACAACATAAGCTTATTGAATACGGAATTGCTGACATCCAGCACTGACCCGTCTCTCCTTTATCAGAAAGCAGCTGAGTATGACAGAGGAAACGAACATGATAAAGCCCTCCGGCTGGCAGTGGATGGCATCAATGAATGTAATAGAAAAAGGCAAATTCCGCCGTCTGATGCCTATTATTTAAAGTTTAAATTATTAATTGACGCAGAACGGTACGAAGAAGCGGAACGCGATATCCATGAAGCGCTGAGACATTATCCGGATTATTGCACGCTTCACTATTATAAAGGGATCATCATGTATCAGCTAAAAGAAGTGAGAGAAGCGATCACAGCGTTTGAAGCTTGCCTGCACACCGATAATGCACACCATCAGTACGTACAGGTGAAGGGGGCAGCCGATTTTAGATCAAGCTGCTGGCTCGGTGTCTGCTATGCTGAATTGCGTCAGCATATGACAGCTGTTTTGTATTTGCAAAAAGCGCTGAATGCCAACCCGAAGTGCGTACGGGCACAGCGGCTTCTCAGTCAATTAACAAAGGATCAGGCCGCACATGCCTGATCCTTTTAATATTCTTTCTTATTGGCAAAATCCCGCCATGCCTGAAACGGGGATAAATGCTCCGTCAGAGTCACTTGATAAAAGGGGATCGTTCTTTCTTCAGCAGGTTTATCAATTTCTTCATAAATGAATGAATCATCAAACCCGGCTTCAGCAGCGTCTGTGTGCTCCGCTGCATAGTAAACGGCTTTGAGCCTGGCCCAGTAGATGGCGCCCAAGCACATGGGGCATGGCTCACAACTCGTATACAAAATGCAGTCATCAAGCTGGTATGTTCCAAGTGCCTTGCAGGCGTTCCGAATAGCTGTCACTTCCGCATGGGCGGTCGGATCGTTGCTTGTTGTGACGTTGTTCTGTCCCTCGGCAATAATGGCTCCGTCTTTCACGATAACGGCTCCGAAAGGCCCGCCAACTCCCGCATTCACTCCTTCACGAGCAAGGTCGACAGCCCGTTTTAAGAACTTTTCATGATTCATCCTAAACCCTCCTGTCAATTGAGTGTTATAAGTATAGCCGAAAAAGGGGCAAAATTCATTCTCAAAAAAGTGCAAAATAAACAAAATGTTTGGGGGATTTTCTAAGATAAGAGGAGGGGGAATCATGCTGCATTTATATATTGCCAGGCAAGGACAGACTCAATGGAACGTGGAAAAACGGATGCAGCGCTGACAGGATTCAAATTTAACAGAATTTGGACAATGCAACGCCCGTGCTCTTGGGAGCGTCTGAATTGAATTGAATCAGGTATACATCAGCCCGAGCAAGCGGACAGAAGAGACCGCGCAGGCTCCATCATATATTCAGAGAAATGTCATTGGGCTCATGGAAAGGGAAAAAACAAGAGGATATTGAAAGGGCCGAACCAGAGCTTTTTCATGCTTATTTTCATTATCCCGAAGCTAATCGCCAGCAGGGAAGTGAAACGTTTTTTGATTTTGAAAACCGGGTAAGGCTGGCTCTCCAAACGATTTTAGACAGACACTCTTCCGGTAATGTTCTCTTGGTTACACATTCTGTTTTTATATTCATCCTGTTAAGTATCATAAAGGGAGCCGTACCATAAATCGTGTAAAGAGGAAGTTGAATTTATGATTAGTAAAAAAAATGGGGTGGAAAAGGGGGCATATAAACGATTTTCTTTTGCTGTATATATCTCTGGAAATACTGATTACTCCATCAATAAATATCTGCTCTACATATCCTCCTGCATACCACCCCTGTTAGCGGACCTCAGGATGTTTTAACACCAAAATTCAGCACAAGCAAAAAAGGCATATCAGTGAGGTTTGCCTTTTTTGCTTGTGCCTTTATTTTATTTTATTTTCTTTGCTTAACGGAAGAAGCACCATCCTTTTGATTTATTTTACTGTAACTATGCCTGTTGCTCTAAACTTTTGCCCTGTTGTTAATGTTCCGGTAACTGTTACCTCCTGCTCTCCTTTTTCCAGGGTACTTAACAGCTGCTGGCGTGGGAATACGATTTTGTATTTTGCTAAACCATCATCGTTCAAATCAACGACAGGATTTTTCTTTTGATTTTCAGCTGGAACGACTTCGCCATTTAAAAGAAGGCTGGCAAAGTCGATATTCTCTAAAACTGTTTCGTCAGCAAATACCAGATAAGATGTTAAAACTGCCTTGCTGTCTTTATTTTCGTTGAGTTTTAATGTAGCCGGGCGCACTTCCAGCTCAGCTGTTATACTTGGAAGATATAGCAGGAAATCCCCCCAGATTATATTTGATTCTAAGCCCTTTACATCTTCCGCTTCAGAAGTTTTGTCGCGGGATACAATGCTGAAGTTTGGATCAGCAGGTTCAGCAGGAGGATATACCCTTGGTGCATCAGTAGCCGATGCTGTTATATCCAAGTCAATATTATGAACTTCAATATCTGCCAACCTTGCAGTATAGAAACCTACGTAAATCTTGTCATCCTGGACATGTAAAATGTCTGGTTCAAAGAAAACAGCTTCATCACCATTATTTAATTGTCCAGTATAACCACTGTTTGTTTTCGAGAGCGTTAAACGATAGTCTTCAGCAGGATGAGTGTTATCAATTGATGGCCGCTCATCTTTAAGCATCGTTTTTTGAACACCTTGACTTCCAGTTCCATCTGAAGATTCTACCCCGGTTCGGATAAACAGTTGTGTACCAATCATTTCTTTTGTGCCACCGCTAAAACCTCCGATAGCTGCAATATTGGAAGCAAATACACCGCTGTTGCCATGTTCGCCAATCGCATCACGGGCCATAATACCAAAAGATTCTTGACCATCATGGGAAGCTTTTGCGTATTTGTTCACTTTAATATCAGCAGAGAGTGTAAAGTTATCTTCCTCAGCATCAATTTCTGTGTCATAGAAGGTAATCCCATCATGATCACCAGTAATTTTGCCGGAACTTGTCCCTTCTGTAACGACTCGAATGCCTCCGTTATCAAGATATTCAATATAGTTTGTATCATCACCCGTAGAATGTCCGAATTGGATTTCGTTCCAAACGAATTCAGCTTCTTCCCGGACAGTTACATCAAACGAAGTGCCGGCGATTGAGCTGTCCGTTGGGTGTACACCAATTGTATAGACTCCTGCGGTTGAATTATTAAAATTACTTGTATCCAGTTCATAAGCATCTGAGTTTAGCACTTCCTGATCTCCGTTGTCATATATTTTAGATACTTCCAGACCATCAGCATTAAACGCATCCCCAACGGTATATGTTGTTCGAGGATAACCAGTAACACGTGTCTCGGGAACGGGAGTCTCTGAATTGTCTCCATTAACAGCAGTCACTTCTAATCCTTCAGGCTCTTCGCCCCCAGATAATCAGCTTTTATATCATTCGTGTTTACTTGATAGTTCATCAGTAGCTACATCAGAGACATCAACTGTGGGGTCTGAAAAAGTAATTTAACCATTACGAGCTACAAACAATCCCACTGAGATATTCCCCGAAAAGGCATCCTCCAGTTTGAATGTCTCACTTTCCCCATTGGAGGTAACAACGAATGTATCTTCTAATTTTCTGATAGATAAGGTAAAGATTCTCCAGTCGCAGGACTGATGTTATTTGGAAATGCGTCTAACTTGGTTAGGCCGCCTTTACTGTAATACCCTCGAAGCTCCCCATCAAGGGCCCCCACGGCAACGTAATTGTGGCTGTTTTGACCTTCTTTATCTTCACCTGTTTGATCAAGTATCATCAGGCCGAAACCACGCTGGCTGTCAGGACTATAGGAGTCGGCTGACGCTGTTGTTTTGATTTCAAAGTTATCTGAGGCATTAAGTTCTAATGATTGAAAGGATATGCCAATTTCACTGCTTGCAATTTTCCCGCCCTCAGCAAGGATTGTAAGGGATCCGTCCCCATTATCAGTTGGTGCCGTGTTTTTGCCGTCACTTGTATGAGAGCCAAAAGCTTCAAAGTTCCATCCATCTCCAAGTGGATTGTTGATAGTTTGTGCAAACACTGTCAGGTTCATATTAGAGAACACATGAAAAAGATAGCAATAATTGCTATACTTTTGCCAAGGCGCCGTTGTTTCATGTAGTAACGCCCCCTTATTTCATTATAGATAGTTTTAGACATAGTAAGTTCGTGTCAAACACCTCCAGATAAATTAAATTGCCAGGCGTGTTTTTTGGATAAGTTTGCTGCGAATGAAGTAGAATGGAGTTAAATAGTGGATAAAAAAGTGGTTTGTGTTAACAACGTTGTAATTTGGTGAAAGCGCTGTCAATAATTATCTGAATATTATGTGTAATCAACTTACTTTGAAACCTTTATGTAAGGGAGTTACAAAAGAAAATTCCCGAATTCCGCTGTCAGGCTCCGACATTTTCAACAGAAAGGAGATGATAGGTTAGGCCATTAAAAGCCATGAGAAGCGGAAGCGCTCTTCAGTCCACGTTGAGAGCTCTCTCTCTTTAGAAACATGTGACTTACATATGCTTAAATATCGCTCCGCTTTCATAGATAAAGTTCTACTCCCGGGTAAATATGGACCCAAAAGACTTTGACCACCTCCTGAGAGTTCAAACAATCCGGGGAAGATCAAGTTGAACCTGAAGGAGAAGATCAAGATTCAAGAGTACGCAGAAAAATAAGACACTATTTAAAGAGAACGAAGCATGCAATGTTGTTTGATGACGAGAACATCAAGTGATCAAGAAAATACTTGCTAGCAGGTTTCTTAGTGTGGAGCAACAATGGTATTGAATCGTACAGTAAATACACGAAAAGATGGGGGATTTAGAAACAGAATATTGAATAATTAAGCACTAAACTATGAGGAGAGATTGTTATGAAATACAAGATTAGTGAGGTGGCTGCTCTACTTGACTTTTCCACTAACACAATCCGAAGATACGAAAAAATGGGCTATATTACTTCGAAACGATCTGAAACTAGTAATTATCGATATTATCATGAAGAAGATATTATCATGTTAATGAACCTCAAGTTATTGCGGAAGTATGATTTTACACTTCCGGAAATAGACGGGATGAAGAGCAGTGAATTGCCAGGGCTAATAACTGCATTTGAGAGAAAAATAGAGGAATTTGATAATCGGATTAGCTATTTAAAGAATTTAAGACATAGATTAAAAGATGATTTGGTTCTAATGAAAAAGGCGAATGGCTCAAACCATTGCTATATCAGAGATTGCGTTGATTTGTCATATGTACTTTATCAAAGTGGGGATCAGCTTTTAAAAGAACCTAGTAGACTAGCAACTGTACAAAAATTTTTGAATGTATCACCTGAGTTACAAAGGATTTACTTAATACGAAAAGAAGACGTTGAAAAAGACCATATTATTTTAAATGCAGGTTGGGCGATAAAAAGCGCACATTTAGAAAAATATAAAATAGCACATAATGAATATACGGAAAAATATGATAAACGAAAATCTCTGCTCACTATGGCCAAGCTACCGTTAAATATTGACGAAGCCAGTAAGTCTAATAGTTTAAAGAAGTTTTTACTTAATGAACCTTTTCAATATTTGGAGGATCACAATTTACAGGTGACTGGTGATATTATTGGGATTGTAGTTGCCAATGTGTTAGAAGGGGATCAAGAGATACAGTATATTTTACTAGGTATTCCTATAACAAAAATGTAAGCGCTTCATTGACTTTGACATTGTGTCAACCTTCATAATAACACTTATGCGGACCAGGAAAAGATGAAAGAGGAGGTGACACACTTTTCGATTATTGAGGGATGTCCCCTCTAGTTGCGAATGCTGGCTGTTAGACAAAAAGGCAAAGGGGGACGAATCCATTTCATTTCCTAGTAAGTCGGTGGTGTGATGTATAAGAAAAAACCCAATTATTGAGAGGGGTGTAAAAATGCAAAGTAAGTATAAAAAACCTTTTAGGAAAGTCCTTATATTTACAACGCTTTTCACCTTAGCATTAAACAGTATTGGTGGTGTAGCATTAGCCAGTGACACATCTAACAGCCGAAAAATCGATGTATGGGATTTTGGGGGAATTCAAATGCCAGGGGAATTATACAACAACAATATGACCCCCGATATCCTTGACAAGAAAACTACCATCAAATCTGGTACATTTGAAACCACTTCTTATGGTGATTTAACCGTAGCTAATCCAGTTACAAGTGACAGGTCTTACTATTATAAAGCTGATGGCACGACTGTCGGTGATAATTCCTCTGGTAGCTGGGAAAATCAAGAGCACAGTTATGAGGATGGATATCAATCAAACGGCGTTTATTACGCAAATGGTACGGGAGGTACAGAGAGAAGGTTTTTAACTTTGGATCATGTTGTTGCAGGAGATAAAATTACAGTTTATGGCGGCACTAGCAATGGAGATGAAACCATTCACTTAGTTCACGCAGGGGTAAGTATAGATGGTTCAAAAGTAACCGTAATACCTGATACTTCGGAAGTTCAGGATAGTACCGCTGAATTTTCTAGAACAGCACAAAAGGTTGAATTCATAGCACAATATTCCGGCTCTTATCAAATTTATGTTTCGGCGAATTCAGGAGGAAAGCCTTGGATCCATAGAGTAGTTAGAACTCCTGGAGTTAAGGTAAGTGGCGCTGTGAAATTAGACGGCAGTGGTATTTCTACAGGCTATAAACTTCAGTTCACCAATCAGACAACAGGTGATACAACAACTGTGGATGTGAATGCAGACAATACCTTTGATGCAGTTTTAGCCACTGATTATGAGTATATTGCCACTCTAAAGGATGTCCCGGAATACAGATTTTCTGATGAAACCAAGTTGGTAAGCACATCAACTTCTGATATTGCAATGGGAAAAAATATTAGCTTAGATGTTGTGGCTAACCGGCTTGTCACAGTAAGAGGGGATATTACGGGCTTTGACAGTAGTTATGATGTAGGTAAGTTGCAAATCAAATTTAATCCCGAAGAAGGTAGCCTTGCTTCACCAGTTACAGCTACAGTTAATACACAGGATATGACTTTTACAGCTGATGTTCAGGATGGACTGCTGTATACAGCCGTTCTTTCTGGAGTAAATGATTATGAAGTTGTTGATGGTGGCAGCATACATGTAAGCGCTGACACTACTAGAGATATAACAGTTGCTAAAAAACCAGTATATACGGCAACAGGTGCATTCCAGGGATTATCATCAACAGAGAAAATTTCAAGTATATCATTTACCAATGTTGATGATGGGTACATGTATTCCGGGACAGTGTCGAACGGAGGATATACAGTAAACCTCAGAGACGGAGCGTACAGCGTTTCAGCAGTTAGTTCTGAGAATGATAGCACAAGCTCTCACGTAGTTATTAGTGGACAGGATACCACAAAGGATATTTTGTTTGTTAATCATACGGAGCCAGAGCCCCTCGCTTGGGTTGCTGACTTATATGTTGGTGACAGTTCAAAGGAACATAACTATCATACAGTGAAGGAAGCTCTTGCTGTAGCGGCCAGAATGAACCCTAGCAATGAAGAACAGCGAATTACCATTCATATTGCGCCAGGAGTATACAGGGAGCAGCTTGTAATTGAAACTCCATACATTTCCCTTGTAAATTCCAACCCAAACCCAACCGATGACCCCGATACGCAGGTTAAAATTACGTGGTATTACGGTATTGGATATAAATATTACAGCATCGGGGATGACGGCTTTTATGATGAAGAGAAGGCATTTGATAAGTATTCTAAAAATACCGCCAGTAAATGGGGAGGCACTGTTTATCTCACTAGTGCTGCTGAAAACTTCAAAGCTCAAAACATCATATTTGAAAATTCTTTCAATAAATATGTTACAGATGAAGAATTAGCAGATGGTGTGGAGTTGGCCAATGTAGCTGGAAGCTCTATAAATGTAGAAAGAAAGTCTTTTACTGATGTGACGTCAAAAGCAGCTACAGAAAGAGCGGCAGCCATCATTATTGAGGGAGACCGTACAGAATTTTTGAACTGTCGTTTTCTTGGAAGTCAGGACACCCTTTTTACAGGTGCGAATCGCAGTTATTTTAAGAACTCTTTTATAGAAGGCAACACAGACTATATATTTGGTGATGGGAACGTAGTATTTGATAATGTTACACTGCATTTTGCCGGGTATAGTGACCAAGCTGTAGGTGGTTATATAACAGCAGCAAAGGATACAGCAACCTATGGGTACCTGTTTAGGAACAGTACAATTACAGCAGACAGTGAAAACCTGTTTTCACCAGGTTATTTTGGAAGACCATGGGGAGCAGGGGCAAAAGTAACCTTCTTAAATACTAAGCTTCAGACCAGCGATATCATGAATCCTAGCGGTTGGCATGAGATGTCTGGCAATCAACCTGAAAATGCAAATTATGCAGAATACAACACGACTTATAATGGGACCGCTGTTGATACATCACAAAGAAGAGTGTCCGTCTTGACAGATGAACAAGCAGCTGCGATAAGTGTTGAGAATTACCTTGGAGGATGGACACCATCTTACTATACAGCTGACAGTGATGCAGCCCCAACATTTAAAATTGACCCTTTCTTTATATCAGACGATGACATGAACATTCCTCACACCGGAAACACCATTAGCTTAGGTTATGAGTTTAATAATCCAAATGATAACCAAAACGACAGTTCGTTAATCCAGTGGTATAGGGTAAGTCCGGATGGAACGGAGACGTTAATCCAGGCAACAACAGCGTATATTTCAAAAACCTATAAAATGACAAGTGCCGATGAAGGTTATTATATTAAGGCTGTTGTTACACCAGAAACCGTTAATGGTTTAAAGAGCACACCGATGTCTATTCAGCTTGATAATGTGGTTAAATCTGGATCATCCGGTGGTGGAGGCAATGAAATTCCGGATGGACAGCGTGTAAATATTTATGTAGCAGGTGATTCGACGGTTAAGACGTACGGATCATCATCAGGCTCAGGTGGCTGGGGAGAGTATTTACAGAGCTTTTTTAATGACGATAAAATTCATATTGTGAACTATGCGAACGGAGGTAGAAGCTCAAGAAGCTTTATCAATGAGGGAAGTCTTGATAAAATTGCTTCGACTATTAAAGCTGATGACTATTTGCTGATTCAGTTTGGACATAATGATGCAGCAAATCAAACTGGATACCTCTTAGACAGATTTGTCTCTATGGGAGAACCCGATAAAAATGGTATGTATCCTTCCGTTCCAGGTGTAAAAGAAGCAACGCCTGAAAGTCTTTCAAAATATGGCCCAGAGTATTACCCGTATACAAGCGGTACCTTCAAGTGGTATTTGCAGCAGTATATTGATGTAGCAAGAAAATCAGGTGCAACACCTATTCTAGCAACTCCGGTTTCAAGACAATATTTTAACTCGGATGGAACGATTAAGCCTCATCATGATGCAACGGATACCACAACAGGAACAATTACAACTTCCAATAATGCTTATGTAAGAGCTGTTGAGCAATTGGGTGAAGAGCAGGGTGTTGAAGTCATCAATATGTTTGACTTGACGAAGGACTCATATGAAAAGGCGTATAAGAATGATCCTGCTGCCAGTAATGGAGACTCCCCTGTAGCGAGGGCAATTATGAACCTTGCAGACTCAACTCACAACAATAAAATTGGAGGTTTTTATAATGGTGGTTTACTTGCCAAGGAAATACAGAAGCTTGGATTTAACATCTCCGACTACGTGATTCCACCTGTAAGAGTAGGCGCTGTAGACAATAAGAACAGTATACAATTTGAAGTCAATTCACGCAGCGAAGTAAGTGTGTATACTCGTGATGAAAAAGGCGTTTATACAAAAGAGTTAGATAACTATTGGACTAACGAAACACAGGCTTTAATTAATAGCCTATCTGCTGTATCCGAACAACCTACCATAACTTCAATCGTACAACCAGAAGAGATAACTGTAACTCAAGGAAATCCAGCTGAACTTCCACAAACTGTAACGGCAGTCTACAGTGATGGAACTCAAAAGGATGTGGAAGTGACCTGGGATACGGTTGACACTACAAAGGTTGGAATGGTGAAAGTTCACGGAACCGTAGACGATTTTGCTCTGGGGGTTATCATAAAGGTGAAAATAACAGCAAAAACGACTGATCCTGCGTCAACGATTTGGATTGTTGGCGATTCCACCGTGAGTGCCTTCTCAGATAACTACTATTATCCAAGATATGGTTGGGGAACTCGGATCGAAAACTATTTGGGCGGCTCATTCACTGTACAAAATCTTGCGTTGTCAGGAAGAAGTTCAAAAAGCTATACCACTGATCCTGAGTATCAAACGTTACTAAACGGTATGAAGAGCGGAGATTACTTATTTATAGGTTTTGGGCATAACGATGAGAAGCATGAAGTTGGCAGATATACAAATCCCAATGGAACCTATTCGGATCAGGGATCCTTTGCGAACTCTTTGTATGAGAATTATATTAAGCCGGCTCAAGCGGCAGGAACTCAAGTCATCTTGACTACCCCAATTGTAAGAAGAACAGCAACTGGGGAGTGGAGTAATTCAAATCTTCATATTACAGAGAATTCTGGAGAATTTGAAGGTGGAGATTATGCGCAAGCCATCCGAAATTTAGGCGTTGATTTAGAAATCCCCGTAGTAGATATGACAACATTAACGAAAAAATTATATGACCAACTAGGTCCGGATGAAACGTTGTATCTACATTCATGGACATCGTCAAAATCGGATAGTGTAGATAATACCCACACTAATATATGGGGAGCAACCTATCATGCATACCTTATCACCAAGACGATTAAGGAATTAGGCATAAGTGGGCTAGCCGAGCATGTAATTGTCGCACAAGCACCAACGAAGGCAGATACACTCGTTTCTAATCCAAGTTACGAGGAACCATCTTATATAGGTAAATTGCCGCAAAGTGAGTTATGGGCTGACTATGGAATTTGGAAAGGTACGGTTTTTGGTAATGTTGGTGGTAGTCCAAATAAGGAAAATCAAACCTTAGAATCCGATGATGATGGAAATATGCACATCGCTGTTAGGAATAATAAGGGGAAAATTGCTAGTAACGCGGATGGAATTGCGATGTATTACTATAAGGTTCCTGCAAACAGTACATTTGAGCTGACTGCAAAAGCTAAAATGAATAGTTTTGAATATAACGATCAAGTATCCTTTGGTTTGATGGCCAGAGATGAAATGTATATTGATTCGAATATGACGACAGTTCTGGGTGATTTTGTTGCAGCAGCACCTTTGAAGCTGACAAAAGCGTTATATGGAGGGTATTGGAATTCCTTTGCGAGGAAGAGTGGAGTGCTTACTCAAGGTGGAACGGCTGAGAGTCCAATATCCCCAGGAGATACGGTTAACCTTCATATCGAGAGCAATTCAGACGGCTATGCTGCTATGTTTGGAAATGAAGCTATGATTACGGGAGGTTTTGATTTTAAATTAACAAGTATTGATTCCGATTACGTTTATGTAGGAATGTTTGTAGCTAGAAATGCAGACATTACGTTCAGTGACATTAAACTAATCGTTGATGGTGTTGAGGTGATTGAAGAAGATACAACACCTTTATGGACCAAAGGAAAGTTAAAAATCTCGAATGTAACGGATACAGGCCTCACTTTGACCTGGAGCGGGGCTAGTGACAAGGTTAGCGGTTATAAAGTATATCAAGATGAAACTGAACTTGCTACTGTTACAGAAAGCAGTTATCAAGTATCAGGGCTGGCAGCAGGAACAAAGTATACCTATAGGGTAGAAGCTCTTGACGCAGCAGGCAATGAATCTACCACAGGGCCTTCAAAGTCTGTAAAAACAAAAAAGAAGGAAAAGCGGTAATAATGAGAGGAGTGGTACATCGGGTACAACCAGACCTTGTGCAGCCAGTCCAGTTACTGACACTAATACAAACAAAAAAGGCGTAAGGGTCTACCTAACCGATATCAGAGCAGGCGTTTGAGTTAGATGAAACCATCGTACAACACGGTAGGAGAGGTCGGGGGTTAGTGCCCCCTCCTGCTCAATGTCAACCTTGATCATCTGAATTGAGTGAATAAAACGGTGAAGACGCATTAATGACATATTGAAATTATGCTTACATACATGATACATCAATGAGCCTTGTGGAGTTTGGTGAAAATGGAGCTGCCAAAATGGTAAAAGAAGGGGACGGGAAGCATCGGAAACCGATTTCCGCTTTCTAACAGAAAAAACCATCTGCCGAAGACAGATGGTTTTTATTTTATACAAGTTGTGTCTGCCGGGCTCTTGCCTGTTTTGCGGCTTCAACCATGTTTTTCAATGCGGCAACCGTTTCTTCCTGCTGTCTTGTTTTTAATCCGCAGTCTGGGTTTACCCAGAAGCGGTCAGTCGGACAGACGGCAAGCGCATCAATGATAATGTTGTACATTTCTTCAGTTGATGGCACACGAGGGCTGTGAATGTCATATACACCAAGGCCGAGCCCTTTCAAATACGGATGGTCTTTTAAATAATCTAAAAATCCTCCGTGGCTTCTGCTGTGTTCAATTGTAATCACATCGGCATCAAGATCATTGATTGTATCGACGATGTCTTCGAAGTTGCTGTAGCACATATGTGTATGAATTTGCGTCTCGTTTTTCACGGAAGAAGTGGTTAATCTGAATGCTTCTGCCGCCCAAGTCAAATACTCATCCCAATCTTGGGTTTTTAATGGAAGGCCTTCGCGCAGCGCCGGTTCATCCACTTGAATAATTTGAATGCCTGCATCTTCAAGCGCTTTTACTTCTTTGCGAAGGGCAAGCCCGATTTGGAAGGCGATTTCTTTTCTCGAAATGTCGTTTCGAGGGAAGGACCAGTTTAAGATTGTAACAGGACCGGTCAGCATTCCTTTTACATGCTTGGATGTCAGGGACTGTGCATACACCGTGTCTTTCACTGTCATCGGTTCAATAAATTCAACATCCCCGTAAATGACTGGCGGGCGGACACAGCGTGAGCCGTATGATTGAACCCAAGCGTATTTTGTGAAGGCAAAGCCGGCCAGCTTTTCACCGAAGTATTCGACCATGTCTGTCCGTTCAAATTCACCGTGCACAAGCACATCAAGCTCCAATTCTTCCTGAATATCAATCCATCGTTTTGTTTCTGCATTGATAAAGTCTTGGTACTGTTCATCAGACCACTCTTTTTTCCGCCATTTTTGGCGTGCGCTCCGCACTTCAGCAGACTGCGGGAAGCTTCCAATCGTAGTCGTCGGCAAAAGCGGGAGGCCGAGAGATTCATTTTGCAGGGCTAACCGTTCTTCAAAAGGAATGGGGCGTTTGAAGTCTTTATCGCTTAATTGCTCTAGCTCTTTCTTTTGTTCAGAATTTGCGCTAGTTGCAAACTGTTTGAGCGCCTGAATATCAGCTTTCGCCCGCTGAATCTGTTCGCTGATCGCCGCTTTTCCTGATACTAAACCTTCTTTCAAAGCTGTCAGCTCGGCTAGTTTTTCTTTTGCGTAAGATAATCCGTTCAGCAGATCCTTCTCCAAATGCTCATCAGGGTGCTTCGCTACCGGAACATGCAGGAGGCTGCTGGAAGGCTGAATCCACAGTTCATCGACTTTTGCAATGCTGAGAATATCAAGAACGGCGTCGAGACGTTCTTCAAGATCTGCTTTCCAAATGTTGCGTCCGTCGATGACGCCTGCTGCCAGCACTTTATCTGTTGGGAATCCGTGTGTTTTCAGCTGTTCCAGGTTTCTGCCTTTATCGTGAACGAAATCAAGGCCAATTCCCTGTACCGGGTAAGAGATCAGCTCTTCATAAGCATCAACAGAATCAAAATACGTCTGCAAAAGCACATTCAAGGATGAAAGCTCGTTTGTCATGCTTTCAAATAATTCTTTTGCGCCTCGGACATCTTCGGCAGAAGCTGTGACAAGCGCCGGCTCATCGATTTGAACCCATTTTACGCCTTCTTCTTCAAGCTCTTTCAAAAGCTGTACATATAGCGGCACAAGGCGTTTTTGAATTGCTTTTGCTTCAGACGGTTCATAGCCTTTAGCAAGCGAGACGAACGTATAAGGGCCGACAATCACAGGTTTTGTTTCAACGCCGTATTCCTGTTTGATCCGGCGGTAATCTGCGAGCTGTTTGTTTCTTGTCAGTCGGAATTCAATGCTCTCATCATATTCCGGAACGATGTAATGGTAATTTGTATTAAACCATTTTGTCATTTCACTGGATACAGCGTCTTTTATTCCGCGGGCGATAGCGAAGTATGTATCGGTAGCATCTGTCAAATGTCTGAATCGTTTCGGAATCCAGTTGAAGCTGACTGCTGTGTCGAGTACATGGTCATACTGTGTGAAATCAGAAACAGGCACAACATCAATCTGCTGGTCAATTTGTGTTTTTACTGCGGATAAAAATAGGTCGTCGATTTGCTTTAAAAACGTATCTTTATCAGTGCTGCCTTTCCAATACGCTTCAAGTGCTTTTTTCCATTCTCTGTTCAGTCCAATTCTCGGAAATCCTAAATTCGATGTTTTGATGGTTGTCATTGTTTCTCCTCCTTTATATGTAAAACACTCTCGTTAACCCGCGGATACAGGCTGCTAAGAGGTTTTCTCACAATAAAAAGCCTCTTTCCCATGAGAGAAAGAGGCTTTTCTGCGTAAAACACTGCCTCTCTCATCTCTCAGACACAATCTGATGGAATTAGCACCGTGCCTTATGAGACATCAGTCTCGGCGCGAAAAGCAATGCGCCCCATTTCACAATGGAATTACGGTCGGTTGCTGTTGGGGTCAAAAGGCCAATCCCTCGCCCAACTCTCGATAAGAGAAAATGTTATTAATTTTTTGAAAAGTTAAATCATTTGTTGGTAATCTTAACAGTAATGTAAATTCGTTGTCAACATAGAATTTGAAATTTATTTTACAATATTTGGTTTATATTATATAAGAAAAATAATTTTATAGGGTCAGCAAATGTGATTGCTCTGCTCTTTCTGCCAGCTCATCAGGAGCGGTTAAATACAGGAATCCATTGCCTGCCAGCGTTTTAGCAATATTAAGCGGAAGTGTCCTGCGGATCAGCTGTGCATAAACCTCAGATTCAGAAAGCTTTCTTTGAAATGATTCTTCTTCATAGCTTTTGATTAAAGCAAGCGCTCCGCTGACATGAGGAGCTGCCATTGAAGTGCCGGTAAGCTTACCGTACTTCTTGTTAGGGAGAGTGGATAAGATATCTTCTCCCGGAGCCACAAGGTCAATCTCTTTATTTGCGTTAGAAAATTCTGATAATTCTCGTGCTACGGAAACGGATCCAACCGCAATGACTTCATTATAAGCGGCAGGGTAGGAAAGCTCTTCTGTGCGTTCGTCTCCGTCACCCTCATTTCCCGCTGCGCACACGACAAGCACTCCGTTTTTGACGGCGTTTTTCACTGCTTCGGCCAGCTCTGGCACATCGCTTGGTCCGCCAAGGGACATTGAGATGATATCGACTTTTTGTTCAACCGCGTAGTTGATGCCGTTAATAATCCATTCGTATTGTCCACTGCCGTTTTCACCGCCAAGAACCTTCACAATCAATAGGCTTGCCTCAGGCGCGACCCCGGTAATGCCGCCGTTTGAATCGTTAGCTGCAATTGTTCCAGCGACATGTGTGCCATGTCCGTTGTAGTCGGAGATCGCATCTTCCTTGCCGCCGTCATCATCCGTGAAGTTCTTTCCGCCGATGATTTGGTCCTTTACATCAGGATGGTTTGTGTCGCAGCCCGTATCCAATACAGCAATTTTCACATTTTTGCCTTTTACCCCTTTTGCCCACATTTCTGGCGCCTTAATCACTTTAATGCCCTCAGGAAGCTCGTTTACATCCATAATCTGCTCATTCGTCACATACGGGATCAAGCGGATTTCACCATTCATAAAAAAGCCCTCCTTTTTTATGCTTTCAAGTGGATTCAAGGGTGTTACCTTATATTATATGAAAAAAGCAACCGTTCGGACAGAGCCATTTGAAGCATTTTGAAAAATTAGGATATAACCAAAAGAATTAGTGATTTTCAAAATATTGGATAGCTTCTTTAAAATGTATGACTGGGATTCAGCTGTTAGTCAAGTTATAATAGTGTTGGGGAAAGGGAAAGGAGCAGTGTGATGAAACTGAATGAAAAATTATACGCATTTTTTTCAGAACATGTTGATCAAATGGCCGAGGAATGGATTGAAACGATGGAGGAAAGCGATCCGAATTCGATTTACGCCTTACATAGTGCATCTGTAACGGAAGAATTGAAAGAGCAGGACAGAGAATTTTACCGTCATCTGAATGACATGTATATTTTGCCGGAAAAACAGTTTCTCGAAGGATTTGAAGAGTGGGTCATTGAGCTGACGAACGATCAAAAGCATCTTGACACTCCGGTTCAATATGTCATTCGGGAGTTTATGAGAAACAGGAGATTATATACGAAGTATTTAGAGAAGTTCGCAGAAGAACACGAGTCGGCGTTTGAATCGGGAGAGAAACAAAAATGGGCAGATTTGATTGTAAGAGTATTTGATTTTACCATTTATACATTCGTCGATCATGCTGAAATGAATGCCAAACAGCAATTAAATGCCCAAAGAGAAATGATACTAGAATTAAGCTCGCCTGTCATTACCCTGAGCAAATCAACAGCCCTGCTTCCGCTTGTCGGTGACATTGATACCGAACGGGCAAAGTTTATTCTGGAAAACACGCTTCAGGCTTGTGCAAAAAGACGCGTGGAGCATCTGTTAATCGATCTGTCAGGTGTTGTGGTGGTTGATACGATGGTAGCACACCAAATCTTTAAATTGATCGAGGCGCTCAATTTGATCGGTGTCAGGTCAACCCTGTCAGGAATCAGGCCTGAAATTGCGCAAACAGCTGTACAGCTGGGAATTGATTTTTCGAATATTACAATAAAAACCAATCTCGCCCAGGCATTAAACTATCATCAATAAGAAAAAATCCGCTATCGCCGATAGCGGATTTTTTATGAGGAAAAACAGAACGATACGAGAAAAGATCCTGCGAATAATAAGAGAACGAGACAAAAGAACAGCCAGTCACGCCGGTTGACGGTCAGTGTCCGGTAATATGTCCGGTTTCTGCTTCCTGTAAAACCTTTCGATTCCATCGCCAGCGCTGTCCGTTCCGCTTTTCTGATGGCGCTTGCCAAAAGCGGGATGGTATATCGCTTTAACGCGCTGATTTTCTCAATGAAGCCGCTCTCTGCCGCTCCTCCTCTGATTTTATGGGCCTGCTGAATCAGCTGGACCTCATCCTTTAACAGCGGAAGAAAACGAAAACCTGCAATCACGCCATATGCGAGCTTTGGTGAGAGCTTGCACTGCTGGACAAGGCTCAGCATAAATAAAATGGGGTCAGTCGTAAAAACAAACATCATCGATAAGGCGGAAAAGCACAAAATCCGAAACCCGAGAGAGATGCCCACAGACACATTATCGCTGTTAATAGAGATAGGGCCGGCTTGAAATAAAAAATTTTCCGGGGTTGTCGGAACCTTGCCAAAAACAGCGGCTGTCCATACGCAACCGAATGCCAAAATCAAAAACGGAATCGTAAACAAAAACCATTTTTTCAATGAAATTTTGGCCGCCAATAGGATACCCGCAACAATGATGATATAAAAACAAGCAGGGGTGTAAGGATTGTAAATAAACGACAGCATGACGACACAGCAAAAAATGGCTGCCGCTTTCACTGTCGGATTAATGAGATGTAGCGGCTGCTTCATCACGCACCTCCTCTTGATATGCCATCCATTCATATAGAAGGGGAAGGGTGAGCTTTGCTTTTTGGACAAGCCCTGTTTCCTGAGAAAATAACTGCGCTGGAGATCCGTCAAAAACCAGGTCCGTATCGTGAAGCACAAGCACGCTGTCGGCATACGAAGAGACAAGCTCCATATCATGTGTAATCATGAGGACAGCGGTGCCTTCTTGCTTAATCCGCTGAATCATGTCCATGCATTCAGCCGCCGTGCGGGCGTCCTGGCCAAAGGTTGGTTCGTCTAATAATAAAACCTTTACGTCATGCATGAGCATGGTAGCGACGCTCAGGCGCCGTTTTTGCCCTTGGCTGATTGCAAACGGATGATGATCAGCCAAATGCGCAAGACCGAAACGATGCAGCAGATGCTGCGCTTTTTTCACAGTTTCAGCATTTACTTTTTGGCCGAACAACAGCTCGTCATATACTGTGCCAGCGACGAACTGATGCTCCGGGTTTTGAAAAACAAATCCCATTCGTTTCCGCAGTTCAGTTTCTTTATATGAGTGCAGCGGTTTATCATATAGAAGAATCTTTCCGCTTTGCGCCTTCATCAGACGCGCAAGGACGGATAAGAGTGTTGATTTTCCGGTGCCGTTCGGGCCGACAAGCGCGGTCAAAGAGCCTTCGCGCAATGAAAAGCTGATGTCTTTAAAAATTGTCTGCTGTCCTCTCGTGAACGAAAGGCTGCTGACATCAAGCACACGTTTTCCAGAAGGAGCTTCTTTCTTTTCAGCATGCCGGGCAGGAAAGGGTTCCTTGAAAAGCGTTTCCTTTGATAATGTAAACGGCATACGGCGTTTTTCCTGCAGGTCACACACTTTTGGAATCGCGATCCCCATTTGCTTTAAGGTCTTCGCTTCGTGCTGAAATAGATCTTTCGTCCGGCCATCGAGCACTTTCTTGCCTGCTTTGTCCAGCACGATTGTTCTCTCAATCCAAGGCGTCCATTCATCAAGCTGGTGCTCAATGACGAGGAGACTGAAGCCTTTTTCTTGCTGAAGATCTTTCATCATGTGAACGAATTCCCGAGCTGAATAGGGATCTAACAAAGAAGTTGGCTCATCTAACATAATAAGCTCAGGCTCCATCGCCAAAATACAGGCAAGAGCCACTTTCTGCTTTTGTCCTCCTGACAGTGCTGATATTGTTTTTTCTTTTAAATGGCTGATACGCAATTTTTCTAATACGGCATCAATTTTCTCCGTCATCTCTTCTCTCGGAACCTGCAAATTTTCCAGCCCAAAAGCAATTTCGTCCTCAACCGTCAGCATGCAAAACTGCTGATCCGGGTCCTGAAAGACCACCCCGGCATGCTGAGCAATCGTTTCGGAGGTTTCAGCGCCAGTGACCGGCTTTTGAAATAAAAATACATGACCGGACTGTATGCCGTCGCAAGCCTCCGGGTAAAGACCGTTTAAACAAAGGGCGAGGGAGCTTT
The DNA here is from genome assembly GCF_030519405.1 of Bacillus sp. C28GYM-DRY-1. Lineage (NCBI taxonomy): Bacteria > Bacillati > Bacillota > Bacilli > Caryophanales > Bacillaceae > Bacillus > Bacillus sp. C28GYM-DRY-1. The sequence continues at coordinate 314,168 of NZ_JAUMKF010000003.1, forward strand.
TTCCGCACCCGCTCGGCCCTAGCAGTAAAGCGCATTCCCCTTTTTGCAGCGTAAACGAAATGTTTTGAAACACCGGTTTCTCGTCTTCTTCATAAGAGAAGCTGAGCTGGTCAACCGTCAGGAGCTCATTAAAGGCTTGCATGTTCTGATGCCCGCTTCCGTTTCTTTTTCAGTTCCTTTCCGAGTGCCATTCCGTTTAACACACCCGTATAAGCAAGAGAGTCACTGATTGCTTTTCCGAGCAGCCCGGCAAGCAACGCGCCGGAAATCAGACGGATCACAAGCATAATAAGAAGATAACCTGGTGAATAGGCACCATAGCCAGAAACAAAGAGATCATAGAAAAAGCTGGCTACTGAAGATCCCATTCCTGCCAGCAGAAGGACAGGAAGAGAGTATACCTTCCAGCGCGTCGCGAGAAATACAGCCTCAGCCCCGAGGCCTTGAACAATGCCGATGACGATGACCATCGGGCCAGACGGATTTCCCAGCAGGCACTCAACGAGAGCGGCAATGATTTCAGAAACAAGCGCCGCACCTGGTTTTCGAATAATGTACGCGGCGATGACAGAAACGATAAACCAAATGCCGTAAATCGGTTCATAGGCGATTGGCCCAAACATACCTGCAAGTACGTTTCCGAAATGCGTGAATAATAAATAAACAACGGCAAAAACGATACTGATAACGGACATAATGACAATTTCTTTTACTTTCCAGCTTTTCATTTTATCCCTGCTTTCTGTTTTTTTCTTGATGGACTGTTAGCCGAGAGATTCACAGTCATGGTTACGTGTTTTGTTTGCTGTTCAGCCATGCGGAAAACGGCCTCCAGTGTTCTGAACACGTCATGCGCATCCCCGTCAAGCTCACTCGCATAATGGATGCCTTGTACGAAGGTGCCTTCTGCTTTAGCAATATCGAGAGCTTCCATGATAAGGCCCATATAATCCGGCTCATTCATCGGATAAAGCGCAAATTGGCAAGGGGCTTCTGCGTTTAGGCTTCGGACGGCATCTTCATTGACACGCTTATTGCTTGCGGAAAGATATGTATCTCCCTGTGTATCGCCCGGGCATCCGATGGAAAACGTGCCATTCATGACGATGTGTTTTTCGCTGTTCGCCGCATAAAGGTAAATGGCTTTGGCAGCATCGAATACATGATCAATCGATCCGCGCAAGGCCGTGCTGATATGATCTGTTTTCGTCCAAACCTTAGATGTGTCAGTTTTTTTCAGCGCTGACTTGATCACACTGATAAAATCATCCGTCATCGGGTATAAAGAGAACCGAAAACCGGCGATTCTGCTTGTACCACAAATATGATCCATTTCTCCGACCTCCTGTTTTTTAGTAAAATAAAAAACTGCATATTCTAAGGGAATATGCAGTCATAGATCGATTAAGCGCACAAAAAAATACACCATTCGGTCAACCTGCACTTCCCCACGCTGGTATTATCCAGATCGGGTCATAAGGGATCAAAGCGCGTGTTTGCACGCTTTATCTCAGCCAAAAACAGCACCCCTAGTGCTTTCCATATACAATTTTTTATTTTGACATCATAATAGATGATAACAATCATTTTGTAAACAATGAAATCATTTTTTTCATATAGGGACAGGAGAGGATGGTCGGATTTGGAAAAAAAGGGAACCTATTAATTGTGGAAGGTGAGGAAAAAAACGCCAGACCGACAGCGCTTACATCTACGAAATTGAGATCCAAACGAAACAAGGCATTGAGACGGAATTTGACATTTCCGCAAAGGATGGACGGATCGTTAAGCAGGATATAGAAGACTAATCATTCAGCGTGTCCGCAAACCGTCGCATTCGTTGTCAGTCCTGCGCGTTGGTGCTCACGAATCATAATTCGCTCCAATGCTCGTCCTTCCTAGACTTCAAGGGTTTTCAATCATGCTGAAAAGATGACAAAATCCTAAAACAAAAAAGCGTTTTAGGACTTTGTCTACAATCTGGAACCCCCGTTAGCAGCGGGGGTTTTTCATGATAAGAAAGCCTTCTTTTGGACAATCTAAGTAGAAAAGGAGGCGAAAAACGCATGGAAAAGAAAGAGGAGCAATACATCAATCAGGCTGAATACGTCCCTCATCCGACGAAGGAAGGAGAGTACGCTTTATTTCTTCATGAAACATATCATTTGCTCTCTGAAGATGATGAGACGCAAACAACAGAATAAGGGCTTAGGCCCTTGTTTTGTTCCGTAAATGTGATGAAAACAAAACACATTAATTACTTTTTTTTGTTGACACAGCTTGTTTTTTTCTGTAATCTCAGTGTGTCAATTCAATTAAGAACTTCGTTAGGTGAGGCTCCTGTATGGAGATACGCTGCTGCCCAAAAATGTCCAAAGACGCCAATGGGTCAACAGAAATCATCGACATAAGGTGATTTTTAACGCAGCTGGATGATTAAATCCTATGCCATACAGTGCTAAAGCTCTACGACTGAAGGCGCTCGCACGCTTTTTTGCCGTGCTTCTTTCTCCTTCAATCCCGAAGGCTTTTTTTATGCCTTGAAAACGAAACTGATTAAAGGAGGTGCGGAGTATGGATTCTCCCCATTCGAGTCAATCTGAAGAGGTACCCATATACTATGACAGCAAGACAATTGATTACACGATGAGGAGACGATCTGCCGCACCTTCAGGCGAGGCCGGCACGTCTCCGTAGAGGAGGTACGAGTCCCGATGATTCAAAACATGACCTATGACGAACTCATTTTACGCATTATTATTTTATTGCGAGACGGGAAAATTAAGGATTTCAGAAGCGTTATTGATGAGCTTCAGCCCTATGATATGGCATTTATTTTTAAGGAAATGCCAGAAAAACACCGCGCCCGCTATTTATCATATTTAACTGTAGATGATATCACTGATATGATTGGGGAGCTGGAACGCGAATACCAGCTTGCCGTCTTAAATAAAGTTGGAAAAACAAAAGCAACACTTGCGATGAACAAAATGGACAACGATGATCTCGCTCAATTGCTAGAAGAAATGAATGAGGAACTGAAGGAACAGCTTTTGTCCAGCATGGAAGCGTCAGAGTCAAAAGCTGTACAGCTCTTGATGAATTATCCGGCTGACACAGCGGGGCGCATGATGACAAACCGGTATGTATGGATTCCTCAGCATTATTCGGTAAAAGACGCGGTCGTCAAATTGAAAAGCTTTGCTGAAATAGCTGAATCGATCAACTACTTATACGTCATCAATGAAAGCAAACAGCTGGTTGGCGTACTTTCCTACCGAGATTTAATACTGGGCGAGCCTGAAGAAAAGGTGCAGGATCTAATGTTTACCCGCGTCATATCAGCAGACGCTCTTCAGGATCAGGAGGAGGTTGCCCGCCTGATTGAACGTTACGATTTCTTGGCCATCCCGGTTGTGGAAGAAAACAACGTGCTTGTCGGTATTGTAACGGTCGATGATATTATCGACGTCGTCATTCGGGAAGCTGATGAGGACTACGAAAAATTTGCCGCTTCAGGTAAAGACATCACCTTTGACACAAAGGCATACGTGGCGGCGTATCGGCGCCTGCCATGGCTGATTTTACTCTTGTTTATCGGACTGATTTCTGGGAGCATTATCAGTAATTTTGAAGATGCGCTGCAGCAGGTTGTTGCGCTGGCGTTTTTCATGCCGATGGTGACAGGGATGACAGGAAATACAGGAACACAATCTCTTGCGGTTGTCATCCGAGGGTTGTCTAAAGAAGAATTGAACAAAAAAACGATTATGCGCCTGATTTTCCGGGAATTCAGAACAAGTATTTATATCGGAGCGGTTTGTTCAGTGCTAATTGCAATCATTTCTATTTTATGGCAGGGGGACGCGGTGCTGGGATTTGTTGTCGCTTCTTCACTGTTCTTCACTTTAATTATCGGCACGATGTCAGGTACAATTATCCCTATTATTTTGCATAAGCTAAAAGTAGACCCGGCGATCGCTTCTGGACCGCTGATTACAACGTTATGCGATATTTTGTCTTTAATAATTTACTTTGGCATTGCCACTGCATTCATACACTCATTATAAAATAATAAAAGTCCGTCTCAATAGCGAGTCGGACTTTTTCATTTAACGGTTTTTGTACCGAAAGTGAGCATTAAGCTGCCCCTCCAGCATTTTTTTCCGCACTTGCGGATCGTTTTTTAACATTTGCTCTTTTTTGCGCATATCCTTTAAAATCTCTGCCGTCTGTACGCCGTCTTCACGCTTATTGGCAATATCCATCAGCCGTTCCACATCAGCAAAAGAATATTTTCTCGTTCCCCTTGATGAACGCTGCGGATAAATGAGCTTTCGTTCCTCATAATACCTGATCTGTCTTACGGACAATCCTGTCAATTCACTCACAATCCCGATTGAAATCACTTTTTTGTCTTTATAAGAATGATCTTCTGTGGCCATTTTTCCACCCCTGGATGTCTTTTGATAATAGTATATAAAAAGCAAAGCGAAAAAACCTGACGCTTGTCATATTTTCTAACATCAAATAGAAGATTTTTGAAAAAACACGGAAGAAAAATTAACAAGAATAATGCGTAACACACAATCACGTTTTATCTTATATGTAACGAATAACTGAGGAGGAAGGATAATCATGGAGGAAGAAGAAAAAGCGGTCTCGCTGGCAAAAGAAATTATAGAGTTGGATATCAAGCGTGATGAAATGTTGGAGACGTTTATGCAGCTTGCCGGAGAACATGCTTTTCAATTATTAAGATCGGTTCAAAACGGATTATACCGAAAATCTTCGTAGACATAAATTCTTTACATTAGATTCATACCACGTTCATTTAAAAAGAGTATCTTGTATATAGGATACCTCAAAATGAAGGAGGACGCTATGAGTAATTTATTGAAATCTGCTTTAGAAAAAGAACGAAGCCATTATTCTGAAAAGCTCTGGCAAATTGGAGTTTATAATAAAGAAGTCATGAACAAAATGACGATTTCTGAGCTTCGGAAAGAATATGCTTATTTCTTTCGCAGCATTCAAAATCACAAAAAAAATCCTTATACAAGATAATGTATAAGGATTTCAGCGTGTCGACAAAGTCACAATAAGTGGCTTCATCGACACGCTTTTTTTGTTAAAATATGAGTGAATCTAGATTTTGGAGGTTTTACCATGTTGTCCAAACACTCAAAAGATCAGCGTGAAC